>JAQCNM010000024.1 GCA_028275025.1 Halovenus sp.
TCCTCGACAGTTCCCGCGACAGTACCCTCCACGGTGGCCTCCACCTGTTCGTCGACAGCCCGGGCCACCGAGCTCTCGACGGCCCCCTCGACCTCTTCTCCCACGGTTCGTTCGACGGACTCCTCGACGGTGGCCTCGACCCGCTCGTCGACAGTTCGTTCGACGGACTCCTCGACGGTGGCCTCGACCCGCTCGTCGACAGTCCGCTCGACGGACTCCTCGACGGTGGTTTCGACCTGTCGGTTGACCGACTCTTCGACGGCCGCCTCGACGCGGGTCATCCACTCGGGGTCGAACCGGCTCATCTTCCAGGCGATGTGGACGAGATACGAGAGCAACACTCCAACGACAAACGCGAGTCCGACCGCAGTCTGGTCGGTGAACAGTACGACACCGACAGCGGCCAGGAGCAAAAGTCCGTACGACAGGTCCGCAAACAGGTCGACGCGGGCAGGGTTCATACCGCTGTTTCGCCGGCCGGGGGCTAATCCCTTGCTACCTGACTACGCTACAGACGGGGATTTTGCTTTATCTTGGCCCTGATGTGCTTGTTCGTGGGGGCTGGCTCGGACTGCAGTTCCCGGTAGATCGTCTCCAGATTCCGGACTGTCCGTCCGACCGAGAACTCCCTGACCGCGTTGCGTGTGTCCCACTCCTCCGAGAGACACCGGTCGATCGCCCGTGCCATCCCGGTCGTGTCACCGTACTCGAACCGGGCGCCGTTGTCTGCCCCGATTGTCTCGGTAAAGGGTGACACGTCGGCGGCCGCAACGGGTGTCCCGCAGGCGTTTGCCTCGAGTGTCGACAGGCCGAGCGTGTCGGCCGTGGATGCTGTCACGAACGCGTCGAGTG
Source organism: Halovenus sp. (assembly GCA_028275025.1). GTDB lineage: Archaea > Halobacteriota > Halobacteria > Halobacteriales > Haloarculaceae > Halovenus. Next base: position 853 of record JAQCNM010000024.1, read on the forward strand.
CCGAGTAGAACCCGGGGAGCTGTTCGCGGGGGAGAAAGTCACGAAAGGTCACGTTGTCGGGTGCACGCGCCTCGAGTGCCGGGCGTCGAGGTCCCTCCCCGACTATCATAAACTCACAGGCCGACAGCCGCTCGGCTACCGCGAGTATCTCGCCGACGTTTTTCTCCATGCTGATTCGGCCGCTGTAGCCGACGAGTGTCTGGTTCTCGGCGGCCGACAGCTCGCGTGGCCTGAAGAACTCGGTGTCGACACCGACCGGGAGTTTCACCGACTCGACGGTGCGGTCCATCCGGTCGGTCGAGACGGTCACGGTGTCGAACCGTCGGAGTACACTCGTCTCGGTCGGAACGTACAGCTTCTTCAGCACGTTCGCGATTGTCTGTGAGTCGATACTCTGGTCGAAGTACTCCTCGATGGGTGTGTGGTGTGTGTACACCGACGGTACGTCCTCGCGTCTCGCGTAGTACAGCCCGAGCAGGCCGATCATCCCCGGACTGTGTGCGTGGACGATATCGAACGCCGGCAGTTTCGAGGGCCGCTTGGCCAGCCCGAACCGGTAGCCCGGGTAGAACGGGTTCGGAAGCGACTTGATCGGAATCTCGCGGGCGCCGGGCTCGTAGTCGGCGTCCGGGTAGAGAATCCAGACCTCGTGGCCGGCCTTCTCGAGTCGGTTTCGCCAGAGTCTGACCGTGTATGCGACGCCGTCGATCGTCGGAAAGTACCCGTCTGTAAAGAATCCTATCTTCATGCTGTGACCTCGGTGTAACAGTCTGTGAGCTGGTTCGCCACGTTCGACAGCCCGAACTCGGCACCGAGCGCGGCCGCGTTCTCCCCCAGCTTGGCCCGCAGGCTCTCGTCTTTCAGCCGTTCGAGTGTCGCGTCGAACCCCTCTGTCGTCTTCAGGCAGTGTGTCCCGTCCTCCAGCCACTCGAAGGTGTCAATCGGCCGGACAACCACCGGTGTTCCCGTCACCATCGCCTCGAGCATCGCGATCCCCTCGTTTTCCTCGTGTGTCGGAAAAAAGAAGATGTCGCCGGCCGCGTACGCACCGCGGATGTCGTCGACGTAGCCCGTGAATGTGCAGTTCGCCGGCGCGGTGTCGAGCAGCCGCTTCGTCGAGCGTCCCTTTAGTGACCGGTCGATCGGGCCGAACCAGGCAAAATCGAGCTCCGGCAGTCGGCGTGCGGTCTCGACGAACGTCTCCAGCCCCTTTCGCTTTATGACGTGTCCCACCATGAACACGACCGGTGGGGACAGATTGTACCGGTCGAGATACTCCTCGCGGAGCCGCTCGGTCCCCTCGAGTTTCCCCGTGTCGACACCGTTCGAGACCACCCGCGTCTCGGTGTCGGTGTACCCCTTCATCAGTGACTGGTTGTACGCCGAGGGACAGACGAGTAAATCACCGAACCCGTAGACGCGTTCGAGATACGGGCGGAGTGGCCCGGCGAGCAGGTTCGTGAGCCGGAAACTGTCACCAAAGTCCTCGGCGGTCACGTGCGTGTGGATGACCACCGGGATATCCCGGTTGCGAGCCCGTTTCGCCCAGTACACCGACCGCGGCCCCATGAGGTTGAGATGAACCACGTCGACGTCGAGGCTCGGTTCGGTCACGTACTCGATGTCCGACATCTCGAGCATCTGTCGCTGGTGTCGCACCGACTCCCTGATGCCACCGCTGACAGCAGACTCGAACTCGAAGTAATGTGCGACGCGCATCAATACCCCACATGCCAACGGAGAGCGTATAAGCGTACCGTTTCGTGCTCGGGCAGTCGGAGGGTCGGTCAGCGCGCCACCTCGAGCCACGGCACCTCGACGAGCGGCGGAATGTGAGTCTCGATGTGGTGTTCCCAGACACCCTGTTCGCCAAAGGCCTCGCCGTGGTCGGCCGTGATGACGACGTCGCCGTCGAGGTCGTCCAGCAGGTCGGCGACACTCTCCAGCGCGATACGCAGGTTGTCCTCGTGGTACTGCATCACCGTCTCGCGTGTCCCGTTGCTGAGCACGCTGGCGGCGTCGAGTTCGAGCATCACCCCGGCTTTCTGTGCGAGCGAACTCCCCTCGAGTGTCGACTCGACCAGTGGCCGGACCCGATCGCCCACCGAGGCGAGCACCGAACCGCCGTCGTCGCTCGTCTCCTCGGCACCCTGCTTGCTGATTCCCTCCCGGATTTTCGTGAGTTTACCCCCGTCACCGTGGCCCAGAAACGGCGTGTGGGGCTGCATGTAGTGCAGCACCGTCCGGTCGTGCCCCGCGACGGTATCGGCGTACTCGTGAAACGCCGTCGCCAGACTGTCCGGCGGGACAGTCCCGAGCGAGTCGTCCCAGCCCTCCTGCCAGACGTCGACAACAGTCGACAGGTGGTCGGTTGCCGTCCACTCGTAGTCACAGCTCGCCCCCCACTTGAGCTCGTTCAGTGGGATTCCGAGGCTGTTTATAAACGGGTTCCCGGAGAAGTAGGCTATGTCGAGCTCTCCGGTGAGGGTCCGTGTGGCCCACTCCGGGGTCGACGACCCCGGCGACCGGCGCTTCTCGAGTGTGCCGTCGACGTAGTCGTCGTACACCTCGCTGAACACGTCGTACCGGCAGGCATCGAGCACGATGCAGTGGTCCCACTCGGACTCTAGGAACTGCTGGGCTCTCATTGCACCGTAGTCGCGGCCATGTGGGCATATTGTTTTGGGTTTGTCACCGTCGGCCGACTCCAGGCTCGGAGTCTGGTGCCGACCCCGCGGTCGCGGTGCCCGTGACCGACGGAGATTAGACCGCCCCCTACCTACCAGGCGGTCGATGCAGCCACCGACCGTCGAGCGGGTCGTCGAGACCGCACTCGACCGTGACGTCCGGTCGTGCGAACCGGCGGGAGCCGGGCGGATGGCCGAGACGTACCTGCTGACACTCGCGGGGCCACCCGGACGCGTGGTGTGTAAGTTCGGCGGTTCGAGTGTCCGGACCCGCGAGGTCGTCGAACCGCCGGTCGTCCGCCTGGTCGACCGGACGACCGACCTGCCGGTCCCGACGGTGCTCGAAACCGGCCGACTCCCCGAGGCGGGCCGACAGTGGGCAGTCTACGAGTTCCGCGACGGCACCACACCGACACCGTTCGACAGACTCGGGCTCCCGGTCCGGGAGGCGCTTCTCCGCGACGTTGGCTCGGCGCTTGCTCGGCTCCACGCGACCCACCAGTTCGAGCAGGCCGGAGGGCTCGGCCGAGCCGGTGACGACCTGCGGATCTGCACACCCCGTGGCCTGCACGTGCCGGGAAAGGCACGCGAACTGCTCCAACGGATGCCGGGCCGGCGCTGGACGGACCCACAGCCGGTGTTGACACACGGCGACCTCTACCCCGGCAACCTGCTGGTCGAGGACGGTGAACTCACCGCCCTGCTCGACTGGGGGAACGCCCACGTCACAACCGCCGGGTACGCGCTCGCACGAGCGGAGTTGCGGTTCGTCGACTGGTTCCGTCCCGGCCGCGAGGAGCGTGCCAGCCTCCGGGCGGCACTCCGGGCGGGCTATCGCCGTCACCGGGCACTCCCGCGTGATTACCCCCGACTCGCGACACTGCACAAGACACTGTGGCTCGTCCAGTCGGGCGAGCGCCACCTCCGGCACACCCTGACCAGCCGTGGCCGCCGGCAGCTACTCGACCACGCCCGGAGTGTGTTTACCTCACTGCGCGGGTGAGTCACCGGTGTGTTTCACGGCCCCGGGTCGACGTCGGCCTCCGGGTCGGCGGCCGGCCGTCGGTCGGGTGCCGGGAGCCGGAGATACCGGAGACAGCCGGCGAGCAACGTCAGGAACCCGACCAGCGGTATCGACACGTACGACAGCACCGCCCGGACCACACCCAGTATCGCGTCGACGGCCCCGGGCGGCAACGGCGTCGCCGTCACCAGCATCTCCACGTGCTGGGGATAAAGTGGCAGTGAAACCAGCACCAGTCCGGCGACCAGCAGTGACTTCGTCCGGCGGTCTTCGACGAGATAGACTAGAGCCACGAGCGGGAAGTACAGGTAGATAACGTAGTTCAACGTCGACGGCACGAGCGTGATGAGCAAGACGAGCATCGTCACGAAAAACGCCACCGTCCGGTCCAGGGGGGTCTCTGCCTCGTAGTAGGCAAAGGCGACGACCGGTGCCATGAGCGCAGCCGAGACCAGAATCAGCTGGTTGCCCGAGAGTGCGAGAAGCTGTGAGAGCGGGCGGCGGAGCGTGATCCACGTGACCTCGGGGTCGAGCCCACCCTCGAATGCACCCTGCCGGCTCCGCTCGTTGAGCAGAAAGTCGAAGAACCTCACGTGGGCATCGACACCGAAGACGGCGACACCGACCGCCATCCCCCCGACACCGGTCACGAGAGCGGCCGCGACCGCCTTGTAGGCACGCCGGTACAGCAGCCAGAGCCCGAGCACCGCCGGAAACAGCTTGAACAGGGCGGCCACCGCCCAGAGGGTGCCAGCGGTTGTCTCCTGGCCCCGTTCGACGGCGAGAAAGCCACCGACGATCAACAGGAGAATGATCGGGTCGATGTTCCCGCGGTACAGCCCCAACACTGTGTGTCCGGAGAGCAGAGTGAACCCGAGAATCAGCATCCGGTCGGCACGCTCGAGTGAGCCGCCGTGACGCTCGATGTACCGGATGGTGATACGACCGACCGCGTAGAACGTGGCCGCGAGCAACGCGATGTTGAGGACGTAGCCCATCTCCCACCGCGGAAAGAGACCGTAAGGGGCGAACACGGGGCCGGTCACGGGCGGGTAGACGTACTCCTTTACTGTCAGAAAAGTCCCGTCGTGGATGGCCGTCCCGACGAACTCCCTGCCGTCGAGCACTGCCCGTCCGGTGAAGTAGTACGCGTGATAGTCCAGTTGTGGGCTGTCGAGTAGCTCGTTTGCGGCGAGGGCCACACCGAGAAATCCGGTCAACAACCCGACCAGCAGTGCCAGCCGCTCCGACCGGCGCGTTGCGAACAGCTCCCGAATCTGGGCACGCATCTGTCGGACGGAGTCGACGCAGTGTCATCAATATTTTGTTGCGGACTCGGCGGCTCTCTCAGCCGCCCGAGCCACGCTTTCGTATCAGTTCACCAATATTTCCGACGCCGAGTCGCTCGTGGATCAAAAACTCCATCGCGTTGATGACGTAGTGGGCGAGAACAACGACGAGGAGACTCCCGGTGAGGACGTAGCCGCCCGCGAGCGCGAGTCCGAGGAAACCGGTTACGACAACCCCGACCCGGCCCTGTGCGCCGTGTCCGAGCGCGAACGCGAGCGAGGCCACGACCGCGAGCGGCCACGGCGACACGTCGAACCCGGCCGCGGGAACGCCGATCAGCGCCGCCCGGAACAGTAGCTCCTCGGCGAACGCAATCAGCGGCAACACCACGACGAGCAGTCCGACCCACCCTCGCGTCGACCCCGGTGCGAGCAACCCCCGGACGGTCTCGTCGTGGGCCGCACCGGCGGTGTCGGCGACGGTCGTCGAGAGCTCGTTTGCCAGCCACAGCACCAGACCGAACCCGAGCCCGACACCGGCGTCGAGCAGTGTCACCGGGGTGGCACCGAACGCCGACGGCGGAATCGAGAGGTACCACGCCGCCGCGAGCACGACACCGGCAAACAGTGCCTGTGTCGAGGCGACGTTCGCGAGCAGGACCGTACTCGTCGGTTCCAAGCGCGGGTCACCCGGTGTCGACCCTGCGTCGTCGACCCGCTCCGGGACCGCCACTCCCCCGGGTGAGCCGCCGTCTGGACCTGCACCGGCCCGTTCCCCGGGTTCGGTCTGTGTCTCGCCGGGCGACAACTCCTCGCCGGGCGACAACTCCTCGCCGGGCGACATCCCCGGAAGCAACTCACTGTCCTCGGGCGACGTCTCCGGGCCCTGCTCATCGTCACCGTCCGAGAGCGACCGTCGCTCGACCGGACGGCTCTCGGGGCCCGTCGACTCGCCCTCGGCGGCCGCGCGGATAAACCGCTGTGACTGGCGCGAGAGCAGCAACAACAGACCCGTGAGAACAGCGACAACAGCGAGAAACGCACCCCACTGGGGCACGGGTTACTGTGGTGTCGGCGTACCGCTGCCGACATCGGTGTCGAGCGCGTGCCCGGTGATCGACCTGAGACGGTCGATGAGCGACTGCTTGTCGGTGTCACCCTCGAGTGCGACCTCTAGCACCTCCGAGATGTGTCGGACCGGGATGACGTCGACCTGCTCCTCGTACTCGTCTTCGATCATCACGTCTTGCTCGTTCGCCTTCGGGATGATGACCGTGTCACAGCCGGACTTCGCGGCCGACTCTATCTTGTGGGTGATACCCCCGACCGGGAGCACGTCACCCCGGACCGACAGCGACCCCGACATCGCCACGTTCTGTGCGACGGGGATATCCTCGAGCGCCGAGATGACTGCCGTGGCGATCGTGACCGACGCCGACGGGCCGTCCACCTCGATACCGTCGTTCGAGAACTGGATGTGGATGTCCTTCTCGGAGAGATTCTTGTCGGAGTACTTCTTGATGATGGCCGAGACGTTCTGTACCGACTCCTCTGCCATCTCCTGGAGCTGTCCGGTGGCGATGACCTCGCCGGGACCGTGTGCAGGCGCGATCTCGGCCATCACGGGTAGCATGATGCCCGAGTCCTCACCCATCACGGCGAGCCCGTTGACCCGGCCGACCAGGCCACCCTCCGAGCGGTGCATCTCGTATTCGCGGCGGCGCTGGATCATCTCGTCGGCCAACTGCTGTTCGATGGACTTAGACCGGCTCTTTGCCTCCAGCACGTCCTCGCGGGTCGTGAAGTCGGCGTCCCTTGCACGAGCGATGTCACCGGCGACACGCACGAGTCCACCGAGGTCGCGCATCTCCAGCGTGAGGTGGTCCTTTCGACCGGCACGGCGCTGGGCCTCTAGGATGACCTCCTCCATCGCCTCGCGGGTGTAGTGTGGCAGACGGCCGTCCTTTTTGACCTCCTGAGCCACGAACCGGGCGTACTTGCGGCGCATCTCTGGGGTGTCGTCGATGGTGTCGTCCATGTACACCTCGTACCCGTAGCCCTTTATTCGCGAGCGCAGCGCCGGGTGCATGTTCTCCATCGCGTCCATGTTTCCGGCGGCGACCATGACGAAGTCACAGGGCACCGGTTCGGTCTGGACCATCGCACCCGAGGAGCGTTCGGACTGACCCGTGATGGAGAACTCACCCTCCTGGATGGCGGTCATCAGCTTCTGCTGGGAGCGGATGTCGAGTGTGTTGATCTCGTCGACGTAGAGCACACCCTTGTTGGCCTTGTGGATCGCCCCGGCCTCGACACGGTCGTGGCTAGGGGTCTCCATGCCACCCGACTGGAACGGGTCGTGACGCACGTCGCCGAGCAGTGCACCGGCGTGTGCGCCGGTGGCGTCCTCGAAGGGGGCAGTCTGCTGGTCCGAGGTGTCGACCAGCAGGTTCGGCACCATCGCGTCACTGCCACGCGACATGTACCGGAACACCAGGTACACGACACCCGCTGCGAGGATGCCGAGCAGAATCTGGCGGGCGATAATCAGCGCGTAGCCGAGTACCAGAATGATGAGAATCCACATGATGAAGGTCCGCATCTGGTTGCGCTTGCGGGCCTCCTCCTTGTGGGCATCGACGATCTGGTCACCCTTTCCGGCGGGCACGGTCCGCACCTTCGGCTCGTTGCCGTCGTCGGGGTTGTGGTAGACGAGCACGTCCTGTAGCTCCTCCTTTGGGAGGAGCTGGCTCATCGCCTTTGCCAGCATCGACTTGCCGGTTCCCGGCGAGCCGATCATCATGACGTGTCGACGTTGTTTCGCCGCTTTCAGCACGATCTCGCGGGCGTGATCCTGTCCGATAACCTGGTCAACTAACCGGTCCGGGACCTCGATACTCTCTGAGGAGTCGACCATGAGACCGCCGAGTAGATCGTCCTCGGCGGTCTCTTCGTCGACCTCCATGTCCGCGTCCACGTCCCGTCCGAGCGCCTCGTCCAGCAGGTTCTCCGGTTGTTCCTCGCGGTCCTCACGTTCGGGACGGCCGAAGCCGTCCTCGTCGGGGCCGGACTGCGGGCCTGTCTGCCCGTCTCGTGTCGGGCTCTCCGGCGGGGTCTCTGACCGCGTCTCGGAGGTCTGACCGTCCGTCTCACCGGACGGTTCCTGCGGGTCGGCGGGCGACTCGAACGCGTCGCGCGCGTCCCGGTCGGGTTCCGAAGCGTCGTTGTCGTTGCTCATATGACCGTTTCTCTACTCAAATGGAGGGGCTGTCGACTGATATACTTTCCCCCCTCGTGTGTGTCTCACATGGTCGGGGTGACTCCAGAACCCGGCAGAGCCGCCCTGAGAGGAGAGAACTCGGCGTTTCGCGGTGACCAGTGCGGACCACCGACTGCTCCGGGCTGACTCCAGGGGTTTAATGCTGACCGCCTACACCTTCGCAACGATGAGGACCACCCGTGGCATCCTAATCGGTCGGTTCCAGCCGTTTCACCACGGTCACCTGCAGGTCGTCGACAACATCGTTGAGGAAGTAGACGAACTGGTGCTCGGCATCGGTAGCGCCGACGTCTCGCACGAACCCCGCAACCCGTTCACCGCCGGGGAGCGGATCATGATGATACAGAACACACTCGAACCCCGCCCGACGACCACCTACGCGGTGCCGCTGGAGGACTTAGAACGCAACTCGGTCTGGGTCAGCCACGTCCAGAGTATGTCGCCGTGGTTCGATGTCGCGTACGCGAACAACCCGCTCGTGGTGCGACTCTTTCGCGAGGCCGGTGTCGAGGTCCGACAGACCGAGATGTACGACCGCGACAAGCTAAAGGGAACCGAGATCCGCGACCTGATGCTCGCAGACGACGGCTGGGAGGAGTTCGTCCCGACGGCTGTTGTCGACGTGATCGACGAGATCGACGGTATCAATCGCCTGCGTGCAGTCTGTTGACTCGGACTCCCCGGTCACCTGTGCCGGGTGTGCGGTCTGTTGGCCCCGTGATCCGAGACCAGGGCCGATTGCTCGAGCCACCCGGAACCGCCGGGCAGAGTACTCGCATCGCCCGGGGCCGGGGTGACGGCCGACGGTACTGCCGTCGAGCCCGCCGCGGTCGTGCCGGGGGCACTCTCATCGCCACACTCCGGTTCGCGCAATCGACAGAGATACGCCGAGAGTGTCTCGGGGTCTTTGAAAACGCAGTCCTCCGTGGTGAACGGTGGACACCGTCAGACGAACCTGCGAGCGGGCGATGCCTGCGAGCAACTGACGAGAGTCGCCGATTCTCGAAGCAGTTGTCCCGGAGGTGGTTCATCGTAGCCGTCTCTCCGTCCGCGTGCGGGTCGCACCCGACGACACCGGAGCCCCGGTCGGGTCGAGGTTCGTTCCGAATCTCATTTGACCGAGCCCGTTGTACGGGCCGGGTATGGATCTGACACTCGACTCCGTCCGGATGGGTGAGACGGGGCTGTCGGTCAGCGAGATCGCATTCGGAACGTGGCGGTTCGGCCGGGAGACCGCCGCCGGCAACCTCGAAACCGACCGGGAGACGGCCCGGGACCTGCTGTCGACGTACGAGGCGGCCGGTGGTCGGTTCATCGACACCGCAGACATCTACGGCGGCGGGGAGAGCGAACGCTGGATCGGCGAGTGGCTCGACGAGCGGGACCGTTCTGAGTTCGTCATCGCCTCGAAGGTGTACTGGCCGACCCGCGAGAACGACCCGAACGCGAACGGCCTGAACCGGAAACACCTTCGCCGCCAGCTCGGCCTGATACTCGACCGCCTGGGAACTGACTACCTCGACATCCTGTACATCCACCGCTGGGACGAGGACACCCCAGGTCGGGAGTTCATGTCCACGCTCGACGAGTTTGTTCGGAGCGGTCGGGTACACTATCTCGGCGCGTCGACGTTCAGACCAAACGCCTGGCGACTCGCCCGGGCAAACGAGCGTGCTCGCCAGCACGACCGGGAGCCGTTCACCCTGACACAGCCCCGACACAACCTGGTCGACCGCGAGATAGAGGGCGAGTACCTCGAGTTCTGTCGGGAACAGGGGCTGGCGGTGTTTCCCTGGAGCCCGCTGGCCCAGGGGTTTCTCACCGGCAAGTACACCCGCGAGGACGGGCTCACCGGCGAGTCGACGGCTTCGGACTCGGACCGCTGGGCGGAGCAGTACCTGACAGCGGAGAACTTCGAGACCCTCGACGTGGTCCAAGCAGTCGCCGAGGAGGTCGACGCGACGCCCGCGCAGGTCGCACTCGCCTACCACCGCCACCATCCCGATATCACCGCGCCGCTGGTCGGCGCACGCACCGTCTCGCAGTTGGAAGAGAACCTCCGTGCGGCGACCATCTCGCTCAGCGACGACCAGTTCGACCGGCTCGACGGGGCAAAGGCCGGCCCGTTCGAGCGGTTCCTGTGACCGATGGCCGAGAGTGACATCGTCGCGACGGAGACGGAACGGGTCGAACTCGCCCTGGACGGGGCCTTTCGGATCTCCCGTGGCAGCACCGTCAGCACGACAAACCACCTCGTGACCGTGACCGACAGCGCGGGACGGGTCGGTCTCGGCGGTGCGGCCCCGGCGGCGTACTACGACGAGGACGGTGACAGCGTCGCGGCGGCCCTGCCGGCTCTCCTCGCGGCCGCCGAGGCGGTCGGTGACCCCGGTCTGGGGCAGGTCCTCGAGGCGCGACTCCGCGAGCGCGCCCCGGACGAGGCGGCGGCACGGGCGGCTGTCTCGGTTGCGGTCCACGACCTCCGGGCGAGACAGCGCGGCGAACCGCTGTACCGCAGGTGGGGGCTCGACTCTGGCCGTGCGCCGGTCACGTCGGTGACCGTCGGCATCGACGACCCTGCGGGGATGGGAGAGCGTGCCGGTAACTGGCGGGAGGCGGGCTATCCCGTGCTGAAGGTGAAACTCGGCACCGACGACGACCGCAGACGCCTGATGGCGGTTCGCGAGGCCGTGCCCGAGGCCCGTCTCCGGGTCGACGCGAACGGCGACTGGCACGCGGACGAGGCAATCGAGGCGCTGTCCTGGCTGGCCGACCTGGACGTGGAACTGCTGGAACAGCCCGTTCCTGCCGACGACGTCGCGGGACTGGCCAGAGTCACAGAGAGAGCGCCGATGCCCGTCGCGGCAGATGAGTCCTGTGTGACCGCGGCCGACGTGCCGGCCGTTGCCGACGCGGTCGACGTGGTCGTGGTGAAACTGATGAAGTGTGGCGGTCTGCGCCCGGCTCGCCGCCAGATTGCGACCGCACACGCACACGGTCTCGACACGATGCTCGGCTGTATGGTCGAGACGAGCGCCTCCATCGCGGGGGCGGCCCACCTCGCGCCTCTCGTCGCGTACGCCGACCTCGACGGTGCCTTGCTGCTCGCGGGAGACCCCTGTGAGGGGCTGTCACTCGCAGACGGCCAGCTCAGTCCCGGAGCCGTCGCGGCCGGGACAGGCGTTCGCCGGCGGTGACAACTCGGACCGGCCCAGCCCCGAGTCTAGGGAAAGAACTTAATCCTCGCGGGTGTAGGACCGGACAGATAGCTATGAAGCTAGCGATGATAGGGTTCGGGCAGGCCGGCGGGAAGATCGTCGACAAGTTCATACAACACGACCAGGCAACTGGGAGCAGTGTTGTCCGGTCGGCGATCGCCGTCAACACCGCGGAGGCAGACCTGCTCGGTCTCGATCACGTGCCCGAGGAGAACCGCATACTCATCGGTCAGGCACGAGTAAAGGGTCACGGTGTCGGTGCGGACAACGAACTCGGTGCCGAGATCGCAGAGGAGGATATCGACGAGATACAGAACGCCGTCGACAAGGTTCCGGTTCACGAGATCGACGCGTTTCTCATCGTCGCAGGGCTGGGTGGCGGCACCGGTTCGGGTGGGTCACCGGTGCTCGCGAAGCATCTCAAGCGGATCTACACCGAACCGGTGTACGGGTTGGGTATCCTGCCCGGCAAGGACGAGGGGGGTATCTACACGCTGAACGCCGCCCGCTCGTTCCAGACGTTCGTTCGCGAGGTCGACAATCTGCTCGTGTTCGACAACGACGCGTGGCGCAAGTCCGGCGAGTCTATAAAGGGTGGCTACGACGAGATGAACAACGAGATCGTCAGACGGTTCGGTGTTCTGTTCGGTGCGGGTGAGATCAGTGCCGGCGACGACGTCGCCGAGAGCGTCGTCGACTCCTCGGAGGTGATAAACACGCTTGCGAGCGGCGGTATCTCGACGGTCGGCTACGACGTCGAGGAGATACGCTCCTACCAGTCGAACGGGCTGCTCTCGCGGTTCACGAGCTCCGCGACCCCGGACTCCGCGAACACCACCAACCGTATCACGTCACTCGTCCGCAAGGCTACGCTCGGCCGGCTGACACTGCCAGCGGAGGTAGAGGGGCAGGGTGCCGAGCGGGCACTGCTCGTGGTCTCCGGCCCGGTCGACTATCTCAACCGGAAGGGGATCGAGCGTGGCCGCAAGTGGTTAGAGGAGAAAACCGGGAGTATGGAGGTCCGGGGCGGCGACTACCCCCTCGACGAGGCGAACGTCGCGGCGGCGGTTCTGCTCTCGGGGGTTCACAACGTTCCGCGGATAAAGGAACTCCAACAGGTGGCAATCGAGGCCCAGGAGAACATAGACGAGATTCAGCAGGAGAGCGAAGCAAATTTGCACACGTTGGTCGAAGACGAGGACGATGAACTTGACCCGTTGTTCTGAAACTGCCGGACTACTCGCGTTGGTGGCCGTGCTCGCGCTCGCTGCCGGGGCCTTTGGTGCACTCGGAGCCGAGTTCGACGGTGAGGTCCCCGACTCCGCCGAGGTGGGTTCGGAGGTCGAGGTCGAACAGCTGACCCTGACCGACCCGTTTTCTGTGAGCGACGAGTGGACGATGCAGGTCAGAACCCAACTAAACAGCCCGCAGCTGACGATGATCGCGCGAGACGGGGCCGGTAACCCCGTTCGCGAGGTGGACGTGTTCGAACCGACCACAGAGCTCGTGTTGAACAACACCGCTATCAGCACCGTCGAGTTCACCGTTCGCGGGACTGTTCCGGAGATCGGCGGTGAGGGCCCCGGACAGTTCGACTACGAGAACCGTGCCCTGGAGAGTATCAACGTGCTGGAGATTCGGGAGGACCTCGACAGCCGGACCCGGAGTGTCGAGAACGGCACCTTCACGCTACACCGGTTCACCGAGGGCAGTCTGATGGCCCGTCAGGCGATCGACAACGCCTCCGACGCCGCCGAGGAAGCAAACAGTGACCAGGCCCGTGCCCGCATCGACGAGGCCATTACATTCTACAACAACGGGGAGTTCGAGGCCGCGGCCGAGGCGGCCGCCGACGCGGAGCGTACCGCCGACGACAGCGGGGGTATGACCCTGTTGCTGGTCGGCGGTGTCGCAGCGATACTGCTCGTGGTCGGCGGGTCGGTGTACTATCTCCGGTACAGACAGCAACCGGAGAACAAACTCCAGTAACACACTGATGCGTGTGGTTGTTCCGTTCGACGACCGCGAACCGAAGACCCGGCTCGCGCCGACACTCGGTGCCGACGAGCGCGCGGGGCTCGCGGCGGCGATGCTCGGTGACGTACTCGCCGCGGTTCGTGACGCCGGCCACACCCCCGAGGTGCTCTCGACGGCACCGCTCGACCTCGATACGGCCGTCACAGTCGACGAGCGACCCCTCTCCGAGGCGGTCAACGCCGTGCTCGGGGCGACCGACGACGCCGTCGGGGTGGTGATGGCGGACCTCCCGCTGGCGACCGCGACGGCGGTCTCACGACTGACCGACACCGACGGCGGTGTCGTCCTCGCGCCGGGTCTGGGCGGCGGAACGAACGCCTTTCTTGCACGTCACCCCGGGTTCCGGGTCAACTACCACGACGGGTCGTACCGGAAACACCGCGAACAGGCCGACACGGCCGGGATGACCGTCGGGACTGTCGACTCGTTTCGCCTCGCACTCGACGTCGACGAGCCCCGTGACCTCGTGGAGGTACTGCTCCACGGTGAGGGGCAGGCCGTGGCCTGGCTCCGCGAGGCGGGGTTCGAACTCGTCGCCGACCACAGCCGGGGGCTGCGGGTCGAACGCTGAGGCCGTCTGCTCGGGGGGCGTGTCCGGCGTGGGTATCGGGACGCTTATGTAGCAGTTCGAACGAGCTACGGTCGGTGCAACAGCTATCGAACAACCGGAGATCGGTGGGACGAGCCGGAACCACGAAACGGGAACACGGCCCGGGAGAACGGCCCGCAGGTCGTGCCGACAGCCGCCGGGGGAGAACCGCCGAACCGAGATGAGTCCGCTCGACCGCACGGCCGTCGAGGAGGTCGGCTCGGGGGTCGCCGACGCGCTCGCGGCAGCAACAGACACGTTCGCCGACTCGCTCCGCCGGGCGACCGGGAGACCGGTGTTGCTCGCCGGGTTTCTCGGGGTGCAGTTGGCCGGTGTCGCCGCCGTTACCTACCTCGGCAGGTTCGGGCGGCTCCCGGTCGCGGTTGCGCTCGTCGGGACACTCCTCTGTGGTCTGTTCGTCAGCGGTGTCGGCTACCGGGACGGTGGTCGACTCGCCGCCGACTCCGAGGCCGGCGAGAGCAGACGCGACGCGGCCGTGACTACCCTTCGACAGTTTCCCGCACTCGTCTTGCTCTCCGGGATGTACGCCACGTTCGTGTTGGTCGGGTTGCTCATCTTTTTGCTCCCGGGGCTGTACGTCGGGGTGCGCTTGACACTCGGGTTTCCGGCGTGTGTCGTCGACGGTTACGGGGCAGACGACAGCCTCTCGCGGGCGTGGGCCGTGACAGGAGGAAACATGGTCGAACTCACGACGGTCGTGGGGCTCTGGCTGCTGGGTGGTGGTGCGGTGTACAGTTGGTTTCTCCTCGGCAGTCCACCCCTGCAGGCACAGACCGTGGCACTGCTCTCGCCGGTGACCGCGGTCGTGTCGGTCGCGGCCACACTGTCACTCGGTCGGCTGTACGTCGGCTACAGTGGGTCCTCGGGCGGGACCGACGGTCCGGTTCAGAACAGGTCCGAGTGAACGGGAGCGAACCGCTCGCCGGTGTCGGCGTCGCCGCCGGTGTCGGTGACTGCCCCACCCGCGATACCGTCTGCGAGAAAGTCCGCGAGCGGTGGACCGACCGCCTCGGGTTCGACCAGAAAGGCGTCGTGGCCGTGGTCGGAGTCGACAACGTGATGTGCGACGCTCGTGTCGACCGACCGCATCGACTCGGCGAGCTGTTCGGCCTGACCGACGGTGAACTGCCAGTCGGCGGTAAACGACATGACCAGCGCCTCGCCGTCGAAGGCCGCGAGCGCGTCGGCGTCACCGTCGAACCCGGCCGCCAGGTCGTAGTTGTCCATCGCCCGGCTCAGGTGAAGGTACGCGTTCGCGTCGAACCGGTCGATAAACGACTCGGCCTGGTAGTCGAGATACGACTCCACGTCCCGGTACGGAAAGAACCGGCCCGCCCGGCCGGTCGGAAACGAGCGGGTGGCGTCACGACCCGCCCCGCGGCGGCCGAACTTGCGCTCCATCGACTGCTTCGAGAGATACATCACGTGGCCCAACTGTCGCGCGATCGCGAGGCCGTCGTCGGGGTGGGTGTCGCCGTAGTAGTCACCGCCCTGCCAGTTCGGGTCTGTCGTGATAGCACGGCGGGCGATCGCGTCGAGCGCGAGACACTGCGGGTCGACCCTGGCGGCGGTCGCAATCGGCGCGATACGGTCGACGTGGTCGGGGTGACACTTTGCCCACTCCAGGACGTTCATGCCACCGACACTCCCGCCGACGGCCGCGTGGAGATGTGGGACACCCAGTTCGTCGAGCAGGAGTCGCTGTGACTCCGTCCAGTCGGTGACTGTCACCGGCGGGAACGACGACCCGTACGGCTCGCCGGTTGTCGGGTCGGTCGTCGACGGCCCGGTCGTCCCGTAACAGGAGCCGGGGATGTTCGCACAGACCACGTAGTACTCGGTGGTGTCGATGGCCTTGCCGGGGCCGACGATGTCGTCCCACCAGGCGCGGGCCTGACCGGCGGTCCCCCCGCGCTCGGTGCCGGCGACGTGCTGGCTCCCGGTCAGGGCGTGACAGACCAGTACCGCGTTGTCACCGGTGAACTCGCCGTACGTCTCGTAGGCAACCTCCAGACTCGGAACAGACCGGCCACACTCGAACTCGACGGCACCGAGCGAGACGGTATCACGCTCGACGGTCAGCCCCGGGTCTGTCACGCGTGTGCCACCCCCAGCGCCGCGTCGAGATCCGCGACGATGTCCGCCGGCTCCTCGATACCGACAGAGAGGCGTATCATGTCCGGACGCACCCCCGCGGCGCGCTGTGCCTCCGGGTCGAGCTGTGCGTGGGTCGTGCTCGCGGGGTGGGTGAGCACGGTCTTTGCGTCACCGATGTTCGCGAGAAACGAGGCCAGGTCGGTTTCCTCACAGACAGTCCGTGCGGCGTCGAACCCGCCGGTAGGGCCAAACGCAACCATCCCCCCGAACCCGCCGTCGAGATACTGCGCCGCGTTGTCGTGTGTCTCGTGACTGTCGAGCCCGGGGTAACACACCCACGACACCTCGGGGTGGTCGGCGAGCGCTCCGGCGACCCGGGCCGCGTTCGAGCAGTGCTGGTCCATACGCAACGCGAGTGTCTCCGTTCCCTGCATCGTCACCCACGCGTCGAACGGTGCCTGCCCGTCGCCGAGTGTCCGGAGAGCGCGCTGGCGGACCGCGGCGGCGAGAGCCCGGTCACCGAAGCGCTCTGCGAAGGTCACCCCCTCGAAGGCCGGGCTCTCCGCACCGAGTTCCGGAAACCGGTCGGGGTGGGCCGCCCAGGGAAACGACCCCCCGTCGACCAGCACACCGCCGACGGTGCTTCCCGAGCCGTGGAGCCACTTTGTTGTCGACTCCCAGACGAGGTCTGCACCGTGTTCGACCGGCCGGCACAGGTACGGCGTGGCGAAGGTGTTGTCGACAAAGAGCGGCACACCCGCCTCGTGGGCGACCGCCGCGACTGCCTCGAGGTCGGGCACCACAAGCGACGGGTTGGCGATCGTCTCACAGTGGAGGTAGGCCGTCGAGTCGTCGATCGCCGCGGCGTACGCCGCCGGGTCCAGCGTGTCTACGTACCGGACCTCGATGCCCCGCCGGTCGACCATGTTCGAGAAGTACGAGTGTGTCCCACCGTAGATCGACGCCGCGGAGACGATGTTGTCGCCGCTGCTGGCGAGCACCGACGTGGTGGCGTCGAGCGCGGCCATCCCCGACCCGGTCGCGACGGCGGCGGTGCCACCCGACAGCTCTGCCAGCCGCTCCTCGAGCATCGCAACCGTCGGGTTGGTAAAGCGCGTGTAGACGTTGCCGTTCTCGCGCAGGGCGTACCGGTCCGCGGCCGTCGCCGCGTCCTCGAACACGTAGGAACTGGTCTGGTAGATGGGCGGGGCTCGGGCACCGGTCTCCGGGTCGGGTGTCTGGCCGGCGTGGACACAGCGGGTCCCGAACCCTCGGCGGCCACGCCCCTGGCCACCGGTCTGTTCGTCACTCATATATCGCATATCCGGCTCCTCTCTCGTGTGCTCTTCGGTCCGGGTCCGGTCAGTCGGCGGTTTCGGGCCGTTGTTCGGGGGCGAACCGGTCGCCGCCGGCGAGCAACACCACCGCGAGCAGACCAGCGACGACAGCGAACAGCCCGAGGACGAGGAAAAACACCGCCAGCGCGAACGCTCCGAGAACGAACCCGCCGATGGCGACACTGGTCGCGCCGAGGCCAAACTCCGCGAGAAACGTGTAGCCGTACGAGAGTCCACGGGTGTCGGCCGGGGTGTAGAGCGCCACCGCGACCTGGTAGAACGGCTGGATAGCGAACAGGAAAAACCCCAACAGCCCACACAGTCCGAGCAAGGGTCCGAGACCGAGTGCCGCGACCGGGACGAACGCGACCGCGAGCACCGCGAGGATGCCGAAGATGGCGAGCAGCCCCCGCTCGACACGGACCCGGTCGGTGAGTTTACCACCGACGTACTGCCCGACGATTCCGACGACGAGGAGACCGACGAACACGAAGTCACCGGGCTCGATACCGGCGAGGTCGCCGTCGGTGTCGGAGCCGCCGATGGCCTCGACGGCGTCGAGATCACCCAAGATCTCCGGCAGGTAGGTCAACACACCGCGGTAGAACAGCCCCTCGAACGTGACGAGCGCGAACACCACGAGAAAGCCGCCCGCGAACAGCCGCCGGCTGTTCGCGAGCAGTGTCGGTACCGAGAGCGGTGTTCCAGTTCCGGCCTCGGTGTCGGCGGTGGCCGCAGTCGGGTCGAACTCGACACGCCAGGCGTAGGCCAGTGCGACCAGCCCCGGCACCGAGAGCAGTGCGGCGACGGTCGACCAGTCGAAGCTGATGAGCAGTGTGGCAGTCACGAACGGGCCGGCGGCGAGACCGACGTTACCGGCCATCCCGTGGTAGGCGAAGACGGTACCGCGTCTGCTCGCACCAGTCGAGATGAGCGAGTTGCCAGCCGGGTGGTAGACGCTGGCGGCCGTCCCCCACAGGAGCAACGCGGCGGCGATTGTCGGCATCGACGTTGCGGCCGCGAGCAGCAGAAACGAGCCGGTCATCCCCGCAAAGCAGGCGAGCACGACCCGTCGCGCCCCGAACCGGTCTGCGAGCATCCCCCCCGGGAGTGCCCCCAACCCGAACGGGGCGTAGCCGAGCGCGACAACCAGCCCGACGAGCACGAGAGACACGTCGAACGCCCCGCGCCACGCAACCAGAAAGATCGGAATCGACATCTCGAACCAGTGGACCAGCCCGTGACCCAGCATCGTGAACACCGCTATCGAGCGGTCGTTCGCGTCCATCTGTGTCGATAGTGCGGGGCTGTGTACTTATTCCCACGGAACCAGCCCCGTGACACGCACCTGCCCCGGAGGCGGCTCACGGTCAGGTCTGACCGTCGACCAGCAGGTAGTAGAGCACCCCGAGCACGGAGCGACCGTCGCGCAACTCGTCCTCGCGGGCGGCCTCGACGAGCTCCTCGAACGACGTGGTGGTGACCGTGATACTCTCGTCGCTGTCGAGGTCCTGTTCCTCGGCAGGTTCACACTCGTGTGCGACGTAGTAGTGAAACAGGGCGTCGGAGAACCCGTTCGCGGGCTCGACGGTGGTCATGTGTTCGATCTCTTCTGGTCGGTAGCCGGTCTCCTCGGCGAGTTCCCGAACGACCGCGGGGTCGGTCTCCTCGTCAGCCTCGACCGTGCCGGCGGGGAGCCCGCGGTTGACCCGCCCGACCGCGTGTCGCCACTCGTCGATGACGACTACCCGACCCTCCGGGGTGAACGGGAGGACGACGACAGTCTCGTCTTCCCGGAGGTAGTCGAACTCGGTACGCTCGCCGTCCGGGAGTTCGACGGTCTCGTTCACGATATCGAACCCCTCACAGCTGTAAGCCACCCGGCTCTCGACTGTTGTCCAGTTCATCAGTTCGAGGTTGTGGCTCCGACCGCTAAAGTCGGCCGGTCGAACAGGAGATTCCGACCGGGAAACTCAGCTGGTCGAACAGGAGATTCCGACCGGGAAACTCGGCCGGTGGGATGGGCCCGACCCGGGTTCAGGCCGCCGAGAGACAGTAGGTGTGGCCGGGTTTCTCGAGAACCGGTTCGCCGTCGGGGCCCGAGGAGAAGGTGGCACGCTCGGCGTAGTAGATGCGGCCGTCGACGGGGACCGCTCCGCTCGTGACCTTCCCGCGGTTCTCTACCCGCCAGCGGCGCTCGCCGGTCGTGCGGTCGAGCGCGTACAGGTGCGAGTCGTAGGAGCCGGCGAGCACGGTCTCGGCGGTGACACTGAGCGCACCGATGACACGCCCGTCGACGTCGGCCGTCCACAGTTCCTCGCCGGTTTCGGGGTCGAGTGCCCAGACGTATCCGCTGTCACTGCCGGTGTAGACCACGCCGGCGTCGGGGTCGACAGCGGGGTTCGACATGTTCGACCGGCCGGTGTCGAACGTCCAGACCTCCGAGCCGTCCGAGAGGTCGATACAGTGGAGCCGCCGGTCCCAGGAGCCCACGTACCCCAAGCCCTCGTACGCGGCGACGGTCCCTTTTATCTGGGCACCCAGGTTGAACTCGCCGCCGGCTTTCTCCCTGCCGTCGGGTCCGTCACCCCGGCCTGCCTGGTACTCCCAGTCGAACTCGAGTTCGGGGTAGGTCCAACTGTAGACGACACCGTCGTTGGAGCCGGCCAGGATGTGACCCGTCTCCCGGTCGATTGTCGGGGAGGGATGGGACTGTCCCCAGATGCGCTGGTCGCCCCACTCGGTCTCACCCGTCACCGGGTCGACCGCCCACAGCGCACCCGACGAGGGGGTACCGTACTCGACGATAAAGTAGAGCCGGCCGTCGTGAAACGCCGGGCTGGAGCCGACCGCGATTGTCCCACCGAGTGCGTTGTTGCTGAGCTTCCAGAGCTGTTCACCGGTCGTGAGGTCGTAGCTGTAGATCGCACCGTCGTAGCCGCCGATGTAGGCCCGGTCCCCGACAACTGCCGGTGAACCGTGGAACCCGCGAAAGTCAGCGTCGGTCTGGTCGCGCCACTCGAGGCGTCCGTCGGGCCGGCGCAGCTCCAGGTTCCCCTTGTCACCACCAAAGACGATGGTCCCGTCGTGGGTGGGTACGGGTGTCGACTTCGCGGCGGTGTGGTTCGCGAAGTTCGTCGGCACCTCCCAGTCGACGGTGACCGCGTCGGGGACCGTCTCGTCGGGGTAGTGAGCCTGCCGCTTGAGATTCGCTTGAAACATCTGTACGTCCTCGGGGTAGCTCGCACAGCCGTCGGTCAGACCGGGGACACACCCCGCGTCGTCGCCACCATCGCCGAGCGTATCGAGACAGCCAGCGAGGCCGGCGAGACCGGCGGTACCGAGACCACGGAGGAGGGCACGTCGTGTCGGGCGACCCTGGCGGTGAGTATCGCTCATCTGTCACACCTGAGAAGAGGCGGGGAAAAAAAGTCACGGTGCGTGCTGCTGTCCACAGCCGGAGCGAACGGGGGCCGGCGCTCGCGGCCGAAGTCACGCGTCTCCACGCG
>JAQCNM010000035.1 GCA_028275025.1 Halovenus sp.
CTCGTTTCTGCGGTGGGCCTTCGAGTTCGACGCCGGGCAGGTGGTTGTCTACGTGAGTCTCCGGGACGAGACCGCAACGGCGACACTGGAGCGGGCGTTCGAGGAGTTGGACACACCGCGGGAGATGGCAGTTCGGACACCAGGTGACCAGCGCCGTGCCGAGACCCCGGTGCAGGTCAGTATCGGGCTCGGGGGCAAACACGAGTTCGCCACCGCCGTTCGGTCACTCGCCGGCGGTATCGAGCGGGGCGAACTCGCTGCCGAGGCGCTCACCGAGGCCGACATCGAGCAACGGCTGGTGTTTCCGGCGGACCCAGACCTCGTCGTCAAGACCGGTGCCGAGCGGCTCTCGGATTTCATGATCTGGCAGTCGGTCTACGCCGAACTCCACTTTACCGACGTCAACTGGAGAGGGTTCCGGCGGCGTGACTACCTCCGGGCACTCCGGGACTACCAGACCCGGCAGCGGCGGTTCGGGGAGTAACCCCGACCCCGCAGTAGTTGCTCACACCCAATCACCGGGAGACAGACGGTCGGGTCCGTCGCCGTCGACTGTCGGCGTGGGTACAGACAGACTGCCGCCGGTGTCAGTCGCATCGAAACGCTTACTCCCGACACGCCACTCCGGACAGCTATGACCGAGGTCAGAGACACACCCGACGAGCGTGGCGACGATCCGGACGGGGACGAGGGGGTCGACACCGGAACCGTGGCACACGTCGCGGGTCTCGCGCGGGTCGACCTGGCGGGGGACGAACCCGAGCGGTTCGCCGCACAGTTCGAGGAGATCCTCGGGTACTTCGAGACACTCGACGAGGTTCCCGAGATCGAGCGCGACCCGGAACTGACGAACGTGATGCGGCCGGACGAGGTCACAGAGAGTCTGGACCGCGAGGCGGCGCTGCGCAACGCCAGCGAGACCGAGGACGGTCAGTTCAAGGGTCCACGGGTGTCCTGAACGGATGGAACACAACGGCTACATCACCGAGACAGAGATACAGGGTCGACCGGACGGCCCACTCGCGGGCCGGACCGTCGCGGTAAAGGACAACCTCTCGACCGAGGGTGTCCGGACGACCTGTGGGTCGGCGATGCTCGAGGCGTACGTGCCGCCGTACGACGCGACGGTCGTCGAGCGTCTGAAGCAGGCGGGCGCGACAATCACCGGCAAGACCAACATGGACGAGTTCGGGATGGGAACGACAACCGAAACCTCGGCGTTCGGGGCGGTGGAGAACCCTGCCGCGCCGGGTCGGGTTCCGGGTGGGTCCTCCGGGGGGTCGGCGGCGGTGGTCGCCGCGGGTGACGCCGACCTCGCGCTGGGGACCGACACCGGTGGCTCGGTCCGCTGTCCCGCCGCGTTCTGTGGTGTCGTCGGTATCAAACCCACGTACGGGCTGGTCTCGCGGTACGGTCTCGTCGCGTACGCGAACAGTCTGGAGCAGGTCGGCCCCATCGCGCCGACGGTCACGGAGGCCGCCGAACTGCTCGAAGTAATCGCCGGCCCGGACAGCCACGACGCCACGACCCACGACGCGACCGACCACGGCACCGACTACGAGTTCGCGGCCGCCGCCGACGGCGATGTCGACGGTCTCACTGTCGGCGTGCCGACGGAGCTCCTCGACGGGGCTCACGAGGGCGTTCGCGAGCAGTTCCGGGCGGCGATCGAGAGCCTCGAATCACAGGGCGTGACAACCCAGGCGGTGAGTCTGCCGAGTGTCGAGCACGCCGTCGAGGCGTACTACGTTATCGCGATGGGGGAGGCATCCTCGAATCTCGCCCGCTACGACGGTGTCCGGTACGGTGTCTCGGGCGGGTACGACGGCGACTGGAACGACAGTTTCGCCCGCTCGCGCGAGGCGGGGTTCGGCGAGGAGGTCAAGCGGCGGGTTCTGCTCGGCACGTACGCCCTCTCGGCGGGCTATCAGGACAAGTACTACCGAAAGGCACAGGACGCCCGGGCCTGGGTTCAGCAGGACTTCGACGCGGCCTTCGAGTCGGTGGACGTCCTCGCGTCGCCGACGATGCCCGTGCCACCGTTCGAACGTGGGGAGAGTCTGGACGACCCGCTGCAGATGTACCTCGCCGACGCCAACACGACACCGGTCAACCTCGCCAACCTCCCCGCTATCTCGGTACCGGTCGGCGAGACCGACGGACTCCCGGTCGGCCTGCAGTTCGTCGGGCCGGCGTTCGGTGAGAAGACCATCATCCGCGCGGGTAGTGCACTGTCCTGACCGGGGACGACACGTTGCTCACTTCGGGGTGAGTCACACCGCGGGTTCCGGTCTGACCGGCCACGGGCGGTCGTCCCGATTCGGAAAACAGTCTCCAAATGTTCAAGTCGGTTCGTACACACCGTTAGCTAGATGAATGGTCTCGGATAGTGCTGTGACCGCACTATACGGTGGAGGGTACGTAGCGACAGCGCTTCTCACCGGAGGGCTGTGCTACTGGGTCATCCTGCGGACGGAGATGCGCTCACGGCGCTGGTTCGGGGCGTTACTGGCCATCCAGTCGGTCTGGGCCACGACCGCCGCGGCCGGGGTGTTTGTCTCCGGGCGGTCGGTTCAGGTCGCGCTCGGCGTGGTGTGGGTGGTGGCAGCGTTGAGCACAGTGTGGCTCTGGCTGGTGTTTGCCGTCCACTACACCGGTGACGAGCCGCTGTCGGAGCCGGCCGTACGTCTGCTCGGCCTGTTGTATCTCGGGCTGCTCGCCGTCGCGGTGACGATACCGGTACACGACCTCTATCACTCGTCGATGGTGCTCAGAACGGAGCCGTTTCCCCACCTCGAAACGACACTCGGGCCAGTTCGTGTCGTCGCGCTGGGGTACACAGCCGCCAGTGTGACACTCGGCACCCGGCGGCTGTGGCGGATGTTCGTCAACACCCGGTACACCTCACGGACGCAGTTGCTGTCACTCGTGGTCGCAATCTCAGCCGGCGTCGCACCGGCGGTTGCCTCGCGTGCCGAGTTCACGCCCGTGTCGACGTACGACCACACGGCGTTTGGCATCTCGGCGTTCGTGATCGTCGTCACCTACGGGGTGTTCAGACACTCGTTTGTCGAGCTCGCTCCGGTCGCCCGGGACGCGGTGGTCGAACGACTCGGAGACCCCCTGCTCGTCCTCGACCGGGAGGAACGGCTCGTGGACTACAACGACGCCGCCGAAACCGCTGTGCCCGACCTGAGTCCGGAGTTCGTCGGTACGGACGTGGCCACACTCGTCACCGAACTCAGCGGGGCGGCCGACGGTGACTGTCCGGCGGAGGTGAGCCTCGAGACCGGTGGTGAGCGCCGCCACTACTCGGTGGTCGTCTCCGAGGTCGGCACGGACGGGCTGACACGAGGCTACGCGGTGCTCTTGCGGAATATCACCGAGCGGCGCGCCCGTGAGCAGGAGCTCGAGGCGGCGAGACAGAGGCTGGAACGGTCCAACGAGCGGCTCGACGAGTTCGCCAGCGTGGTCAGCCACGACCTGCGGAACCCGCTGAACGTGGCCTCGCTCCAGCTCGAACTCGTCCGGGAGGAACACGACATCGAGCAACTCGAGAAGGTGGCACAGGCACACGACCGGATGGAGCGGATGATAGACAGCCTGCTGACACTGGCCCGGAGCGGCGAGCGACTCGACGACCCGGACCCGGTATCGCTGGCCGAGGTCGCCGACAGCTGCTGGCAGACAGTCTCCGCACCGGAGGCCACACTGGCTGTCGAGGTCGACCGGACAGTCCGTGCAGACCGGGACCGGCTCCGACGGCTGCTCGAGAACCTCTTCAGGAACACGCTCGACCACGGTCCGTCGGACGTGGCTGTCACCGTCGGGGCACTCCCGGACGGGTTCTACGTTGCCGACGACGGACCGGGGATACCAGAGGCAGAGCGCGAGCGGGCTCTCGACCACGGGTTCACGACGGCGGCGGACGGAACGGGGCTGGGGTTAGCAATCGTCGACAGTATCGCCGACGCACACGGCTGGGAGACGACCGTAACAGAGAGCGAGGCCGGCGGCACACGGGTCGAGTTCGCCGGTGTCCAGTGGGTCGAGACCGGCACCCGCCCGGCCTGACGCTCCGAAATCCCAAAGAGTCCGGCCACCGGAGCGCGTGTATGACGGCATCGACCGCGCCGGGAAAGGTGTACCTGTTTGGAGAGCACGCGGTTGTCTACGGCGAGCCGGCGGTCCCGTGTGCGATCGGTCTGCGTGCACGGGTGACCGTGGAGCGCCGTGCCGACGGACTCCGGGTGCAGGCGGGTGACCTCTCGCTCGACGGGTTCGCCGTCGAGTACGGTGCGACAGACACCACACCCGAGGTCGACGTGTCGCCGAGCCTGCTGGAGGCTGCGATGTCGTACGTCAACGAGGCCGTCACACAGGCCCGCGAGGCGGCCGCCGAGCGGGGGGTCGAAGCCGCCCGAGCGGCCGGGTTCGAGGTGACCGTCGACAGCGAGATTCCGCTCGGAGCGGGGCTCGGCTCGTCGGCGGCGGTAGTGGTGGCGACCATCGACGCGGCGACACGTGAACTGGGTGTCGAACTCCCCCGCGAGGAGGTGGCCGACCGGGCCTACCGTGTCGAGCGGTCCGTCCAGAACGGCGAGGCCTCCCGGGCAGACACCTTCTGTGCAACGATGGGTGGGGTCGTCCGTGTCGAGGGGGAGAGCTGCCGGACACTCGGGACGCCGGACCTGCCGCTCGTGGTCGGCTACGACGGGGGGGCCGGCGACACCGGTGCGCTGGTCGCACAGGTTCGGGAGCTACGCGAGACGTACCCGTTTGTTGGCGACACGGTCTCGGCGATCGGCGACGTCGTCCGGCGCGGCGAGACGGCGCTGGCGGCCGACGACCGCGAGACGCTGGGCGAACTGATGAACATCAACCACGGGCTGTTGGCTGCGGTCGGGGTCTCCGCTCGCTCGCTGGACGCGATGGTCTGGGCCGCCCGGGACGCCGGAGCACGGGGGGCGAAGCTCACCGGTGCCGGTGGCGGCGGCTGTATCGTGGCCCTCGGCGACCCCGACGAGCTCGAGCGTGCCCTCGCGTACGTTCCGGGCTGTGAGGACGCGTTCCACGCAGAGCTCGACACCGACGGCCTCCGCCGGGAGGAACGATGACGACGGTGCTCAAACTCGGCGGGAGCGTCGTCACCGAGAAGGACACGCGGGAGACAGTCGACGACGACGCGCTGACCACCGCCGCGGGTATCGTCGGTGAGTGGATGGGAGGAGACGGGTCGGGGTCGCCGCCGCTGGTCTTGGTCCACGGCGGCGGGAGCTTCGGCCATCCGGCGGCAGCGGCACACGGTGTCTCGGCGACCGAGGGGAGCCGGGACGCGGCCGCCCTCGTCGCGGTCCACCGGGCGATGGGGCGGCTCAACGAGCGTGTGGTAACAGCGCTCCAGGCCGCCGGCGTCGCCGCGCTACCGGTGCGGCCGCTCTCGCTCGTCGACCGGACCGACGAGGCGGTGAACTGTCCGGCAGAGCCGGTCGAGTCGATGCTCGACGAGGGGTTCAGCCCGGTGTTACACGGGGACGTCGTCGTCCACAGAGAGAAGGGGGGGACCGTCCTCAGCGGCGACGGGCTCGTGGTCGCGCTCGCAGACGCGCTCGACGCCGACCGCATCGGTGTCTGTTCGACGGTGCCGGGGGTGCTCGACGACGACGGCGAGGTCGTCACCGAGATACCGAGCTACGGGGCGGTCGCGGATCTGGTGGGTGAGAGCGAGTCGACAGACGTCACCGGCGGGATGGCCGGCAAGATCCGGGCACTGCTCGACACGGAGCAACCGGCGGCTATCTTCGGGCTCGACGGGCTGGCGACGTTTCTCGAAACCGGGCAGGCCGGCACGACAGTCCGGTGAGGAGACGGTGAGAGGCGGGTCGACAGGAAACCGATTGGTCGGGAACAGACAGAACGACCGGCCGGTGACGAGACAGAGACAGACGAGAGGGTAACATCAACGTTCTTTTTACCTTGGCGAAACGACTGTGAGCTAACCGAGCGACTGGTCGCCCCGAGAGACAGCAGGTGACCGATACGCCCCCGAGAGACGGCACACGTGGCTCGGACACAGTTCGGGCCGGTGTGCCCGACGGGGGTCACAGCGTCTGGACCACCCGCCGAAGTCGGTGGGTCCCGCTGCCGGTCGCCACGCGGGGCGGTCGCCTCGGCGTGATAGCTATGGAAGTCGAAATCGCGACAATCGGCGGTTACGAGGAGGTCGGCCGACAGATGACGGCGGTGCGTGCGGGTGACGACGTCGTCATCTTCGACATGGGGTTGAACCTCTCGAAGGTACTGATTCACGACAACGTGGAGACCGAGCGGATGCACTCACTCGATCTTATCGACATGGGTGCCATCCCGGACGACCGGGTGATGTCGGAGCTCCACGGTGACGTAAAGGCGATCGTCCCGACACACGGCCACCTAGACCACATCGGGGCCGTCTCGAAGCTCGCACACCGGTACGACGCACCGATCGTGGCAACCCCGTTCACGATCGAACTGGTGAAACAGAATATCCAGAGCGAGGAGAAGTTCGGTGTCCAGAACGACCTCGTGAAGATGGACGCCGGCGGGACGATGGGCATCGGCGACAAGTGCGAACTCGAGTTCGTCAACGTCACCCACTCTGTCATCGACGCCATCAACCCCGTGTTGCACACCCCCGAGGGGTCTGTTGTCTACGGTCTGGACAAGCGTCTCGACCACACACCGGTTATCGGCGACCCGATCGACATGAAGCGGTTCCGCGAGATCGGCCGCGAGGGCAACGGTGTCCTGTGTTACATCGAGGACTGCACGAACGCCAGCAAGAAGGGCCGAACCCCGAGCGAGTCGGTGGCACGGGAACACCTGCGAGACGCTATCTACAGTATGGAGGACTACGACGGCGGGATCGTCGCCACGACCTTCTCGTCACACATCGCCCGGGTGAGTTCACTCGTCGAGTTTGCCGACGACATCGGCCGTCAGCCGGTGTTGCTGGGCCGGTCGATGGAGAAGTACTCCGGAACCGCAGAGCGACTCGACTTTGTCGAGTTCCCCGAGGACCTCGGGATGTACGGTCACCGCAAGTCCGTCGACCGGACGTTCAAACGGATAATGAACGAAGGAAAGGAAAAGTTCCTGCCGATCGTGACCGGTCACCAGGGCGAACCGCGGGCGATGCTCACCCGGATGGGCCGGGGCGAGACACCCTACGAGATCGAGAACGGCGACAAGGTGATCTTCTCGGCGCGGGTCATCCCCGAGCCGACAAACGAGGGGCAGCGTTACCAGGCAGAGCAGTTGCTCGGTATGCAGGGTGCCCGCATCTACGACGACATCCACGTCTCGGGACACCTGAGCCGGGAGGGGCACTACGAGATGCTCCAGGCGCTTCAGCCACAGCACATCATCCCGGCCCACCAGGACCTGAGTGGGCGCTCGCCGTACGTGAACCTGGCCGAGAGCCAGGGGTACACTGTCGGACGGGACCTGCACATCACACGCAACGGACAGCTCATCCAGTTGGTCGAGTGAGATGGTCGGGCATCAGGCCGTCGAGGCGGCACTCGAGCGTCGCCGGGACCCCGTGAATCAGGGGCTCGCCGAGGCGGTTCCGGCGGTCATCCCCGGGCGGTTGCAGGGGGCGACCCAGCACCTGCTCGAGGCCGGCGGAAAGCGGCTCCGTCCAACGATGCTCCTGCTCTCGGCGGAGGCACTCGCCGAACTCGACTTCGAGACGGCCTCGTACCGGCAGATGCCGGCGGTCGACGGCGACACGGTCGACGTGCTGTCGGCGGGGGTGAGTATCGAGTTCGTCCAGACGTTCACACTCGTCCACGACGACCTCATCGACAACGACGACGTGCGGCGCGGGGCACCCTCGGTGCACCGCGAGTACGATACCTCGATGGCGATTCTCGCGGGCGATGTCCTGTACGCGAGGGCTTTCGAGGTGCTGCTCCAGACGGGCGCGTCGCCGGAGCGGGCGCTCCGGGCTGTCGGCCGGTTAGCCAGTGCCTGCACCGAGATCTGCGAGGGACAGTCGGTCGATATCGCGTTCGAACACCACCAGTCGGCTACCGTCGAGGAGTATCTCGATATGATAGACCGTAAGACTGCAGTCCTGTTTGCCACCTCGGCCTGTCTGCCGGCGATACTGCTCGGTCACGACGACGCGGTCGAACCGCTCGCGGAGTACGGGCGTGACGTGGGGCGGGCGTTCCAGATACACGACGACCTGCTCGACCTGACGACGCCGACGGAGACACTCGGCAAGCAGCGCGGAAGCGACCTCATCGAGGGGAAACAGACGCTCGTGACGACCCACGCCCGCGAACAAGGTGTCGACATCGACGGCCTGCTCGACGGGGCGACGGCCGGGAGTGTGAGCAACGAGGAGATCGACCGGGCCGTCGAGACGCTCGCCGAGGCGGGCAGTCTCGAGTTCGCCCGCGACCGCGCCCGCAAGTTCGTCGAGAACGGTAAGCGCCACCTCGACGTGCTGCCGGACGGTGAGCCGCGGCGACTGCTCGCCGGCACCGCGGACTATCTCGTCGAGCGAGAGTACTGACCGTCACGGCAGTCGTCGGTGTCGAGCAGTCTGGCCGAGTCGACCCGCTCTCCGTTTCGAGACTCGCGTCTCGGACACCGCTACTCCTCGACCCACTTCGACCGACGAACGTCGAAGCTTCCACACACCGGGCACGTGTGGTGTTGCAGTTCGAGTCGGGTCTCACAGGCCAGGCAGACGTACCACGGGGACGACTCCTGTGTGTCGCTCGCGAGTTTTGCGAGAGACGTTGCTTTCTCTAGTACTCCCATCGTGACCACAGTAGTACTGTTCTGTTACCGGTACAAAAAGCCAGGGCCTTTGCTGGAACGGCGTTTCGGTGTCACCGAGTGAGTATGGAGAACAGCCGCTCGGGGTCACCGTCCATGCGGGCGAGCAGGTCGTGCATCCGGGCCTGCGTGTCTGCCGTGACCGGGACCATGACCATCCCCTCACCGGGTTGACCGTAGACGACACTCCCGCCGGTCGGGGTAGCCACCACGGCCGGCAGCGCCGCGAGGTCCTCCTCGCCGTCGACCGCGAGGAGGGTCGTGTCATCCCTGTCGAGTGCATCGCGAAGCGCCGTGAGGAGGTCGGCGGTGAGCGTCGCAGGGGGGTTTCTCGCGGTCGTCTCGTGGTCGAACCCGGCTGTCACGATCCGCTCTGCGACCTGGTCGTCGACGGCGGTCCGCTCGGTGCGGTCGTCGGCGAGCGCGACCGCCGGGTGGGTTCCCGCTGCCAGCACGTGTGACGTGACGACGTCGCCGACAGTCACGAGCGGGTCACCAGCGTCGGCAAGCAGCGCCGCTGTCTCGGTGTACAGCGGACCGGCCGGTCGCTTTAGCGCCGACCGGAGCCCGGCGGGCAGTTCGACGACCGTCGTCACGGCTACCGCACCTTCAGGGCGTACGTCCCGGGTTCGGTGATCTCCATCTCCTCGGCGATCTCGCTGTCCTCGGGGTGGGCAACAACGACGTAACCCGCCCAGTCCTCGGTCAGCGAGGTCGACCCGCAGTTCTGACAGGACTCCCGTTCGACCCCGCCACCCTCCTGAACAAAGTGACACTCCCGACAGGCGAGGCGGCTAGCCATCAGTTCTCACCCGCCTGTGCCTGTCGTTGCTCGCGCTGGTTCTCGAGCCAGCCGTGCTTGCCGAGACCGATCTGCTTTGCTGTCAGCCCGATCTTCGAGTCACGGGGGTTGCGCTCGTCGATGCTCTTCGTGACAATCCGTGCCCGGACGGAGTCACCCCTGCCGAGCATCTCGTTGGACTCCCGCGAGGCTAGCTGTTGGTTCTCCTCGTCGTACGCGAGGTACTCGTCGGATATCTGTGAGACGTGAAGCAGCCCGTCGACCGGCCCGATACCGACGAACGCACCGAAGCTCACCACCTCGACAATCTCGCCGTCGACGACCTCCTGCATCTGGGGGTCGAACGTGAGCGCGTCGAACTCTGCCTCGTAGTAAACACCCGGCTCGTTCGGGAGCACCCGTCCGTCGCCGACGTCGTTTACCTCGATAACCGAGACAATCGAGCCAACCTCCTCGTCGACCTGTCCCTCGAGCTTGTCTTGGAGGAGTCCCTTTACCATCGCGGTAGAGACGTCTGCCAGCTGTTCGGGCGGTACCTCGACCGTGTCGCGTAGTGTGACCCGTTTGTACATGTTATGGTTGAGTGAGAGCCAGTTTGTTCTTGCCGCGTAAACCAATTACTGAAACGTCTGCAGCCAGCAGACGGTCACGGAGTGGCTGGTCGTTCGTGACCGCCGGTGCGTCGACCGCCCGTGCGAGTTCGAGCACCGCGTCGTCGGCGTAGCCGGCCTCGGTGGCACGGAGTTCACACCGTGCCAGGAGGTCGCGGCCGACCCGCGCGGCGCGCGCGGGCTCGCCACCGTCGGCTGTGAGGGTGTCGAGTTCCCGTTCGACCGGGCGGGGGACCAGCGGGTCGGGCGCCTCACAGAGGCGGTCGAGTTCGTCGAACAGCCGAACGTCACACTCGACCGGCATCATGAGCGCGTTCGTGTCGAGAACGACCGTCACTGTAGCGTCCCGAACCCGATGAGCCGCCAGCGCGCACCGACCCGGCGGTTGATTGCGATGTTCACACCCGGCTCCGCACAGACCGGGCGCTTGAGCTGCACGTCACACTCACCACCGCGGGCGCTCGTCACCGAGCCGACGGTCGTCGCGGTACCCACCGTCAGCATGAGCGGTTCGCCGGTCGATATCGCGTCGACCTCGGTGCCGCCGTTGTTGCCAACCACGCGGTCTAGCAGTTCGACGTCCATGGTAAACGAGTTGTGGACCGGGGGGAGCGACCCCGGCGGGCCCGCGACCCGGCCGGCGAGTGCGTCGCCTTTGGTCACCGCAGGGTCGAGCCCGGTGCCGACCCCGAGCAGTCCGCCGGGTGTCGCCTCGTCGACGTCAGCACCGCCCGCCTGCAGCGAGCGAACCTCGGTTTCGATCGGCTGGAACTCGGTGCGGCCGCCGGTCTCGACCTCGCGGCCGGGCCGGAGTTCGAGTGTCTCACCGGCGGTCAGTCGGCCGGCCGAGAGCGACCCACCGAGTACACCCCCGGTCAGCGACTCCCAGGTCGTCCCCGGACGGTTGATGTCGAAGCTCCGGGCGACCTGCATCCGCGGGGTGGCGTCGGGGTCACGGTCGGGGGTCGGAATCTCTGTCTCCACCGCGTCGATGAGCACGTCAAGGTTGACCGCCTGGCCGGCGCTGACCGGCACCACCGGGGCGTCCTCGGCGACAGTCCCCTCGACGAACGACTGTATCTCCTGGTAGTTCTCGCGGGCCTGCTCCCGGTCGACCAGGTCGATCTTGTTCTGTGCGATGACGATGTTGTCGATACCGACGATATCAAGCGCCATCAGGTGCTCCTCGGTCTGTGCCTGTGGCACCGGCTCGTTTGCCGAAACCACGAGCACCGCACCGTCCATCAGCGCCGCCCCGGAGAGCATCGTCGCCATGAGCGTCTCGTGCCCCGGTGCGTCCACGAACGACACCGTCCGCAGAGGGTTGCTGTCGGAGCCGTCGGGACACTGCGGATCGACGGTGTACCGTTCCGGACGCTCCATCCCGGAACACTCCCGGAACGTCGCGTCGGCGTACCCCAGTCGGATGGAGATGCCACGCTTCATCTCCTCGGAGTGCTGGTCTGTCCACTCCCCGCTCAACGCCTGTACCAGCGTCGTCTTCCCGTGGTCGACGTGGCCGACGAGACCGATGTTCACCTCCGGTTGGTTGTGTGCTGTCATCTCGAGAGTAATATACTGGATTTTCGCCCCGTATCGGTGATAAACCTGCTGTTTCGCGCCGCCTGGGACGAGACCGACCTGCGAGGCACCGACGACAGTCACCGGGTTGACAAAGACCAGATTTAATTGGCTCCCGTAGCGTACCCGAAACCAATGGACGCGCTCGATCAGGTCCTCGACAAGTACGCGACCAGCCAGGACCTCATGGACCAGATACGGTACACGGTCGAGTCGCTGAGTCTCGGGTTCGACCAGTGGGGCAAGCGACACGTCAGCGGACCCAGTCTGTACTTTCTCATCATCGCCGAGGTCAACTTCAGCGAGTACACCGACCCACTCGGGAGCAACGAGTGGCCGGTCGACCGCTGTCGGGTCGCCACCGAGTCGCCTGAAGCGTTCACCAAGGTCGCCCGTGACGTGGCGTTCAGCCGCGACGGGGCGGTTATCATAACCGGCGACGGCACCATTCAAGAACAGATGGTCCGCGTTCGGAGCCCCAGTCGGACCGACATACCCGGGGTCGAGGAGTTGAACTACCCCGACTGGATGGGGACAAAACACATGAGCGCCCTGGAGTCCTCACTCCGGAACGACGTTCTCTGGGGAATTACACTCAGCGAGGAGGACGGACGGGTCACTACGTTCCTGAACGGAACCTACCAGGACTACCCGCGCGAGGAAATCGGCGGTCGATGGCGACCAAAGAGCTGACCGAGCCGGTTCAAACGGCTGTTTCACCCCGGGCACGCGGCTCAAACAGCTGTTTCACCCTACACCGGCCTTTTGTATCCCGGCACAGTACACTGGCACATGAGACGACGACGGTTCATCGCGTCCGCGGGT
>JAQCNM010000064.1 GCA_028275025.1 Halovenus sp.
TGGCGACGCTCCACGCCGTTCGCGAGTCCGGCCGCGACCCCGGGGTGGACGCGGTTCGCTCCTCGCTGCATCGGCTCGTAGAGCGCGGTGTGGCAGAGCGTGTCGAGCAAACGGTCCCGACGTTCCGTCTTACCCACGAGCGCGACCAGATCGAGATAGCGGTCGAGACTGACTCCTCGGCAACGAGTGAGGCGGATACGAGTGGGTCCGACTCCGACTCGGCATCCAACACCGACAGGCAGGATACTGGAGGAACAACGGCCACTCAGGCGACAGGGGCAGAGCAGACACGAGAAAAGAGTGACGAGCTCGAAGGCTCGGATACGATCACACAGCTAATAGACGATTACGAACAGATGAACGACGGGTCAGGGGGTGAGTCATAATCCAGTCGATACACGCGAGGGTGGTGTCGAAGTCGGGGTATCTGAGGTGACTCGAACCCCGGAGTATCCGGAGCGTGCTGTAGAGCTGTTGTCTTCGGTTTTGAGCCCGGTCGTGGCGAACGTGTCTCTCGCAGTACTGTACGCCGTGTTTCGGGTCAGACCCGGTCACCGTCCCTCGCGGTCGATATCGTCGAACGCCGCCAGCAGGTCCGGTGACTCGTCGAGCAGTCGACGGGCACGCGTCTCGAGTTGCTCCGCACGCTCGGTCTGGTGTTGGTACTGCTCGTGGTCGGCGCGCTCGTCGGCCGGCAGCTCCGCCGCGATAACCTGTCGTTTCGACTCGACGCTAAAGTACTCACCCAGCGTCTCGTAGCCGAGAATCGTACACTGCTGGGTGACAGCCTGCCGGATGTCCTCGCGCTCGATGGGCTTGCAGAGGTACTCGTCGAACGGCATATCGAGCACGTCGAACCCCGGGTCTATCGCCGTCACCATGACAATCCGACCGTCGAACCCGCGCTCGGTGAGTTCCGCGAGCACGCTGTCGCCGGACATCCCCGGCATGTGACGGTCGAGCAACACGATATCGAACTGGTCCTCGGCGACTGTCTGCACCGCCGTCTGCCCGTCGTAGACGGTTTCGACGTCACACAGACCGCGCAACCGGAGTGCGTAGGCGTCGGCTACCTCCTTTTCGTCGTCGACGACAAGTGCGCTCGGTAGTGAGTTACCCATCTCAGTGCCCTGTGCTGGTTTCTCCTGGGAAGCACATAATGCCTTCGAGCGTGTCGTGAGTTCGTCAGGGACTATCGTCGAGAAACGGGTGTCTGCTCCGGGCACAGACAGTCGGGGTGGCAGACGAACGACGACGGATCGAGGTCCTCGCACGCCGAGTCGCGACGACGTAACTGTCAGTGCAGTCGACGTGACGCCAGGGGTCGTACCGGTAACGGAACCGAGACCGTCAGCCGTCGGGCGAACTGTTCGACCCGTTGGAGACCTGTGTCGTCACCGTCTGGTCCGCGGTAGACAGCTGTACCCAGTCGCCGGGGTCGATGCCCGTTTCGGCGGCGAGCGTGACCGCTGTTCCGTCACCGCCGGGCAGATCGACAATCTGTGTTTCGGCGGTCGTCGACTCGACGAGACCGGCTTTGCTCCCGGCGACCCGGAGTTCGACCGTCTGTACTGCACCGAGCCCACCGTTGTTCGTGACGGCGACCGACACAGTCCCGTTCGTGCTGTCGACCGAGAGGTTAGAGAGCCCGAGCGTCCCCACCTCGACGAGCCCCGCCAGTGACTGCTGGAGCAAGACGGCGTCGACCACGGTCACGTCACCGTCCCGGTTCACGTCTGCGACCCCGGGTGTGAACGGGTCGGGCTGCATCTCCGCGAGCTGTTGTTGTATCAAAACTGGATCGACGATATCGACCGCCTGGTCGGTATCGACATCGCCGATCTGGTTGCGCAGCGTGGCCGGATACGGCGCGTCACCGATAGCGACACCGCCGTGCTCGAACGCGGACGGAACCCGGGTGGTCGGGTCGAGCAACACGGACCTCTCGGGGTTGAACTCGAACGGGGCGACCCCGTCGGAGGCGTCTCCGTCGACGGCAAACTCGAGTGTTACCGCCGTCAGCGGCACCTGCTCTCCGGTTCCCTGGAAGCCGTTCAGCGAGAGCACACCACCCTCGTCCGACACAACCGGATCCGGGAGCGCCTCACCGTCGGCATCGACAAACGACAGCGCGGCGTCGTCGTAGGTCAACTCGACGTCGTATGCACCGACCTCGGCGGTCGGGTCCGCTCGCGGCTCGACCTCGAGCGGTATCGAGACGGTCTCACCCGGGTCTGCCGTCGCGTCGCCCAGGCTCGTCTCGACCGCCGGTGGCTCGAACAGTGACAACCGCTCGACCGAGGAGACGTTGTGTGCCGGGGGTCGGTCGTCGAACTCGTCGGCACCAGACTCGACTGTCAGACACACGTCAACCGGCTCTGATACGTTCGCCGGGAGTGTCGCGGTGAACGCCACGTCGGTCGAGTCGAACGCACCGGGGGTCGGGACAGTCTCGTTGTGGAGCACCCGCCCCGAGCGTGTGCACGTGCCGTCCGACACTGTCCGGAGTGCGATACCGATGCTGTTCGGGCCGCGTGCCGTGCCGACGTTCCGAACCGCGTGCTCGACCGTGAGCTCTGTCTCGCCCGGCACGATATCGTCGGTCGGAGTCACGTCGAACGGTGTGTCACTCTCACCGGTGTATGAGGGTCGTTCGAGCACGTACTCCGGTTTGTCTTCCGGCGGGTCGACGTAACTCGTCGCCGTCGTCCAGTTCGCCAAGTCGGCGCTCTTGTCGAAGGTGAACCGTGGGCCAAACGCCGTTCCGTAGGTGGTGTAGGCGGCGATACCGATCTGCTCGTACCCGCCCAGACTCGTCTCGTGGAACAACGGACCACCGCTGTGGCCGCCGGTCACGACGATGTCGACCTCGAACGTGCCGCTCTGGCCGTTGTACTCGCCGAGCCCCTGTCCGCTGTTCTCCCACAGCGACGGGAGCGGCCCGTTGTCGGGCGGATCACCCGGGTAGCCGAGGTTGAGCACCGAGTCCTGCGTGTAGACCGGGTCCCCCTCCGGGTACGCCGCCCACGAGATGGTCCGTGTCCCTTCGGTGTCGCCTAGAGACCGGTCGAGTGTCAGCAACGCGAGGTCGTGCTGTGGCACACCCGTCTCCCTGTCGACCCACGCCTGGTAGGTCCGGGCGATGCGGACCTCGGCACTCCCGTACGGCTCGACGGTCGTGCCGGCCTGTGTGTCTATCATCGGAACAACCGACACCTCGTCGACCCAGCTTCCGTCGAGATACACGCAGTGACCGGCGGTCAGCACGTGGTACTCCCCCACGATAGTGCCGGTACAGGAGCTCTCTCCGCCGCCGGCGAGACTCATCTGAACCTGTACGACCGAGTTGTGGTAGGTGAGAGTGTCCCAGGGGCGCTCGACCCGCTGCCGGTCGTCGTCGGGGCCGACAGTATCCGGAAGCGGTGTGTACGGTGAGGTCGCGTTGCTGTCCCCAGGGGCCGGGGCGTCGGTGTCGAGTCGGCTATCGTTGCCGAAGTCGTACACCACAGTCTTGCCCGGCGACAGCAGCGCCGCGGGGTCCTCGGCTGTATTCCCGGCTGCCGTCGTGTTTTGCTCGTCGGGAGCGGAGCCAACCCCCGTGTCGGACTCTGCTACCGACACCGGAGCCGCCCCGCCGGCCCCTACGAACACCAGCAGTACGACAAGCAGTACCGCGACCATGGCCAGGGGAACGAACAGGTCGCGTGTGCACCCGGTTTCTGTCACAGATTGTGACTCCGCCCGCGGTAGTATAAACGTTCGGAAACGCGGGGAGAGCCCACACACCGGTGAGTGGTTCGACCGGGTGAAGCAGGCGTTTAGCCCCGGAGTCCGACACGGAGGGTCCTGCCACGACCCGCCCTGTGTCGTGGGCAGATAGTTCCGGTAGATATAATTATCTCTAAGTGTACAACAGCGGTGTGTTTCGAGATACTGCCACTCCTGAGCGAACGCGAGGCGTATCGGTGCTGTTGGCGGTCGTCCTCGGCCTCGCCGGCGTGGCCGTGCTCACCGCCGGGCCGGTGTCCGGGGTCGACCAGGTGGAGCCGGACGGTGCCGTGGACGAGAACACTACGTTCGGCACCACCGTCTACACCGGGTCCGAGGACGGCACGGTGCTCGCAGTCGACGTCGACGGTGCCACGACCGAACGGGTCTGGAAGACCGACGTCGGGGGGACGGTCGGGAGTTCAGACGACGGTCTCCTCTACCAGTCGGCACCCACGGCCGCCGACGGAACGGTCTACGTCACCTCACAGACAGAGGTCGGTTCGGGTACGAGTGGGAACCTGACTGCACTCGACGCCGAGACCGGCGCTATCGAGTGGCGCTTCTCCGATACCGGCTTCGTCCCGGACGGCTCACCGACTATCGTCGACGGTGTCGTCTACGTGACGAGCGTGTTCGGTGACGTGTACGCCGTCGACGCCGACACCGGGAGCAGGGTCTGGGAGACGAGTGTCCCGACGAACAGCAGCGAGGACGCCACCCTCAAGTCCGCACCCACCGTCGTCGACGGAACCGTCTACGTCACCGGGTTCGGCAACAACAAGTTCAATCTGTACGCGCTGGATGCGGATACGGGTGAACAGCGGTGGGCGTACGCCACACCGGACAGTTTCAGCGGGACCGGTGGGTCACCGACGTACTACGAGGGCACGGTCTACCTGACGGACAGACTACACGCGGCCGGCGAGACGGCGATCCGGGCTGTCGACGCCGCGACCGGCGAGGAGCAGTGGACGTTCGACAAGTCACTCCAGATCTGGGGGACACCGGTCGTCGCGAACGGAAGTCTCTACCTCCCCACCGGGGGTGTCGGCCAGCCCTCGGCGGGGGTGTACGCGCTC
The DNA here is from genome assembly GCA_028275025.1 of Halovenus sp. Lineage (GTDB taxonomy): Archaea > Halobacteriota > Halobacteria > Halobacteriales > Haloarculaceae > Halovenus. The sequence continues at coordinate 4,851 of JAQCNM010000064.1, forward strand.
GACGCCGACACCGGCGACAGGGAGTGGTTCTTCGACAACATCAGCAGTGGAAGCTTCATGAAAGACTCCGCGACCGTCGTCGACGGGACTGTCTACTTTGGCACCCGGGGGAACAACGAGAGCGGGTTCGGCGGCGAGAGAGACGAGAGCACGGTGTATGCGGTAGACGCACAGACTGGCACCGTCGAGTGGACGTTCGACGAGCCCGACAACCGCGTCGCGTCGACACCGACCGTCCACGACGGGACCGTCTACGTTAGCACCGGCAAGAACAACCGGTATGACCCCGACGGAGTCGGTCATCTGTACGGACTCGACGCCGAAACCGGCGCGAGGGAGTTTGTCTACGACCGGTCGGACAACGGGACCGGTCTCGTCGGTTCACCGACGGTCGTCGAGAGTGCAAACGGTAGCAGTGTCGGGTCGCGGGTTCTACAGGGTATCCTCGGCCACACCGACGCGTTCCCGGTACAGACCGGGGTAGAACTCACACTCACCGACCCCACCGGCGACACGGTCGACGGGACCGTGAGAATCATCGACGGCTCGGGCACCGTCACCGGCGGGCCGGACGGCCGGTACACCCTCTCGTTGGAGCCCGGTACCCACACTGTCGAGATTGCCGCCCCCGGGTTCGAGACACAGCAACTCACTGTCGGGGTCTCCGCAGGTGAGCTCCTCGAACAGCAGGTCGCGCTCGCACACACCCACGACGTCGGTGACACAGACCGTGACGGCGAGCTGTCGGTCGTCGACGCGGTGTTGGTCCAGCAACGGCTCGCCGACATGAACCCGACGCCGTTCGACCCGACACTCGCCGATGTCGACAGGGACGGCGAACTGTCGATCGTCGACGCGGTGTTGATCCAGCAGCGTCTCGCGGAGCTGCGTGACCCCGGCCGGGCCGTCGTCAGCGACACGGCCGTCTCCACCGCAGGCGGAACCACGACTGTGACTGTCACCGTCGAGAACACCGGTGGACTCGGCACACTCCAGACGGTCCGACACCGTCTCGCCGACACGGAGAGCGGTCTCGGCGCGACGGCGACCCGTGCGGTCGACGGACTCGACCTGGGTGTGGCCGGCGAGCAGACCCTGACGTTCGAACTCGACACCGGGACACTCGACCCGGGCACCTACTACTACGAGGTCGTCACCGACGACGACAGTGAGACGCTCCAGATCACGGTCGGCGGGAGTTGAGCACGCCGCTCGAACCCCTCTCCCGACACCACAGCCACGACGGCCGGGAAGACGCGA
>JAQCNM010000082.1 GCA_028275025.1 Halovenus sp.
ACGGTGGGTGACCGCGTCTGTCTTCCTACCTGCTCTACCAGGGTAGCATATCCAGACTTGTTGCCAAGAATACAACCACAGTGCTATGGAGAGGACCGTCGTGATTGCCGCGCTGACTACAGCCTCTGGGCCTTGTTTATACTGCCGGAGGTAAGCCATTCAAGAATTTCGCGACCCCGGGGTCGCGGATATCTTCAAACAGTTACAGCCAGCAGTATCAAGCGGTTCACCCGCATCGAGACACTGTCGGTACCGCTGTTCAATCCCCCGGCCACGTTCCGAGCCAAAGACTCCTTATCGTGTCTTTCCTTGCGATTGTTCGTTTGACAGCCCAGTCGAGAGTTCGAGGTGAGCGACGTGGTCGTGGTCCGGGTCACGGGAGAGCGTGACCGGCATGGTCGCGCTTCACCGGGTCGACACATCAAGCTTGGCCGTCAGGGCGGGCTCCCGGCGCCGAGAGGTCGTAGCCGGCGAGTCGGCCGTGGGACGCGACAACCAGCAGCCCGCCGACCGCGGCCGCCTCGGAGAGGCCACGACCGACCCGGACCGTCCCGCGAGTGTCCCCGCTCGCCCCGCTGAGTACGTCGAGGACGGTTACAGCGCTTATACCTCGGGTGACGACCACCGCCTCGCCGGGCAACGCGGCCACGTCGGTGTACGCCTGTGTGGGTGTCTCGTAGCGCCACCGCACCTCCCCGGTGGTACGGTCGACACGGTGGACCGCTCTGGTGTCGTCGAGATACACCCGCTCGGCCGACGGTGAGGCGACGGCGTCGCCCCCGACACCGGTCGGGAGCCGGCTCAGGACCTCCCCCTCCGGGGAGAGTTGCCTGACCGGGTCGGCCCCCGCGTAGATGGTCCCGTCGGGGAGCACGTCCGGGCCACGCGGCGGGTTGGTCCAGCCCCCGACGGTCCAGCGCGGGTCGCCGGTCTGTGCATCCAGCTCGGCGAGGTCGCCGCCGACAGCGTAGAGCAGGCCCTTCTCCGTCGTCGCCAGGGACCGGCCGACCTGACTCTGTGTGTCCACCTGCCAGCGCCGGGTCAGGTCCCGGTCGAACGCCACCACACTGTACCGGGCCCCGTCGTCGGCCCGCTGGCGCTGGACGTAGACCCCGTGGGCCGCCGCCGCGACAGAAAACGAGGAGTCGACCGTCGCCGCGGCGCTGACGTCTCCCGAGGCGAGGTCGAGCGCGCGTAACCGGCCGGAGCGGCTGCGGGGTTCGCTCGGCCCGAGTTCGTCGGTCGGCTTCCGGAGGAACTCGCCGGCCACGTAGACGACCCCATCCTGAACGTCGACCGGGGTGAGTATCTCCCGGCGCCGGTCGTGCCAGCGTTCCTCGCCGGTGGCGGGGTCCCGGCAGGTCAGGGTGGTGTATGGGTCCTCGGCCGCGGGGTCGCCGGCAACGGTGAACAGCGCGTCGCCCAGCCGTCGGACGCCGAACAGGTCGGGGCTCTCCTCGCCGTCACCACCGACCGGCAGCCGCGTCGCGGTCCGCCACCCGACCGAGCCGTCCGCGGGGTCGACCCGCAGGAGCTCACCGCCCCCGGTCGCCGCGTGCACAGTCACCGAC
>JAQCNM010000094.1 GCA_028275025.1 Halovenus sp.
ATGTTTCATTCGAGAGTCCGGCCACGTTACCGCTCGTGTTCGAGAACGTGAGGTTGACCCGATGAGACCCGCTCTGTGCGGCCTGGTACAGGAACGTCACCCGACCGTTCGACCTCGTAGACGCATCAGCCGTATCCGCGAACGACCCGTCCTCACCGCTCGGTCTGAGCTCTCCGACGGAAGCACTCGCCGTGACATTGACCCCCGACTGTGGGTTGTTGAACTTGTCTCGCACTTCGACGGTGATCTGCTGGGTGGTGTTGGTCCGCACCGAGGTGTCCTCCCCCTCGACGGTGGTGATGTAGCTCTCGCCGGTGTCGGTCACGCCGGTACCGACGCCGACTTTCGCCAGTTCGAGTTGGTACTGCTGGTCGGGTTCTAACACCAGTTCGAGAATCGAGAACCCGTCCGGGCCGTCTCGTAGGAAGCTTATATCGTCGACGTGCCCGGTACGCATCTCGTTTGCCAGGCTCTCCTCCCACGTGGAGACATTCATTCTGGAGGCAAATTCGACTGTGATCGGGCCACCTCGATTCTCGACCCCGACGACCCGCGAACGGGTACTCACCGGTTCCAGGTCGACCGACTCCGTGCCGACACTGGTCTCCCGGAACGACCCGTCGACCGTAATCAGTTTGATTCGGTTGTCGCTGACCAACGACTGCTCGGTGAGCGATACCGACTGGCCGCCGTTCTCGACGTTGTTGTGGAGGAGGGTGTGTTCGTAGACCAACGGAGGGGTCCCGCGCTGGCGGTTGTAGTCCGGATCGTACTCGATGGTCCCTGTGTCGTAGGTGACCTTGCTACCGTTCCAGAAGTCGGCGGTCTCGCCGTCGACCGCCACCGCGTTCTCGATTGTGACGTTGACTCCGTCGTGTTCGGTTCCGACCGTTCGGAGTTCGCCTGTCGCCGGCGGTGGATTGACGAATATCGCCCGGGAGGGGTACCGGGCGGCGAGGTCGACCGACACCGCGCGTGTCGACGTACTCTCCGACATCAACACGAAGTTGCTCCGGAGCTCCGTCATCTGCTCTCTCACCTCCTGGTAGTGTTCGAACTCCACCTCCTCGTTTTGCTCGGGAACGACCTCGGCCTGGTAGGCGCTGAAACTGACGACCAGGATGCCGAATATCAGGACGAACCCGAGAACTGTCGAGATGCCGCGTCTGTCACCGCCGAGCGTGTCAGTGTACTTGCTCACAGTGTCTCACCCAGATCCCCCCGCACGAGAGTCGACTGTACCTGCCGACGACCAAGCACCGAAACCGCCGCCCAATCGGCAGTCTCGGACCGCCCCACTACTCTGTTAAGTTAATGTATGATGTTGACGGTAAAGTATCTTCTGATTCGTGTTCATACGAGAACGAATGTCGTAGCAAACCGAGTGTCAGCCACAGTCCAGGGGGAACCGCGGCGTCACTCCTCCTCGACGAACTCGGGTTCGCTCATCGCCCGCTGGAGACTGTCGAGTCCGTTTACCCACTCGGTGACGAGCCCGAACTCGAGATTCTCGGTGAGGTCGTGGTCGAGGGTCTGGTCGTCGATGACCAGTGTGCCGGCCTGCACGCAGTACCCCAGTGCCGCGTCGAGATCGTCGTCGGCCTCGGCTCCGGCGGCGGCCTCGATGTACTCCGGAACTGTTCCCTCGGCGGGCCCCTCCGCGACGAACTCTTGGGCGGCGTACAGCACACACTCAAGCGACCGCTGTGCACCCTCGACCAGCATCGCCGTTGCCTCGTCGTCGAACGCCTCCTCGGTGAACACGATCTCGTGCATGTCGACGAGTTCGGTCAGTGCCGCCTCCTCGTCAAGCGGGCCGTCCTCGAAGTCGGCGAGTATCTTCGCCACCGCGATGGCCGTATCGTCCTGCAGATTCCAGAGGAGCCGAACCGACTCCTCCTCCTCCGGGTCGAGGTCCGCGTCGCGGAGGCGCCGGAGCCAGTTCTGCCAGCGCTCGGCCGTGTAGTACTCGCCCGCCTGGTCGTTGCTCATGTCACTGGATACTCGGCTCGGGGGTTAGTCCTTTCGACTGTCACCGTCGGCAACAACTGTGGTCGGGTCGGTCCCCACCCCGGATTGGGGGGTTGTCGAACCGACAGACAGCAGCGCGAGTACCCCCGTGACGAGCACCCGTTGTTCGTGGAGGTCACCGCCTAACAGAACGCGACTCGACGGTTCGAGGTCGTCGGTGTCGACACCGTCGCGCCCACGACCGGTCACTCAGGTCGGCGATAGTCTCCATCACCATCACAGACTGTTTCGCAGGCGGTCCAAAAAGCCCTGGTCGACGTCGATCTCTTCGCCACCGGCGGCGGCGAACTGTTCGAGCGCCTCCTGTTGCTCTGTGTTGAGACTCTCCGGGGTGACAATCTGAACGGTCACGTAGAGGTCACCCTGACTTCGGCCCCGCAGTCGGGGCATCCCCTTTCCCGAGAGCCGGAACGTCTCGCCGCTCTGAGTTCCGCTCGGGAGGTCGAACTCGACGGTGCCGTCGATCGCCTCGATCTCGATGGTGTCACCGAACACCGCCTGGGGAAACGAGACCGGTTCGTGGGTCATCAGGTCCGCCCCGTCGCGCTCGAACTCGGGGTGTTTCTCGACGCCGATCTCGATGAGGAGGTCCCCGGCCCGCGCCGGCCCTTCGCCGGGTGCCCCTTCGCCGTCCATCCGCAGGGTCTGCCCGTCCTGGATGCCGGCAGGAATCTCCACCGAGAGTGTTGCCTGGTTGCGGACAACGCCGTCACCGCGGCAGGTCGAACAGGTCTCGTCGTGGATTGTTCCCTCACCACCACACCGCCGGCAGGCCGAACGCTGTTCCATCCGGCCGAAGGCGGTCTGTCTGACCTGTGTGGTCTGGCCCCGGCCGTTGCACTCCGGACAGGTGCGGCTCTCGCTACCGGGGGGATGTCCGCGCCCGTTGCACTCCGGGCAGGCCTCCGGTCGGGTGACCGTCACCTCGGTTTCGGTCCCGTGATAGGCTGTCTCGAGGTCGATGGTCAGGTCGGTCTTGAGGTCACGACCCTGCTGTGGCCTGTTCTGTGAGCCGCCGCCGCCGAAGAACTGGTCGAAGATGTCCTGCATGTCACCGAACGGGCCGGCACCGCCGCCGAACGGGTCGCCGCCGGCGCCGCCTGCTCTCTCGCCGCCACCGGCCCCACCACGCTTCTCTGCTTCGATAAAGCGTTCGTGACCCAACTGGTCGTACTGTTCGCGCTTTTGCTCGTCGGTCAACACCTCCTTTGCCTTTTTTGCCTGCTTGAACTTCTCCTCGGCGTCGGGGTCGTCGCTCACGTCCGGGTGGTACTTTCGAACGGCCTCGCGGTACGCCTGCTCGATATCGTCCTCGGAGGCGTCCCGAGAGACCCCCAGAATATCGTAGAAGTCCTCGGTCACAGTTAATCGGGTGTAATCACTCGGGGGATAAATACATCCGGTTTCCGACGAGGTCGGTCCGGTCGGCACACGATTCATACGCCCGGCGACCCCAGTTCGGGGTGTGACGGAGGTCCGTCTGCGCTACGAGGATGGGACGATACGGGTCGAGGGCGACCTGTCGGGGGCGGTGCCGGCCGATGTCGTCGAGTACGACCCCCGCTCGGAGACCGGCCGGGCACCGGCCGTTGCGTACCCCCAGGTCCGGACCGCTCTCACGGAGGCCGGTCTGTCGGTGGCCGACGACGTACTCGACCTGCCGACACTCGAACTCGAAACGAGCTACCGGCTCCGGGAGTACCAGCAGGCGGCAGTAAACGCCTGGCGTGAGAACAACAACCGCGGCGTCGTCGAACTGCCGACCGGTAGCGGGAAGACCGTCGTCGCTGTCGCCGCGATGGCCGCACTCGACACGCCAACACTCGTGGTCGTACCGACACTGGACCTGCTCGACCAGTGGCACCGCGAACTCGACCGGGAGTTCGACGAACCGGTCGGGAGACTCGGCGGGGGGAGCCAGCGGGTCGAGTCACTGACCGTCTCGACGTACGACTCGGCGTACCTCCGGGCAGACGAACTCGGTGACCGGTTCGGGTTCGTCGTCTTCGACGAAGCCCACCACCTCGGCGGCCAGGGCTACCGTGACATCGCACGGCTACTGGCGGCACCGGCACGGATGGGACTGACGGCGACCTTCGAGCGACCCGACGGCGCACACGAGGTCGTCGCCGACCTGCTCGGACCGGTTGTTGCCAGCCGCTCGGCCGAGGACCTCGCCGGCGACCACCTCGCCGGCTACGATATAAAACGCATCGAGGTGACACTCACCCCCGAGGAACGGGAGACCTACGAGCAAAACCAGGGCGTGTTCACCGACTACCTCGCACAGTCGAGTATCACACTCCGGAGTGGGAGTGACTACCAGGAACTGGTCAAACGGTCCGGCACCGACCCGAGAGCACGGGAGGCCCTGCTCGCGAAGCAACGAGCCCGGGAGGTGATGATGAACGCCGAGCAGAAGCTAGACCGTCTCGCCGACCTGCTCGACCGCCACCGCGAGGACCGCGTCATCGTGTTCACCGCACACACTGACCTCGTCTACAGGCTCTCCGAGCGGTTTCTCCTCCCGGCGATCACCCACGAGACCGCCGCCGACGAGCGCCGCGAGATTCTGGCCCGGTTTCGCGAGGGAGCGTACTCGCGGGTCGTGACCGCGAACGTGCTCGACGAGGGGATAGACGTGCCTGCCGCGAACGTCGCGGTGTTGCTCTCGGGGTCCGGCAGCAAACGGGAGTTCACCCAGCGTCTCGGCCGGGTGCTCCGGCCCACGGGCGACGGCGACCGTGCTACCCTGTACGAACTCGTCACCGAGGAGACTGCCGAGACCCGCGTCGCTCGCCGGCGGCGGTGACAGGCAGTCTACACCCTGTCGAGAACACCGGGCCGACCCGTGGAACAATCGAGGGGCGTTTGTGTACGGAGCATCTATATATAATAATGAGTACACTACAGCTGTATTTTCGGCGTACGGCCCGACGAGCGGGTGACATAGGGGTTTTATTATCAATACGTGTATGTGTATTCCGGGGAGGTGCGTGAGAGAATGACCGGGGTTCGAGACCGAATCAGCGGCGAGGACCAGGCTGTTTCGACGGTCATCGGGTTCGTTCTGATATTCGGTATCCTGGTCGTCAGTTTCAGCGTCTACCAGGCAACGGTCGTGCCACAACAAAACGAAGACGTCGAGTTCGAGCAACAACAGTCCGTTCAGTCGGATCTCATCGAACTCAGTTCGTCGTTACTCGACGTTCGCAGCGGCGACCGGGAGGGTAGCGTGAGCGAACACCCGCCTGTTAGCGTGCAACTCGGGACGAGTTACCCCTCACGGGCGGTCGCGGTCAACCCACCACCGCCGCAGGTATCACTGCGGAGTCAACAGTACGGGAGTATCAACATCACGAACGCGACAGTGGACGACAGCCGTGTCGACGGTAGCCTGAGGGGGGACCCCGAGTCGACACTGCTCGGAGCCGAACACGAGACCCGGTCTCTGGTGTACGAGGCCGACTACAACCAGTACCAGGAGGCACCGACGACAACCTTCGAGCACTCGATGCTGTACAACGAGTTCAGAGACACGAACCTGCCGGTGACCGACCAGCGACTCGTCCGGAACGGGACCAGACAGCTCAATATCATCCTGTTCGACGGGGAGGTGTCCGAGAGCGGGTTCGAGACACGGCTCGAACCTGTGACGCTCGACGGGCCCACGACAGAGGTCCCGATAGAGCCGGACGGCGGTGAGATTTCACTCGTTCTCCCGACACGGACACCGAGTGTCTGGACCCAGGAGGGTGTGTTTGGGCGTTCGTTCGGCGAAGGACCGTCACGGGTACGGGCAACAGAGACCGGCGAGAGAGAGGTGACAGTCACCCTGAAGTCGGGTGACTGGACACTCCAGATGGCGCAGGTCGGCTACGACGGCGGCGAGAGGGGAGAGACGTTCTCTGCCGTCAGGGAAAACTCCCCGGGCAGGAGCCAGAACGGAACGACAAACGGGCCGAAGGTGACACTCGACACCGACGACGCCGGGCAGGCAACGGCCGGGGAACAGATCAATCTCAGCAGTCTCGGCGGTACTGTCACCAGCGTGGGCAGCGAGGGGCGACAGCGAAGCGCCACACCTATCAAGGAGATCCGCTACGGTGCGACAGGATCGGGTGACGACCGCTCCGGGGTGATAGAGGAGTTCGACACGGACCAGTCGAATCGCACAATCGAGCTGAGTACTCAGAGCGGGACAATCGACACCACGGGCTGGGAGCCGGGCAACCACACGGTCACGATTAGAGCACAGGATAGTGCCGGGTTCGTGAGTCTCGGCAGCGACACCGACGAGTTCACCGTCGAGATAACAGAACAAGGGCCGTTTGCCGACCTGCGAGCCACCGACCTCATCGCTAACCAAAAACAGTCACAGACGTTCAGCATCGACCTGAGCGCAAACCTCGAACAGGGGGACCAGTTTACACTCAACCTGAGCGGTACCAACAGTTCGGTCGATTACCCCGGGGCAAAGGGCCAGTACAACGTCAATTCGGGGACCGGTTCGGTTGTCTCCGCGGACGGTGAGACGGTCGAGTACGAGGCGGGCGCGAGCGACGGCGCGGGCGATACGATCAACATCACGGTGAAGAACGGGAAGGGCGTCGATGTCGGTGAAGCGTACGGAGAGCAGCCTGTGAGGGTGAGCAACCCGGACGGCAGTCTCGGAACAGAGTTCCTCGTCAGAGAGCAGGGTGATTTCAGCCCCGACGACTACGTAGAGGGTGATGACATCTACGTGACCGGTGACGTCACCGTACCACAGGGCGAACGGTACGGAAAGATCGACGCTCTCGGTGACGTCGAACTGAAAGAAAACACAACCACCGGAGGTATTACAGGAGGTGGCGACGTGACACTGAAATCCGACACGGACGCCGGAGACATCACGAGTGGCGGCGGTGTTACCGTCGGAC
>JAQCNM010000098.1 GCA_028275025.1 Halovenus sp.
TCGTCGTCGCCGCCGCGGGCGTGCCGGAGCTGGTCGACGGTTCGATGCTCAAACCGGGTGCGGTCGTCGTCGACGTCGGCATCAACCGTGTCGAGACCGACGACGGCGGGAGCGAACTCGTCGGTGACGTGGCGTTCGAGAGTGCGCGCGAACAGGCCGGTGCTATCACACCGGTTCCCGGTGGTGTCGGCCCGATGACCCGCGCGATGTTGCTCTACAACACGGTGAAGGCGGCGGGGCTACAGCACGACGTCGCTGTGGACCTGCCCGACCTGGCCGACTGACGACCCCCGACGATACCTCCGACAACGACCGGTCGCCCCGACACGGGTTGTGCACATGGGGACTGTCTCTGGTGTCCAGCCCGTGCGGTGATGGCAACGAGTACCCCACCGGTCGAACTCGACCACCCGACGACCGTTCCGGTGACCGTCGACCACGAGGACGCCACCGAGGAGGAGTCACCCGAAGACGAGTGGTCCGACACCGGGGAGTGAGCGGTCCGACTGGGCGATAACCCGGGCAGGGCCCGACGTCGACGCCGGTATCGGCCGTCGATAGAAGAACCTTCTTGTGTGTGTCCCCAAAAGGCGGTGTATGGGTCTGCTCGACCGGATACGAGGTGACGAGGGTCCACGGGTCGCGTTTGTTGGTATCGACGGTGTGCCCTACAGTCTGCTGGCGGACAACGCCGAGGAGTTCGAGCACATCACCGCGCTGGTCGACGAGGGTACAGGGGGGGAGATAGACAGCATCGTCCCCCCCGAGTCGAGCGCCTGCTGGCCGACACTCACGACCGGTGTCAACCCCGGTCAGACCGGTGTCTACGGCTTTCAGGACCGCGAAACCGGCTCCTACGACACCTACGTTCCGATGGGTCGTGACGTCCAGGCGACGCGTCTCTGGACCCGGGTCCAGGAGGCCGACCGCGATGCGACCGTGATGAACGTCCCGGTGACGTTCCCGCCCGAACGCGGTGTTCAGCGGATGGTCTCTGGTTTTCTGTCGCCGGACATCGAGCGGGCGGCGTACCCGGAGGGTATCCGCGAGTACCTCGACGGGATGGGGTACCGGCTCGACGTGAACGCGAAACTCGGCCACGACGACGACAGGACCGCGTTCGTCGAGGACGCACACGAGACACTCGAACGCCGCCACGAGGCGTTTATGCACTACATCGAGGCCGACGACTGGGACCTGTTTTTCGGTGTCTACATGACTACCGACCGGGTCAACCACTTTCTGTTCGAGGACTACGAGCGGGACGGCCCCGGCCGCGAGGCGTTTCTAGAGTTCTACCGCCGACTCGACGAGTGTCTCGGCGAGATCCGGGCGACACTCCCGGACGACGTGACGCTCGTCGTCGCCTCGGACCACGGGTTCACCACGCTCGACTACGAGGTCGACTGCAACGTCTGGCTCGACCAGCAGGGCTGGCTCTCCTACCGCGACGACCCCTCGGAGCTCGGCGACATCGCCGACGAGACGCAGGCGTACTCGCTGAGCCCCGGCCGATTCTACCTCAATCTGGAGGGCCGGGAGCCGCGCGGGAGCGTTCCCGAGGCGGAGTACGAGGCGGTCCGGCGTGAACTCGCCGCCGACATCGAGGAGATGACCGGGCCGGACGGCGAGCCGGTTGTCGAGCGCGTGGTCAGCCGCGACGACGCGTTCCGCGGGGACCACACCGGTATCGCGCCGGACCTGGTGGCGATTCCGGAACACGGGTTCGACCTGAAAGCCGGGTTCGACGGCGGCGACACCGTCTTCTCCGACAGCCCGCGCAACGGGATGCACAGTTTCGACAACACCACGCTACTCGTCGACGACGACCGGGCCCGCCTCGACGATGCCGACCTCCACGACATCGCGCCGACGCTGCTCACACTGCTAGATATCGACTTCGACCGCGGCGCGTTCGACGGCGACGCGCTCGTCTGAGGCCGCTCGGCCCTGCGCCCGGCTCTCGGCCCCCCTCGATACCCGTGGTGTCTTCCTGTGTGTCACCGTCGGTGTGTCCTCGACACCGGTCTCGTCGGCCCGGTTCCACCCGGCCTGTACGCGGGTCCGTCGGTCCCACCCTCGAACTGGCCCGGCGTTCCCGTCGGCACCGTGTTCTGCCGTGAGTCGCCAGCCGGTCGGTGTGACAGTCCTCGGCCTGCATCACCACCCACTCGAAAAACTCCGGCCGGGGGGGTCACTCCGGGTCCGGTGTCACGTTCTCTAAGCTGTCTGGTGCCGAGAGGCCGAAACTGCGCTAAAGCCTGCGCGATGGGGCCGCCGGGTCCGGCGGGCACTGCTCGTCGTCTCAGACCGGGCGGAAACCGGCGTTGCACCGGGTCAGCCGAGCAGTCGCCGGTGGGTCGGCTCCATACACAACCCCTCGACGACCTGCCGTCCGGCCGCCTCCGCACGGGCGACGGCCTCGTCGTCGTGGATACCGAGTTGGAGCCAGATAACTGCCGTCTCGTCGCGGTCGAGTGCCTCGTCGACGATACCGCTCACCTCCTCGCTCGGGCGAAACACGTCGACGATATCCACCTCGCCGGGGACATCTGCGAGGGAGTCATACGCCTGCCGGCCGAGTATCTCCTCGGCGTAGGGGTTGACCGGGACCACGTCGTACCCTTGCCGGTGGAGGTACCGTGGCACGTCGTGGGCGGCCTTTCCGGGTGTGCTCGAACAGCCGACAACCGCGACGCGGTCGTGTGCCAGTATCTCGCGCAGTTCGGTCTCGTCGGTGACGGGCATACCCTCGGGTTCGGCTGTCAGGCACAAAAGCCGCGTCGTGGCGTGTGCTCACGTCGAGCCAGCACACCCACCCGCCGACTCGGATAAATGGAAGCGGAAACGCCAGGAGCAGCCACTGGGCTGGGCTCACTCACCGGGAGGTCCTAATACGGTCAGGGCACTGGGCGGTCCACGCGGTCGGGAGAGCCGCTCAGTCGTGGCGAAAGGCCCGCTGGCCGGTGAGCACCATCGCGAGTCCGCGCTCGTCTACGGCCTCGATGACAGTGTCGTCGTTTTTCGACCCGCCGGGCTGGATAACCGCCTCGACACCGGCGTCGGCGGCGTACTCCACCCCGTCGGGAAACGGAAAGAAGGCGTCGGAGGCCATCACCGCACCCTCGGGGGTTTTCCCCTCGGCGTGTTCGTCGGCTTTCATCGCGGCCAGTCG
>JAQCNM010000105.1 GCA_028275025.1 Halovenus sp.
GTGGTACACGATCAAACAGACCGGCTCTGCCGACGAACCGCCCACGAGGTTCTTCAAGTGCAAGGACTGTGGTAACCGCTGGCGGGAGTACAGTTGAAAACGCCCGCGGATGATGTCGGAGCCGAGCGGATTAGTACATCTTCAGCCGCACCGGCGGCATAGCGTTCACGCGTCGGGCGCTGTTGCAAGCGCCCGGGGTCGCCGGAGTGTCAAACGACCGCTGTAGCTTCCTGAACACACTTTACCCGACGCTCGAAAGCCGTCACAATGAGACGGCGACACCTGCTCGCGCTCTGTGGGGCTGGCCTCGCCGGTCTGGCAGGGTGTGCGTCCGACCAGCCGACCGCCGACACCGCAACGACACCGGACCGGCCCTCGTCGACCGGCTCGCTGGCGGCGTCGGTCCTGGCGCTCCAGCCTGCGGTCGTCACCCTCGCGACGCCGGACTCGCTCGGTGTCTCCGGCGAGTCCGACACACAGTATCTCTTTCTTTCGGTGTCGGTCACGGCCGAGGACCCCCCGGCCCGCCCCGCGCTCACCGTCCGGTTCGACGGCGACGAGTACGGTCCCCTCGAGACGGAGGAACCCAGGAAGTTCTGGCGGCGCTACCACGACGAGCGGAGCCGGTACGACGCCGACAGCGGCGAGGGGTGGGTCTGCTTCCCGCTGCCGGCGACCGGCGCGCCCGAGGGGGCCGGCCTGACCTGGTCGGGCAACGTCTGGAGCCCCCCGCCGGACGTCCGGGCGCGGTTGGCCGCCGAGTCGCCGCCGCTGTCCGTCTCGTGGTCGGTCCCGGACTCGGTCGAGGCAGGTTCGGCGCCGGTCGTCGAGGTTTCGGTCACCAACGAGGGCGAGCGCGCCGGCCGGTTCGTGGGGGCGCTGAACCGCTCGGGGCCGCGGGTCGCGTACGCGCCCGCCGCCTCGGAGTCCCGGCTGGTCCCGGCCGGCGGAACCGAGACCTGGGCCCCCGAGACAGATGTCCTGGGCGACGCGGGGGAGTGGTCGGAGACAGACGGCCCGACGGAGGCGACATATCACCTGCACTGGCCCGGCGACCGGGCACAACAGCGTACCACGGTGTTGCCGGCAGACTGAGCGACAGGCCGGCCGTATAGTCACAGGCCACGGAACCGTCCGACCCCCGTCTCCGGAGGCGAGCGGGGTCCGACTGTGGCCTCACTCGTGGTCACGGCCCGCCCGGCGACGGGTCAGGCGACGACCAGCCAGGCGACAAAGACAGCCAGCCCCCCGACGAGCGTGCTCGCCACGGCGTGCATGCGGAGCCGGTCGAGGTGTGCGTGGGAGTGTTCGGACAGCGAGCAGACCGTATCGACCTCGCCACCGACCTCACACGAGGGCAAAAAGTCCATCGCGACGTGGAGGAAGATGCCGGCGGCAAAGCCAAACACCGCGGCGTTGAGGGCGGCAATCTCGGGGACGGGGAGGAGTGCGGCGGGGATCGCCGTCAGCCCGACGCCCGCGGCGGGCAACAGAAGTGCGGAGACGGGTAGCCCGCCGCTGCGCAGGCGGTGGGCGGCCGCGTAGCCCGCCGGACCCTTGTGAGAGACGATAGCCACCCCGAGCAACAGCCCGACTTCGGGCATCGCGCCGTAGACGAGCCCGATGATCGCCCCGGCTGCGAGCGCGTGTGCGGAGATCTGTGCGGCCGTCAGGTCCAGCCCGATGTCGACGTGCCCGAGCCGGTGGCCGATGATGTGCGCGGCGTACCCGAGCAGCAGGCCGGTGGCGACGCCGAACCCGCCGACCCGAGGTGAGAGCCCGACCGCCTGTGGCAGCAGAAACACCGCCGAACTGGCCACCATTGCCCCGCTCGCCAGGCCGTACCCCCAGATGAGCCGTACAGGGTACGACGTTGACGCGCGTGCACCCGCGAACGCGCCGGTCGACATCGCCACGAAGGCGACCCACGCGATGACGGTCACCTTCCCCGCCCCCGCGGCGAGTCCGACCGCCGACAGCGCAACTAGCAAGACCGCCGCGACGAGCCCGAGCGGGGAGAGCCAGTCGGACGGGTTATTAATTGAGATACGCTCGTTAATACCCATTATCGGGACTGAGCGGGCGTTTCTGTATAAGCGTGTCGGTCGACCCGGGCTCCGCGGCCAAGTCGGTCACTGGCAAAGGCGTGAGATCCTCCCCGCGCTAAACGGCGGGGCTTCCCACGGGCAAAGGCCCGCTGAGTTGGGAACTTACGTTTGCGACCCGACCCGCCGGTGGGAGTGCCACGCCCCCGTTACTCCTGTCCCGCGAAGGACTCGGAGTTATCTGATTATTTTAGCTGAATACAGGCGCTAAGCCCCCGTCCTCAAGGAACGAGCGAAGCGAGTGAGTAGGGCGGGGATACAGCGCCGTCATCACTTGTTCATACAGTTCAATCGACACATTTACTATCCTGCTTGTCGCACCCAATGGTACGATGCTCGTCACGCGTCCGACAGTGTTCAAGCGTGGTTCGAAAATCTGTGATTTTCGTCATCACGAAAGACGGAGTCTTTCGAACGACGACAAGAAGCGCGCACCGTCGGTTGTGGCTGAGTGTCCAACAGGTAGGAGTGGGACACTCCGAACCGCCTGTAAAGGGAAGTCGCCTGCGGAGTCTGGAATCCCTGTGCCCACGTCGGGTATAAATTCCGACACAGAAACAGGAAGCCCTGTCCTCAACAAGCGAGGGGCGGGTAGCCCCGAGCGCGGTAGGTCAGGGTAGTTCACCCGGAGAGCGCAATCTTGAGGACGTTGCGACCCGAGAGTAGTGTATGAACGGGTCACAGCGTGAGTTTCTGGAGAATCTGCTCGGTACGTCGACACCATCGGGGTTCGAGACGGCGGGTCAGCGCGCCTGGGTCGAGTACGTCTCCGAGTTCGCCGACACGGTGGAGACAGACGCGTACGGCAACGCGGTCGCCGTTGTCGAGGGTGGTGAGCAGACGGTGGCGCTCGCGGGCCACGGCGACGAGATCGGGTTCATCGTGCGCGACATCGACGACAGCGGGTTCGTCCGGTTGGGGCGTATCGGTGGCTCCGACCGAACGGTCTCACGCGGCCAACACGTCCGGGTCCACACCGACGACGGCCCGGTGCCGGGTGTGATTGGACAGACGGCGATCCACCTGCGCGACCGGGACGACGAGGTCGACGACATCGCCGAGCAGCACGTCGATATCGGGGTCGACAGCGCCGAGGCGGCGGCAGACCTGGTCGAGCGCGGTGACCCGATCACGTTCGACCAGACGGTCTCGGAGCTCGCAAACGGCCGCATCACGGCACGGGGGCTGGACAACCGGATCGGCATCTGGGCGGCCGCCGAGGGGTTGCGCCGGGCGGCCGAGCGCGACCCCGAGGTCACAGTCTGTGCGGTCAGCACTGTCCAGGAGGAGGTCGGGCTAAAGGGAGCACAGATGGTTGGGTTCGACCTCGCACCCGACGTCGCCATCGCGATCGACGTGACCCACGCCACCGACCAGCCCGACACACCGGGTGCGAAGTCGAAGGGGGTGGAGATCGGCGGCGGGCCGGTTGTCTCCCGGGGGAGTACGAACCACCCGGTCGTCGTCGAGGCGACCCGGGCGGCAGCCGATGCCGCCGACATCGACGTCCAACTCGAGGCCGCTGGAATCAGAACTGGGACCGACGCCGACGCGTTCTACACCGCCCACGGCGGTATCCCCTCGCTGAACGTCGGTGTGCCGAACCGCTACATGCACACCCCCGTCGAACTGCTCGACCTCGACGACCTCGACCGGACCGCCGACCTGCTCGGGGCTGTCGCCGCCCAGGCCCACGAGTACAGCTTCCAGGTGGAGCTGTAGGCCGGAAGCCGCCACCGGTGAGCTTATTGCTCTTAGCCGGTAGAAACCGGTGTGAGTGACTCAGAGCGGAACACACCACCACGTCGGGGTGACGGGGAGAGCGGTCGGCAGGACGGAGCGCCGTCGGAGGAGGATGGGCTCAACCGCCGGCGGCTACTGCTGTTGGGCGGCGCGACAACAGTCGGGGTGTTCGCGCTCAGTCGAACGGAGCTCACCAGCAGTAACGAGATGCGAAACATCGAGCTCAAGCTGGAGCTGAACGCCCGGACTCTCGAAGCAGACGAGTTCACGGCCCACATGGACACGTTCCACCCGGAGTCACCGATATACGGCGAGGCCGAAACCCGGGCGAGTGAGCTGATTCGGGACAGCAACGTCACCGTCAGCCTGAGCTTCGAGGGGATAACCGTCGAGGACACCACCGCGGAGGCAGACGTCGTCCGGACCACCCGCGGTGACAGCCACGAGGCCGTTCGCGAGGAGATAACCTACGAGCTCCGGCGCTACGAGGGGGAGTGGCAGATCTACAACCGGACGGTCCGCGAGAGCGGGCCGCCGTCTGAGACCAACAACGGGTAGAGACTCCGGAGACAGGCGAGAGAGGGGGCACGGTCGGTTGCTCGGGTCGCGAGCGGGTCGAGCGCGTGGAGTCGGTGTCGTCTCGACTGTCGGGCGCGGCTGTGAGTCGACAGCGAGTGCGTGTCGGCTCACGAAACCGGCCGAGACACCCGGCCGAGAGTCCACACGACCGACAGAACAAAGCCGGTTGCGGGCCAGCACGGAACATGACCGAGACCGCGGAGCGGCTAGTACGGGACCTCGAAGCGCTCGACGTCGAGTACGTCTTTGGCTACCCGGGCGGGCGGGTCATCGAGCTGTTCGAACAGCTCGACACGTCACCGATAACGGTCGTCAGACCGCGCGACGAGCGCGAGGCGAGTGTGATGGCCGAGGCGTACGGGCGGATGACCCGGCAGCCGGGTGTGCTCGCCGGCCAGGGGCCGTGGATCGGGAGTCTCGGCGCGCTCGGTCAGATGGAGGCGTTTCTGGGCTCCTCGCCGATGGTCGTCATCACGGAGGCGAGCGAGCGCGGCGAGTACTCCACCCTCGCACCGTACCAGCAGGCCCGCGGCGACTACGGCGGAATCGACCTCCCGTCGATGCTGTCGGCGTACACACAGGAACACTGGTTCCCCCGGTCACCGACCGAGACGGTCCGGAGCCTGCAACTCGCCGTCAAACACGCGACCGCGGGCAGACCCGGGCCGACCGCCGTCGTGCTCGACGGTGATGCCGTCACGGCGGAGCTACCCGAGGAGCCGGTGCCGCCGGTCTGGGAGGCAACAGACCAGGTCGACAACTGGCAGAGCAGACCTGTCGAGGGGGACGTCGACGCCGCGGTCGAGGCGCTCGCGGCGGCCGAGCGACCCGTTGTTGTCGCCGGCAACGGGGTGCACGCGAGCGGTGCCCACGACACGCTCCGGACGGTCGCGGAGGAGTACGGGGCCGCCGTGGTGACCTCGTATCTCGGCAAGTCGACCATCCCGGAGACACACCCACTCGCCGCGGGTGTCATCGGCTCGTTCGGCCACGAGGGGGCGAACCAGCTGGTGAGTGAGGCCGACGTGTTGCTCGTGGTCGGCTCGCGGCTCAACCCGATGGACACGAACTGGCAGGCACCCGGGTTCATCCGCCCGGACGAACAGACGATCCTCCACGCCGACATCGACTCCCGCAACGCCGGTTGGGTCTACCCGGCCGACGTGGGGCTGGTCGGTGACGCAGCGGCCACCCTGTCGGTGCTCGCCGAGCGGACACCCGCCGACGTGGACGGGGAGTGGGCCCGCGAGCGTGCCGCCCGTGCCCGCGAGTCGTTTCACGCCCCGGCCTGTGAGTCCGACGCCGTCCCGGTCAAGCCACAGCGGGCCGTCGCCGAGATCGACCGGGTCGTCGACGAGGAGACCGTCGTCACCGCCGACTCGGGCAACAACCGGTTCTGGCTGCTGCAGTACCTCCAGACGCCGGGCACCCGGACGTACTTCGGGAGCGGTGGTGTCGGCGCGATGGGGTGGGCGGTTCCCGCGGGTGTGGCGGCGGCGCTCGCGACAGACCGGTCGGTCGTCGCGGTCGCCGGCGACGGTGGGTTCACGATGACGATGACCAGTCTCGAGACGGCCGTCGAACACGGTCTCGGCGTGACGGTGGTAGTGCTCAACGACACCAGCCTCGGGATGGTCCGGCAGATGCAAGACGACGACGAGATCTCCGGTGTCGAGTTCCACGACACCGACTTCGTGCAGGCCGCGGAGGCGTTCGGGGCGGTCGGCCACCGGGTTCAAACACCGAGCGCCCTCGCCGCGGCACTCGACACCGCGACCGCTGCCACGGACCGACCCCATGTCATCGATACGCGCATCGACCGCGAGGAGGAGATGAGCGAGCAGCTACAGTCATCGTTCTACGCGTCGGTCGGTGGGCTCCACGATTGACCTCCTCCCACGACTGAACTCGTGGGATTCCTCCGTGGGTAATCTACCCAGTCGATTACCCCGGCTGTGAACTTACGGGTTTGCTGACACACCTTCAGCCCTCAACGGAGGGTGCGGCGGGTTGGATATCTGCTCGGTGTTGCCCTCCCGGGAGGGGAGTGACACTTACGGGCGTCCAGCATCGTAAGCAGCGGGCCGGGCCATCGGCCTGACTCCCCGTTGCAGCCACCGCAAAGGGAGTCCTGGGGTGACATGCCAACCGCTGCTGGTTGGGCTACGGTGGTGTGTGAGTGGTACTGAGACGCACTCGTAGCTGCGTTGAGCATGAGCACGTTCCCCGCAGCAGCATGTCGCATGTCTACTTATTAGTAGTTTCTCGTGTAGTATAACTGTTCGGATTACAGAGAGTCTATCTCACGTTGGTTGTTGCATGTCGTATCGGCCTTATCCCACGGCTAAAGCCGTGGGCTTTCGCCTCGCTACCGCTGTAACCGGCGAACCTCACTTTTTATCAACACTGGACTCTCAGATAGCGAGGAATGACTCACACCGTACTCGTCACAGGTGGGACAGGCTTTCTCGGCTCCTACGTCGCCGAGGACCTCGTCACGGCGGGCCACGAGGTGGTGGCGTACGACCGCTCGACGGACGACCGGATTCTCTCGAAGCTCGGCGTCGCCGACGAGGTGACCGTTCGACGGGGTGACGTCTCGGAGGCCACAGACGTTCTCCGGGCGGTCCGGGAGACCGGCGCGACACACATCATCCACCTGGCGGCACTGCTGACAGACACCGCCCGAGAGAACCCCCGAAGCGCGCTCCGGGTGAACGTTCTCGGGACGAACAACGTGCTGGAGGCCGCGCGTACACTCGACGACCAGGTCGAACGGGTCGCCTGGGCCTCCAGTGCGGCGGTGTACGCCACGCCCGATAACTACACGGGCCCGGTCGACGAGCGCGAACTGGTCTATCCCGACACGCTCTACGGCGGGACAAAGACCTACAACGAACACCAGGCGCGGGTCTACCACGAGGAGTACGGCGTCTCCCAGGTCGGCCTG
Organism: Halovenus sp.; assembly: GCA_028275025.1. Lineage (GTDB taxonomy): Archaea > Halobacteriota > Halobacteria > Halobacteriales > Haloarculaceae > Halovenus. Next base: position 7,378 of record JAQCNM010000105.1, read on the forward strand.
CGGCCGACGGTCGCGTACGGCCCCTACCGGGAGACCGGCGGGTCGGCGTTTCTCGCGAACATCGTCGAGAAACCCGCTCTCGGGGAGCCGTTCAGCGTGGAGTACGGCGACCAGGTCATCGACTGGCAGCACGCCCGCGACATCGCACAGGCGTTTCGTCGGGCGGCGTTCACCCCCGATGCGGAGCTCGACCAGCGGGTGTACAACGTCCGTGGCGAGCTTGCGACAGTCCGCGAGGCCGCCGAGACGGTCCGCTCGATTCTGCCGGCTGCCGACCTCGACGTGTCCGACGAAGGGGAACTCCCGTGGACACAGAACCTCGACGTGTCGGCGGCACAGGCCGATCTCGGCTACCGTGTCGAGTACGACCTCCGGACCGGCTTCCGGTCGTACATCGACACCCTCCGCGAGGCACACGGGCTCGAGCCGGTCTGACGGGTGACGAGCACAGACCACCCGAGCCGAGACTGTCCACACAGCTAACCACCCCGGAGTTTTTTATCATGCAACCTGTAAGTGCCGGCGATGGCCCGGCCGATTCGTGTGTTGCACACTACCGATTCGTTTGAGACAGACGAAACAGTGCTGACAACACTCGAAGACGAGAGTGCCGGGATCTCTGTCTCGCGTGCGCCGCCCGACGAGGCACTCGACCGCCTCGACATCGAGACGTTCGACTGTGTCGTCGTGACACAGACAGAGACCTGGCGGCAGGGCGTGGAGACGGTCGAGCGTATTCGCGGGGCCTACCCCGGGCTCCCGGTGTTGCTGGCCACCGGGACGGACGAGGCTATCAGTGGTTTGCTCAGGTCTGTTGACGGCGGGGTGACAGAGCAGGTTCGAACGGCTGTCGACGGGTCGCGCGACACAGCGACCCGGGAACAGGTCGAGATGCTCTCGGAGACGTTTCCGGACATCGCGTTCTACATCGACGAGCGGGGCCGGTACACCGACGTCCTCGCGGGCACGGACAGTCCGGTAGTGCCCGACGACACCGAGCAGTTCGTGGGGAGCCGGGTTGGCGACCTGCTGTCACCGGAGGTCACCGACAGGGTGCGACGGACCATCGACCGGGCACTGGAGAGCGAGGAGATACAGTCTATCCAGTACGAGGTACAACGGGACGGCCACAGCCGGTGGCTCGAAGCACGGGTGTCGCCGGTCGGAGAGGGTGACGACGGCGTCCGACAGGTGTTGTGGGTCGCCCGCGACATCACCGCCCAGAAGCAGCACGAGGCGGCCCTCGAGGCGCTACACGAGATGGCGACCACCATCCAGACCGCAGAGACTGTCGAGGAGGCCTGCGAACTCACACTGACCGCCGCGGCCGATGTCCTCGAGTTCGAGATCTGCAGTGTATCCATCAAGGAGGGTGAGTGGCTCGTTCCCTACGCGCTCTCGGAGGACGCACAGCCGGAGGGTGGACAGCGCCGGCCCGTCGACCAGGGGCTGGCCGGGCAGACGTTCCAGACCGGCGAGTCGTACATCGTCGACCAGGTCAGTCCCGGTGACGAGACCGACCCCGCGTTCGACAGTATCGAGTCGGGACTGAGCGTCCCGGTCGGGGAGTACGGCGTCTTCCAGGCCGTGAGTACCGAGCCCGGCACGTTCGACGACTCCGACATCACCCTCGTCGAGTTGCTCGTGAGCCACACGACGACCGCGATCGAGCGCATCGAGCGCGAGGAGGCGCTCACCAGGAAGACCGAACGCCTCGAGCAGTTCGCCAGCTTCGTCTCACACGACCTGCGGAACCCGCTGAACGTGGCGAATCTCCGGCTCGAACTGCTCGCCGAGGAGACAGACAGCAACCACGTCGACGGGCTAGCGGGTGCGCTCGACCGGATGGAGCGGCTCATCGACGAGTTGCTCACACTCGCCCGACAGGGCGAGACAATCGGTGAGACAGAGCCAGTCCAGTTGGCCAGTGTCGTCCGGCAGGCCTGGAGCAACGTCGAAACGTCCACTGCGACACTGGTGTGTCCGGCCGACCTGACCCTGCAGGCCGACCGGAACCGGCTGACGGCCGTGTTGGAGAACCTCGTCGGAAACGCCGTCGAACACGGTGGCGCGGACGTGACGGTCACGGTCGACGTGCTCGACGACGAGCCGGGGTTCTACGTCGCGGACGACGGTAGCGGGCTCCCCGCCGACACCGAGCGCCTGTTCGAGAGCGGCTACTCCACAGCGGCAAACGGGACCGGGTTCGGCCTGCGCATCGTGAAAGACATCGTGGAGGCACACGGCTGGAGGGTACAGGTCACGGAGAGTGAGAGTGGCGGCGCACGCGTCGAGATCTCCGGGGTCGAGGGTTAGTACGGCTCGGTTTTCAGACCGGCCAGGTAGGCGAGCCCGTTCGTCAGGACGTGCAACACCGGGGTCACCACGAGTACGACACCGACCACACCCGGGGTAAACGTGTCGAGAAACCACGACGGCGCGGCCACGAGAGCCAACGGCAGCGAGCCCAGAACGAAATCGAGCTGGTCGACCCCGGGAAACGGGGCGCCACGCTCGCGGCCAGTCCGGCGTTTCACGAACGAGGCCCCGACGTCACCGAGCATCGCACCCAGCGGGAACAGAACCACCACCGCGAGCGGGAACCCCGGCAGGTCGACACCGACGGCGTCGGCGATATCCACGCGCAGTGTATCGAGCACGAGCGCGACAGCGAGACCCGCCAGCCAGCCGGCGGCGAGCCCACGCCAGGTCTTTCCGTCACCGAGCAGGCGGGCACCGCCGAGTGTCCGCCCGGCGTCGAGCGGCCGCCCACCACCCGCCAGCACCGCTGCGTTGTTGGGGACGTACGCCGGCAACATCACCCAGACTGCCGTCACGACGACCTCGAGAACGCCCATGTTCGGGCGGTCGACCGGGCGCGGCATAACAGTCCTGGTCGTGTCCCCCAGCGGGACACAAACGGTTTGAGCGCTGCCGCTGTAGCCGTGGCATGGACTGTCCAGACTGCGGGACCGACCCGGTCACGTTCACCGTGCCCGAACCGTTACGCTCGTCTGTGCCCGGGTCGGAGGCTGTCGTCGCGCTGTGCCCGGACTGCCTGACACTCCAGCCGGCGGCCGATCCGCCGGCAGACCCGGCGTTCGGGCGGGTCCACGAGCGGTTTCCGACCGACCCCGAGGCGGCTGTCCCGATGGCTCTCCTACTCGGTCTGCTCGACGAACTCGCGCTCTACCGCACCGAGGTGTCGACACTCCTGGAGCGGGTCGAGCGGGCCGGTGTCGACCCGTTACTGGTGCTCAGGCGGCTCGCCAACGACCCCGCGGTGGACCCGGTTGTAGAGCTTGCCACGCGGCGACGACAGCTCGAGCAACTGCTGTGAGCCCGGTGAGTCAGACCGGGAGGAGTGTGGCAGCCGTCGTCAGCGCCTGTTCGCTCTCGACGTTCGTCGTCTCGCCGATGTACAGGAACACGAGTATCATCGAGTTGTGGAACCCGTGGAGCAGTGAGACCACGACCAGGTTCTGTGTGTACTCGTAGACGGTGCCAAAGACGAGACCGCCAACGACGAGCACGGCGATACCGACGACGATGGCCTGTGCGCTACCGACGAAGCCGGTGAGGTGGATAGCGGCGAAAAACACCGCGGTGAACCCGATCGCCGGGAGCGCGGAGAAGCGCTCGCGGAGCCGGGCCTGAATCACACCCCGGAACAGAATCTCCTCGCAGGGCCCGACGACGAGAAACATCATCAGGACCCCGAGCGGGAGCACCTCGGGGTTGTTCGCGAATATCTCTGTGCTCTCCTGTTCGGCAGGGTCGGCACCCATCCCGAGGAGGTCGAGCAACAGCTGTCCGAGACCGGCGACGATACCCATACCGACGATCAGCGCCAGCCACGCGCCGAATATCAGCCCGACCTGTCGCAGTGTCGGCCGGCGGATACCGAGATACCCCTTTATCTGACTCCAGTCGAGCCCGCGGTAGCGGAGATACGCGAGCGACAGGCCCATGAACCCGAGAGGCTGGCCGATAGCCGTTCCGGCCAGCAGCGCGGCACCCTCCGAGAGGTCCGTGGCGGCGATGAGGGCACCGCCGGCGATACCGCTGAACACCGCGAGCAGAACGATACCGAGCAGTCCGAGGCCGAGCGAGACCCCGACGACACGCCAACTCGACTCCGTGGCCCGGCGCAACTGCGGGGGCAGGTAGCTCCGCCAGTGGACGGTGTCGGTCCCGCTGACCGGTTCACCGGGCACACCACCAGTCGGCTGTGCCCCGGCTGCTGGCTGTGGCTGCCGGGGAGCGCTGGTCGCTGTCGGGGGAGTGTGGCCCGCCTCCTGGGCGTACCCGGGGTCGCCGTCGGGTTCGGCCCCGCGGTCCTCCGGGCCGTCCTCGGGGGCCGGAGAGGGGCCCCAGCGGTTCTGCCCCTGTTTCCGGTTTTGCTCTCCACACGACGGACAGAAGTTCACAGACCGGCGCATCCGCTCCCCACACGACGGACAGAACATCTCGTCTTCGTCGCGACGGTCGTCCATGTACACGCGGGTACGTGGCGGGGAGAAAAGAGCCTTTGTGTCTGGTGGCTGGCAGCGACACAGGCGGAAGCGACCGCCCGACCCGACGTGACCGGACCGACCACACACGACACACAGAGCGGAGGCTCACGGGCAGGTTCGGTGCGAAAGACAGTTGACCGGGCCACCCCGAACCGGCGTATGCGCATCGCCGTTCCCAACAAGGGTCGTCTGCACGACCCGACCGTCGACTTGCTGGAGCGGGCCGGGCTCACACTCGTCGACGGAGCAGACCGGAAACTGTACGCCGACACCGTCGACCCCGGGGTGACGGTGCTTTTCGCCCGGTCGAGTGACATCCCGGAGTACGTCGCCGACGGGGCCGCCGATCTCGGGATAACCGGCTACGACCAGGTCCGTGAGTCGGATGTCGAACTCGTGGAGCTACTCGACCTCGGTTACGGGACCTGCCGGCTCGTGCTCGCCGCGCCGGAGGCGGGTGAGATCGAGCGTGTCGCCGACCTGGCCGGCGGGACCGTCGCCACGGAGTTTCCGACCGTCACGACCGAGTACTTCGACCGGGAGGGGGTCGACGTCGACGTCGTCGAGGTGTCGGGCGCGACAGAGCTCACACCGCACGTCGACATCGCCGACGGCATCGTCGACATCACCTCGACGGGGACGACCCTGCGGATGAACCGGCTGGCGGTCATCGACGAGGTACTCGCCTCCTCTGTGCGGCTGTTCGCCAGCCCGGAGGTCACCGACGACCCGAAACTCGAGCAGGTAGCGACCGCCATAGAGTCGGTGCTGGCCGCAGACGGTCGACGCTACCTGATGATGAACGTCCCCGAGAACCGGTTGGCCGAGGTTCGCGAGGTCATCCCCGGGATGGGCGGTCCGACGGTGATGGATATCGCCGGCGACAACCGGGTCGCGGTTCACGCCGTCGTGGACGAGGACCGCGTCTTCGAGACCATCGCCGAACTCAAGACTGTCGGGGCGAGCGACATTCTGGTGACCGAGATCGAGCGCCTGGTCGAGTGATCAGCCAAGCAGTTCGAGTTCCTCGAGCCGGCTGACGATCTTGTCGACTGCCTCGCGGGCGTCGTCGGGCCGTTTCCCCCCCGTGATGACGAGTTTGCCGGACCCGAACAGGAGGGCGACCACGTCGGGTTCGTCGAGCCGGTAGACGAGCCCCGGGAACTGCTCGGGCTCGTACTCGATCTTCTCTAGCCCCAGCCCGATTGCGATCGCGTTGAGGTTCAGTGTCCGGCCCAGGTCGGCCGAGGTGACGATGTTCTGGACGATTATCTCCGGGTCGTCCTCGACCTGGATGTTGAGTTCGCGTAGTTTGTCGAAGACGATACGCAGGCTCTCGTGGACGTCGTCGGTGCTCTTTGCCCCGGTACAGACGATCTTGCCCGAGCGGAAGATGAGCGCCGCCGACTTTGGCTCCTGTGTGCGGTATACGAGCCCCGGGAACTGCTCCGGGTCGTAGTCTGCCCCCTCCAGGTCCATCGCGACGCTTTGCAGGTCGAGCTCCTGTCCGATTCCCGTCGACGCGACGACGTTCTCGATGTTGATTGTCTCCTTTGGATCTGCCATGTCTCGGTTTAAGTAACGTATTTAAGTCTTATAAATGTTCGTGGCTCGGACCCGTCAGCGACAAAACCGGTCGAGAAACCGACGCTGACCGCCACGCTGATACCCGTCCCACCGCCAGTACGGGCGTGTACGTGCTCGAACTTGCCGGGGCAGACGACCCGTTTGCGGCCTACGAGGCGGGCACAGTGGCGAGTGACGTCGAGGTGTTCGCGCCGGGGCTGGCACGGGCCCGTGGTCTCGGTGACCGGTTCGCGGGGCTCGCGTACACACACCGCGCGAGTCGGCTCGTCGGGACCTGTGACCCGGCGGTGAGTGACGCCGTTGCACTGCTCTCGGCGGCGGGTATCGACCGGTCGGGGACGGTCGCGGTGCGGGCCGTCGACGTGCGGGGGACCACCGGTGTCGACACCCAGCGCGCCGAGCGGGAGTTGGGGTCGGTGCTGGTCGAGCGCGGGTTCGGGGTCGACCTCGACGACCCGGACCACGAGCTCCGGGCGCTGTTTGCGGGCGAAACGTGTGCACTCGGCTGGCTGGCCGCGACCGTCGACCGGGGGTTCGGCGACCGCCAGCCCGGCGAGCGACCCTTCTTCCAGCCCGGGAGTATGGACCCGAAGCTCGCCCGGGCGCTCGCCAACATCGCCGGTGCCCGACCGGGTGCGACTGTGCTCGACCCGATGTGTGGCACCGGCGGTATCCTCCTCGAGGCGGGGCTGGTCGGGGCTGACGTGCTCGGGATGGACGCACAGGCGAAGATGACCGCCGGTGCGCGCGAGAACTTCCGAGAGCTACTCGACGGTGACTGGTCCGTGTTCCGGGGTGACGCCGCCTCGCTGCCGGTCGCCGACGATGCTCTCGACGCGGTCGTGTTCGACGCCCCCTACGGGCGACAGTCGAAGATACGGGGGGAGCTCGGGACGCTGGTCGGTGACGCGCTCGCGGAGGCGAGCAGGGTCGCACCGCGGTGTGTCGTTGTCGGGGACCGCCCCTGGGCCCGACCCGCGGGCGCGGCGGGCTGGCAGACCGAGGCCGCCTTTAGCCGCCGGGTCCACCGCTCGCTGACCCGCTACATCGTCGTGCTCCGGCAACGCGAGCGGTGAGTCACCGGGAACGGGAACAGGCCGGTAGAATCAGTTACTACGTTACGGAGTAATCGTCGGTACGGGCGTTCTCTACGCCGACCACGAGAGAGACAACGAGCACACGAACCCACACGCGAGGCGCTCGGGGCGAGAGGACTGTCGAGTGGATCGCCGACCGGGCCGGACTCGCCCCCGAGGAGTACGAGTCCAGAATCGTCGTCGCGGAGGACACCGAGACCGCGATTGTCGACGCCGTGGCCGAGTACGACACCGTCTGTGTCGGTCTCTCGGAGAAAAGCGAGACCGAGCGGGTGTTGTTTGGCTCCATCGCAGAACGGATCAGCCGTGCTGCACCCGGCAACGTCGGTGTCGTTCGGGGGAGACTCGGACGCACCGTCGACAAACCAACCGGAGACGACGACGTGACGCCGGCAGACTGACCGGCCCTCGCGTCTCGCCGGGAGACCGCCGCGTGTTGGGCCGGTTGGTGGTGACCGGGCCGTTACTCCCGGCGGAGTGCCTCGATAGGGTCGACCCGGGCACCGCGCCAGGCCGGGTAGAGACCGGCCAACACGCCGACCAGCACACCGACGACCACGGCGATACCAATCCAGCCGTAGGGAACGACCATCGGCCAGCCGGGGACTGTCAGCGCGAGGTAACCGACACCCAGCCCCAGCAGGACCCCGAAGAATGCACCGATTATCCCGAGGATGAGCGACTCCACGAGGAACAGCTGCACCACCTCGCGTTTCTTTGCCCCGACGGCTTTCATGATACCGATCTCCCGGGTGCGCTCGGTGACGCTGACGATCATGATGTTGGCGATACCGATAGAACCAACAAACAGCGAGAGGCCGGCGACACCACCGATGAACAGCTGGAGCTGGTCGAGAAACGCGGTGAACTGGTCGACGGCGTCCTCGACGGTCTGGACCGCGATGGTCTGGTCGTCGGTTTTCAGCTCTGCCGCGGCAGACTCGTTCTGGAGATAGTCGTTGAGAGCAGCTTTGACCGTCTCGACCTGGTCGACGTTCTCTGCCCGCACGAACAGGGCGGGGTACGCACGCTCCTCGTCACCGCTCGGTGTCTCGACAGAGGTGTCGTAGTACTCGAGCGGGGCGAACACACGCGGCTGGCCGCCGCCGGTGTTCTGGTCGACGATACCGGTCACGGTCAGGTTCAGCTGTCTGCCGTCCTGTAACTGGATGGTGAGCTCGTCACCGAGTGTCAGATTCTCGCCGCCGACCTCGTTTCTCAGGTCGACCATCCGCTCGTTGACGACTGCCTCGTTCTGTGCGCCAAACGGCTCACCCGCGGTGAGGTTGTACAGCTCCGACTCGAACCTGTCGGAGGTACTGGCCGTCACACCGTAGACAGAGCCACTGCCGCCGGTGATCGTCTCCCCGCCGTGTGTCAGCTGTACGGCCGACAGTGAGGCCGACGGCGTGACGGATTCGACACCGGAGACGTTCGAAACTGCCGCCACGTCACTCTGTGTGTATATCGGGACGGACTGTGTCTGACCACCGCCGAACCCCGTATCGGCCTGTGTCACCACCTGTATCCCGGTGTCTTCCTCCGTGTTGATGTCACCCAACACGTCCTGTTCGAGGCCACCGCCAAGCACCATGAACGTGATGACCGCGGCGATACCGACGATGATGCCGAGCGTCGTCAGCGTCGACCGGAGCTTGTGGCCGGTGATGGCTCGCCAGCTTATCCGGATACTCTCAGTGAGTTTCATCTGTCGTCACCGTTCGTTTGTTCGAGGCGTCGGTGTCGAGCTGTTCTACCTCCGCTATCTCGCCGTCGACGAGGTGGACGATCTGCTCTGCGTGTTCGGCGACCTGACGCTCGTGGGTGACCATCAGTATCGTCCGGCCCTCGGCGTGGAGCTCCTCGAACAGACGCAGTATCTCCGCGCCGGTGTCGGTGTCGAGGTTCCCGGTCGGCTCGTCTGCGAGCACCAGCGAGGGCTCGTTGACCAGTGCCCGGGCGGTTGCGACCCGCTGGCGCTGCCCGCCCGAGAGCTCACTCGGCACGTGGTCGAGCCTATCGCCCAGTCCGACGCGGGTGAGCAACTGCTCGGCACGCTCCCGGCGGCCCGTCTCGACGTCGTTGTTGAACACCATCGGGAGTGTGACGTTCTCGGCGGCCGTCAGGCGGGGCATCAGGTTGAACGTCTGGAAGATGAACCCGATCTCCGTTCCGCGGAGGTGTGCTCGCTTCGAGTCGGAGAGCTCGGTGACCCGCTGCCCGCCGATCTCGACCTCACCCTCGTCGGGTGTGTCCAGGCAGCCGAGCAGGTTCATCAGCGTGCTCTTGCCGGAGCCGCTCGGTCCCATGACCGCGGTGAACGAGCCTGCCGGGAGCGAGAGCGAGACACCGTCGAGGGCGTGGACCGGTTCGCCGAGGTAGTAGGTTCGGCGCGCGTTGCGTGTCGCGACCACCGTATCGGTGGACAGAGACTGTGTCTGTGACATCACTCGTGGGTGTACAGACGACCGCCACCGTTCTGTGTCTTGATGCTAGTAACACAGACCCCCGGTCGTCTCCGTGGCTAACTATACAAACCCGGTGGGCCGGCGTCTCGCGGCCGAAGTTACAGAGTTTCGAGGCGAAAGCCCACGAGTTTACTCGTGGGATGGAGCCGACAGCCGGCGAAATGTTGATCATGTCAGCGTTCGTCAGTCGTGATGCCGAGTCCGAGGTAAGGATACGCACCCTTCGCGGAGGGAAATGAAGCCCGCTCTCTCGGTCGGGGGTCGTACTGGCACGGCCCACAACCCCACCGCGAACGAGTGGGGAACCTCCCGCCGTGGACCGCCCGGCCTGTGGTCGGGAACCCTACGGCCTTAGCCGTGGGAGGATGTCAGCGCCGACACGCCGTCGGGAGCACCGGGAGCCACCGACGAGGACACACCACACGAGCGGGTGTGTGGAGACCACCGGCGGTCGGGTGGCCGGGAGACACAGTCAGGCAGCTTTTGAGAACGGGCCTCATACGGGCATCTGTTTAATGCCCCTGACCAAGCGCATCATCCCGTGTATCGACGTGGATATCGACGAGAACGGAGAGGCGGCGGTGTACACGGGGGTGAACTTCGAGGAGCTCGCGTACACGGGCGATCCGGTGGAGATGGCACGGGCCTACAACCGTGCCGGGGCCGACGAGTTCGTCTTTCTGGACATCACGGCCTCCGCCGAGGGCAGGGAGACGATGCTCGACACGGTCAGGGCGGTTGCCGACGAGGTGTTCATCCCGCTGACCGTGGGTGGGGGTATCCGCACCCGCAGCGATATAAAAGAGACACTCCGGGCCGGTGCCGACAAGGTGTCGATAAACACCGGTGCGCTGGAGAACCCGGCGCTCGTCGAGGCGGGTGCGCGGGCGTTTGGAAACCAGTGTATCGTCATCTCGGTCGACGCCCGTCGACGCTACGACGAGGCCGGCGAGCACTACGTCACGGTCGACGGGGAGTCGTGCTGGTTCGAGTGCACAGTAAAGGGTGGCCGCGAGGGAACCGGTGTCGACGTCGTCTCGTGGGTCACGGAGGCCGAGGAGCGTGGTGCGGGTGAACTGTTCGTCAACTCCATCGACGCCGACGGTACGAAAGAGGGGTACGACGTCCCGCTGATGGGGGCGGTCGCCGACGCGGTTTCGACCCCGGTCATCGCATCCTCGGGGTGTGGCGGTCCGGAGGATATCTACGAGGTGTTCACAGAGACCGACGTGGACGCCGCGCTCGCGGCCTCTATCTTCCACTTCGAGGAGTACTCCATCGAGGAGACAAAGCGGTACCTCGACGAGCGCGGGATTCCAGTTCGTCTCTGAGCCGACTCCCACACGGTCCTCGCGCCCGCAAACCGGGTTCCAGGAACACAGAGTGACGACGAGAGGTATCGTCTACGTGTCTCCGTTCACTCGTGACCCAGACTGTGGGTGTTTCCCTGCTCTAACCGCAGGCTTTTGTGCCTGCTCGAACGACTCTCGTGCGAGCATACGATGGGTTCAGACTCTCTGTTGTCTCCAGAGCTGAAATTCAGCCGCCGAAACCGGTTTGTTCTGTACTACCTGCTCGGTCTCGCGGTGGTCGTTCTCCTGTTCGCGGTGGTGTACAACGTCACACTCTCCCGGTTGGAAGGGGTGAATCAGTCTATCTTCGCCTCCATCGAGTTCGTCATCCAGACGATGACGACCACCGGGTACGGGCAGGACTCGGGTCTGTGGAGCCACCCGGTTATGTTCGTGGTAGTCTCTCTGACACAGATCACCGGTATCGGTATCGGGTTCTTTACACTTCGGATGATAATCATCCCGTTGTTCACCGGTGCCGAGGTCAATCTCGACAACCGGCTCACACCCAAACAGGACCACGTCATCGTCTGTGAGTACCGGCGTGACTCCGCCGTGCTGCTGAACGAACTCGACGAACTCGGGGTAGAGTACGTGCTGATATCGTCCTCGCGGGAGGAAGCAAAGCGGCTCTCCGACGACGGCTTTCCGGCTATCCACGGCTCGCCACAGGATGCGGAGACGTTCGAGCGGGCGAGTATCGACTCCGCCCGGGCGGTCATCACGGACACGGGGGAGGCGAGCGTAGACACGATTCTGACGGTGCGGTCGATGCGACAGGACATCGAGATTATCACGCTCACAGACGACAGTAGCCTGCGGGACGTGCTGCTCGAGACCGGGGCCGACAGTGTGCTCTCCCCGCGTGGGGTGCTCGGACAGCGACTCGCCGAAAAGGCGGTCTCGTCGCTGAGCTCGGAGCTAACCGCCACCGTCGACCTGGGTGCCGACGTCGAGATAACGGAGATACCGGTCCACCAGAGGAGCCGATTGGCTGGCACCCGTGTCCGGGACTCGAACATCAGAGAACGGACCGGGGCGAACATAATCGGTGCCTGGATCGACGGTGCGTTACACCTGCCGCCGGACCCGGACACCGTCATTCGGCCGAGTACCGTCTTGCTGGTGTCGGGTCCCCACGACGCGCTAGAGGCGTTTACTGACTTCACGCGACCGGCACGGTCTATCTCACGGGGTGACTCCGTTGTTATCGCCGGCGTTGGCGAGGTGGGCCGGGCCGCCCAGTCGGTCGTGACCGAGGCGGATATCGACACGAGAGCAATCGACATCGACGAGAACGAACGGGTCGACGTCGTGGCCGACGCGACCTCGGAGGCTGGTCTCCGAGAGGTCGGTATCGAGAACGCCGGCGCGGTCATCGTCTGTCTGCCCGACGACTCGGCGTCGATGCTGACGACTGTCCTGTCGCGGTCGCTGAACCCCGACATCGAGGTACTGACCCGGGTGAGCGACACCGACGCCACACGAAAGGCACTGAGTGCTGGTGCCGACTACGTCCTGTCGGTGCCACGGGTGAGTGCACGGATGGTCGCCGGCGAACTGCGTGGTGAGGACGTGCTCGCACCGGCCAGTCAGATCCGTATCATCCGGGTGTCTGCACAGCCGTTTGCCGACTCGACGCTTGCCGACTCGAACATCTACGAACAAACTGGCTGTCTCGTCATCGCTGTGGAGGACGACACCGGGCTGTCGAGCACCGTCGACCCCGAGCACCGGTTCACCGGTGACGAACAGATCGTCCTCGTCGGGACCGACGAGGCGGTGAAACAGTTCCGCAAACAGTTCGACGTCACACCGGTAGACACAGGAGAGTAGTGACCACGGTGCGTGTGGATCCTGTCCCGAACGAGCACCGTCTCGTCTCGGGCGGCGCGGCCACCCCCCCGCCTGTCGGTGTGTGTCACACGAACTGTGCGTAGCTCAGATCCAGCGTCTGGAGGTCGACGATCGGGGCGTACGCCACGTCGGGGTCGAGGTTGACACTCGCCTGGAAGTCGGTCTGTGACTGCCAGCACGCCGAGTTGACCGTGAGCACCCCGCGATGGTCGGTGTAGCCGAACTTGTGGACGTGGCCGGC
>JAQCNM010000108.1 GCA_028275025.1 Halovenus sp.
TCCGAGGACCTCCATCGCCCGTTCGTCGTCAACTGTGACCGGCGGCTCGGTGCTCACAGACTCGGATTGCAGGAACGATTCGAGATTCGCCGCGGCCGGCTGTGTAGTTACCTCTGCCTGAATGGCGGGCAGGACGAACAGCGGCGTCCGGACAGCAGGCAACTGCTTGAGCTCTCCGACCGTGCTCAGTGCAATGAGTGTCGTCGCGTCCACGTACAGATGGGTCATATCTCCCGCGCCGTCTCAGCCTCGGCGTCGAGATCCTCGGGTGACAGTTGTGTCGTCAGATTCCGGTCACGGGCAATCTCTAGCCACTCAGCAACGCTGACACCGGCAACGCGGGCTGCCTGATTTGTCGAGATCTCGCCGGACTGATACTGCTCGATTGCCCGTCGAACGCGGAGTTCTGTAAGCCCCTCGCGGAGTGCTTTGCGAATGACCGAGCTTTTATCCTCACTCAGCATGGCTGCAACTTCTGCCAGTGCCTCCTCATCGTCCTCCGGGATTCGGGCGCTGATTGTCGGCATTGTATGCATTGTATTATACTGCAATACAAAAGCGTAGCGGTGCCTGCTCTCGGTGTGAGTGACACGGCTCGAATGAATATCGTCGGCGCGTTGCGCGTCTTCTTGTGGACGTTCCCAACTGGGATATGGGGGGTGTACGTGATCCTCGTTGCTCTGTGACAGCCACCGGTCCCCCTCCCGGGTGTGTCGTGAACCACCGGGTTCGCTGGAGCGAGCCCCGTACAGCGCAGTCCAGATTTTACGACGAGGGGGCACAGTCAGCCAGCAGGGTGTGACCGTCGGGGAGTGGCCCTCGGAGGCGACGCTTGTCGCCGACGTGATCGCGTTCGTCACACCCGGCGGGGTGTTCCCAGGGTGGGGCGACCTGCGCGGGTCGCTGGCCGTCGAGGGTCGTGAGACTGCCGAATCGGTTCTGACTGTCGCCTGCGAGGGCGGTGTGGTGGTGTTCCGACCACGGTTTTGATTACCCACGGAGGAATCCCCGCGCTTCAGCGCGGGGAGGAGGTCGATTCTGCTGCAACTCGTCTCGTGCTCCCTGTGACGACCCGCCGGGTGTCCGGTCAACCCTGGTCGTACTCCTCGTCGATGAACACGTCTGCCTCCTCGAGTATCTCGCGGGGGCCGTCCTGCGTGATCGTGTTGATAGCCTGCTCGTAGTCACGCCACTGCATATCGCGGTGTTCCTCCGAGAGTTCGGCCGACGCCTCGAAGGAGTGGGCGATAAACAGGTGGACGGTCTTGTGGATCGTGTTGCCCCCGGCCTCGAACACGTAGTCGTAGTCTCTGCGGAAACCATCGACGAGCCGGAAATCGGCGATTCCGGCCTCCTCTTTCACCTCGCGGATGGCTGTCTGTTGGAGCTCTTCCTCGCCCTCGACACCGCCCTTTGGAAACTCCCAGTCTCCGGGGCGGCTCTTGAGCAGGAGATACTCCCGCCGGCCACGCGTGTCCCGAAAGAGGATGGCTCCCGCGCTCGTGGCCTCCTTCATTACCTGCCTGTACTCGGCCCCGGGTAAAGAGAATGTCGGCCAATCACCTCTGTTACCGCTGCGATACAGTCTCACTGGACGACACGACGGCCACAGACACTCGCCGTGACAGCTGGCGGAGAACGCACGGCAGGTTCCGGTCTCAGGAGAGATGCTCGTCGATGCGTGCTGCCGTTGCCGCGCCGACACCCTCCACCGCCCTGAGCTCCGACTGTGAGGCGGCCCGAACGGCACTCACACCGCCGAAGCGGTCGAGCAGTCGAGCCCGGAGCTGTGGGCCGATACCCGGAACACCGTCAAGCGGGGTAGACACCTCGTCACGGACCGTCGTGTGGTACTGGACGGCGAACCGGTGGGCCTCGTCGCGCACCCGCTGGAGGAGCTGCAGGTGTGGGGCGTCGGCGGGCCAGTCGTGGGTCTCCGCCGGTGTGACCACCCGTTCCTCGGCCTTCGCCAGGGCCACCACGGGCACATCCCAGTCGGTCGCCGCGAGCCCCTCGCGGGCAGCCCGTAGCTGTGGCTCGCCGCCGTCGACGAGCAACAGGTCCGGTCGAGGGCGGTCGTCGCGACCCTCTACCGCCCGCTCGGCCCGCCAGCGAACCAGTGTCTGCATGTTCGCGTAGTCGTTGTTCGTCTCCGGGAGCTTCTTTCGCCGGTAGTCTGCCTTCTGTGGCGCGCCGTCGACGAAGACCACGTTGCTCCCGACCACCGCCCGGCCGCCGGCGTGACTCACGTCGAACCCCTCGACGCGCTCGGCGGCGTCGAGTCCGAGCGCGGGCGCCAGCCGTGTCGTTCCGTCGGGGCGACCCTGACCACGACTCGCGTTTTTCACCGCCAGATCGACGAGTGTCGCCTCCCGACCGGCACCGGGAACCGAGAGTGAGACCCCCGCGCCCGCCAGCCAGTCGTCGAGTGTCTCGCCGGCCGGTTGCTCCGAGCACAGCACCCGGTCGGGCAGCTCCCGGTCGGCGTAGTACTGCGGGAGAAAGGCTCCCAGCGCGGTCCCGGTGTCGGTTCCATCGGGGGCCGAGAGCCCGTGTCGCTCCCGGTCGACGAGCTGTCCCCCCTCCGCGCGCAGCACCGCGACCGTCGGCTCGCCGCCCGCCAGCGAGACACCGAGCACGTCGGTCCGGGGCGGCCGGTCGTCGCTGTCGCCGGCGGCCACGGCACGGTCACCCGCCTCGTGGAACCCCTCCACGGCCTCGAGCAGGTCACGCAGGTTCGCGGCCCGCTCGAACTGCTGGTCCTGTGCGGCGGTCTCCATCTCCTGACGGAGTGGTCTCGTGAGCACACCCGTCTCACCACCGAGAAACCGCTCGACCGCCTCGACGTCGGCCAGGTACGACTCCGAGTCGATGTTGCCCGTACAGGGTGCCGTGCAGAGTCCGATGTCGTGATCCAGACACGGGCGGTCACGGCCGGCGTACTTGTGGTCCGAACAGCCTCGCAGCCCGTACACGTGCCGGAGTGCCTTTATCACCCGCTCGACCCGTCGCATACTGGTGAACGGGCCAAACACCGTCGACTCCGGGTCGGGGTCACGTGTCACCCGGATCTGCGGGGCCTCGTGGGCGGTCAGCGCCACGAGCGGGTAGGACTTGTCGTCTTTTAGCCGAACGTTGTACTTCGGGCGGTGACGCTTGATGAGGTTGGCCTCGAGCAACAGTGCCTGTGCCTCGGTGTCCGTGACCGTCACCTCGATGCGCTCCGCGCGAGCGACCATCTGCCGGATGCGCTCGCCCCGCGGGTCGGCGTACGACCGCACCCGCTCGTCGAGTGTTACCGCCTTTCCGACGTACAGCACCCGGTCACCGGTTTCGAACTGGTAGACCCCCGACTCTCCCGGGAGTTCACCGGCACGCTCCCGAACAGCCGCCACGTCCATACACTACTGTCGGGTCTCGACCCGCTTGAGCACACCGGCTGCGGGCCGTCGCCCGATGGCTGCTCGTGTCTCTCGAACCCGTCTGCCGTTCGCTCCCCCGTCCCACGTCGGCCACTCACTCGGTCCGGTCGCTCACACGTTCGGTCGTCGGCTGACCCCGACCGAAACATCCAAACGCCGACCATACATACAAACCTGTATGAGTGTCGAGCAGGACCAGCGAACGATTCGGTGTCTCGTGGCCAAGGTCGGACTCGACGGCCACGACCGGGGGGCACACGTCATCTCGCGTGCGCTCCGTGACGCCGGGTTCGAGGTCATCTACTCCGGTCTCCACCGTGCCCCGGAGGAGATCGTCCAGGCGACGGTCCAGGAGGACGTCGACGTGCTCGGTATCTCGATTCTCTCGGGTGCCCACGACACGCTCGTCCCACAGATTCTCGAAGGACTCGAGCAGTACGGAGCCCTCGAGGACACGTTGGTCGTCACCGGTGGTATCATTCCCGACGAGGACCGCCCGGGGCTGAAGCAGGCGGGTGTCGCCGAGATATTCGGCCCCGGCGCGTCGATGAACGAGATGGTAGCGTTCATCCGCGAGAACGCACCCGAGCGATGAGCCAACGCGCCCTGGTCGAGGACCTGCTGAACGGCGACCACCGGGCGCTCGCGCGGGTCATCACCAACATCGAGAACCGCCGGTCGGGCTACCGTGACCTGGTCGCTCAACTCCACCAGCACACCGGTACGGCGGAGGTTATCGGTGTCACCGGTTCTCCGGGCTCGGGCAAGTCCACGCTCGTCGACAAACTCGCGGCCACCTACCGCGACCGTGGTCTCACGGTCGGTGTTATCGCCATCGACCCCTCCTCCCCGTTCACCGGCGGTGCCGTGCTGGGTGACCGCATCCGGATGGCCTCGAACATCGGCGACATGGACGTGTTCTTTCGCTCGATGTCCGCCCGGGGCACGCTCGGGGGGCTCTCGACGGCGACCGCCGACGCGGTAAAAGCCCTCGACGCGTTCGGAAAGGACCGTATCCTGGTCGAGACGGTCGGTGCCGGACAGAACGAGGTCGACATCGTCCGGACCGCCGACACGGTGACCGTGCTCGTCCCGCCCGGGAGTGGCGACGACGTGCAGATGCTGAAAGCCGGTATCCTCGAAATCGGTGACGTCTTCGTGGTGAACAAGGCGGACCTGCCGGGGGCCGACCGCACCGTCCAGGAGCTCCGCGAGATGCTCCAGTACGGTGACGGCGACGTTCCGGCCACCGTGGGTCACCACGCCGCCGGTGACGCGGTCTCCTCGCTCGACGCCGACGACGACACCGAGGCCGACCTGTGGGAGCCCCAGGTCGTCGAGACGGTCGCCAGCGAGGGCGAGGGTATCGACGACCTCATCGAGAGCTTCGAGGCACACGCCGACCACCTCGACAGCACCGGCGAGCGCGAGCGCAACGCCCGGGCACGGTACGCCGCCGAGATCCGCCGTCTCCTCCGGGAGGACGTCAGCGAACTCGTCGCGGCGGAGCTGGACCGCCGCGGCGGATTGGCACAGTTTGTCGACGACGTGCTCGACCGCGAGCGGGACCCGTACACGGTCGCCGACAGTCTCGTCGAACCACTCGCCGACCGTGTCGACCGGAACGGAGACTGACCGAGACACGGAGTCCGACTCCGAATCGGGGGCGGTGTGACCGGTTACGGCGAGAGGTTCCGCTTCGTGTCGATGTCGATCTCAAGCGACCGGGGGAGTCTGAACACACGGTCGTCCGTATCCTGTAAGTGCTGTCGTGGGTGGAGTTTCTCGAGTGCCAGGTGGTCGTGGACGTCTCGGGTCGACACCTCGTGGAGCACCGTAAGCACCGTGTCGGCCTCGTGGAGTGTGAGCCACCGGTTGTCGGGTGTGTCACCCTCGACGGCGAGCAGGCCGACGAGACCGCCTGCCGTCGCGGCCCGGTCGGCGAGCATCGCGAGCAGTGTGGCGTGCTGTGAGGCGGTCGCGCCCGCCTCGATCAGGTTCGCCGGTTCCACGAGTAGCGTTCCACCCGGCGGCAGTTCCAACCCGTCGAGCAGTGCCTGTAGTGCCTTTGCCGGCTCCGCACTCGGCAACGCCTCGACGGACAGCCGGGCCGTGTCGAGCCCACCCGCGTCCCGGAGGGTCCGTCTGGTTGCCTCGTCACACGGCCCGACCGGGATGTAGGTGGTCGGTCGACCGGCCGCGAGATTGTACAGCACGACCTGTCCGAGTGCCGTTGCCGGCGTCCGGACGACCACCGTCGACCCCGGGTAGAGACCACCCCGCTCGAACCTGTTGTCCAGGTTGCCCATCCCTGTCGAGAGCGCGTGTCTCTCTGTCATTGCTGGATGTGCCTCGGCATCGGTGATAAGTGTTTGCCGTGCCCGCCCAGGGCTCCCCGGGTCAGACGAGCGCCGCAATAGCCCTCGGTGAGTGTCTCTAGCGAGAGTGACCGCTGTGTCGATTGCGTCACCGATTCACCGCAGTCTGACGAACCGGACACGGCCCTTGCGTGTCCGCCTCAGCGACCCGTCGGCCCGCTTCGTCGCGTGGACGAGTACCTGCGTGCCGTTCCCGATCGGTGCGAGTAACTGTCCTCCCGGGCGGACCTGCTCGACGACCGCCGGCGGAAACATCGGAGCGGCGCAGGTGAGATACGCCCGGTCGTACGGCGCGTGCTCGGGCCAGCCCTCGCGGCCGTCGCCGGTCCGGACAGACACCTCGGCGTACCCTGTCGCTACGAGACAGTCGTGGGCCTGCTGTGCGAGGCTGTCGCGGTACTCGGCGCTGTAGACGTTTCCCGCACCGACAACCTCGGCGGTGACGGCGGCGTGGTAGCCACGGCCGGTTCCGACCTCGAACACCTCGTCGCCGGGTGACAGCCCCAGCAGGTCGGTCATCACGGCGACGATGTGGGGTGCGCTTATCGTCTGTTCCCGACCGATCGGGAGTGGCCGGTCCTGGTAGGCGGCGTCCCGGTGGGGTTCGGGGACGAACCGGTGTCGTGGCACCGCCCGCATCGCCGCGACTGTCGACGCCGAGAGCTCCCTGCTCTCACACAGTTTCTCGACGAGACGGTCCCGGGCGTCCACACTACCACGCCGACCACGCGCTGGTCGACTCGTCTCTGACGTACAGCCGTTTGACGTCCTTTGCGACCGCCCGGTCGCCGTCGTAGTCGAGTTTCTCGGTGTCGTAGCCGCTGGCGTCGTCGCGGAGGTATACCCCTTCGACGGTGAACTCCTCGTCGCCGAGTTCGTCTGTCTCGCCGACAGTGAACTCGTAGTCACCGGGGACCTGGAGTTTGAGCCCGCGGGTTTCGTCGTGTTCACCGGCCTTCGGGTGTGCGGTCACGCGGACGTTGACGTTGCCG
>JAQCNM010000112.1 GCA_028275025.1 Halovenus sp.
TGGAGTCACGCATCTCGGTCCGGAGGGCCACGGACGACACCCGCGGCGGCTGTCGGTTTCTCTGCTCTACCTCGGCTCACCAGCCCGGTCCCGTCGGTCGGTCTGTTCCGGGTCATCTCTGCTTCGCCCCTGTCACCCGACGCAATTAATGCTTTCTCGGCCGGTGGGTCCCGGCAGACCGGTCACCCCGCAGGATTAACACTGCCCCCCGCGTAGAACAGAGTATGAGCGGTCGAGATGACCCGTTCGAGGAACTCGAGGCGTTGTTCGACCAGTTCACCGAGTTCGGTACCACACTGTCGGGTGAGGTGCCGGTCGACGTGCTCGACAGGGACGAGGAGGTCGCGGTTCTCGTGGACCTGCCGGGCAGGGACCCCGAGTCGATACAGGTTCGCCTGGACGAGCAGAGCCTCGTCGTCGAGGCACCGGCCCCAGCCGAGGACAGGGACGGGCAGTACGTTGTTCGCGACCGACCGCGCACAGAGGTGAGTCGGTCGGTCCGTCTCCCCGCCCCGGTCGACGAGGGGGAGACCGAAGCCAGCTACGACCGGGGTGTGCTCACCGTCACACTCGGGAAGCCCACGGGCGACGGCGGCACCGAGATACCGGTCAACTGACCCGTTCCCGGTCCGGAGGCCCGCGGTCACCCGCCGGGCACCGTTCCCGGTGTCTCCTGTCGTGTGACCGGAGCCGCGACATCGCCGGTCGTCAGACCCAAATTCCGCCGTGATGTAGCAGTTCGTGATGTCACTACAGGGGACACTCGACGCCACGGTCGACGGTGACGTGACGTTCAGGTTCACGGTTCGAAACAACGGTACGAGTCCGGTCGCGCTCAGCTTTCGAACGGGACAGCGTGCCGACGTGGTCGTCACCGACGCCGAAACCGGTGACGAGGTCTGGCAGTGGAGCAGGGGTCGGATGTTCACACAGGCTCTCGCCACCGAGGAACTCGCCCCGGGAGAGACGCTCGAACGGACACTCACCTGGAGTGACCCGCCGGCCGGTAGATACGAGGCCGAAGGGTCGCTCGCGGCACAGCAGGACGTGTCGGCGACGACCAGCCTCGACGTGTGACCACGGCTACGGCCGGACCTGCGTTCCGATCTTCCCGGACGGTAAACTGACTGTTGTTTCGCCCGACGCCGGCAGGACTGGTCCGGACATCGCGGGGCCAACCGGGGGTCGGTAGTCGGGCCGTGTCTGGCTGTTCGCGCCCGCGTGAACTGACGATTCGAAACTGTTATTTGCCCGCCTCGTCAATGTGACTGTAGTATCTCTAACCGTGCCGTTCTGTCCACACAACACATGGTAGATGTAAGCAACCACGAACTCGTTCCGGAGCACACCGTCGTCGAGGAGTCGGCACTCGACGACGTACTCGAGGAGTACAACATCAGCAGGACAGACCTGCCGAGGATACAGAAGAGCGATCCGGCGCTCCCGTCGGCGGCGGAGGTGGGAGACGTGATACAGATCACGCGCGACTCCCGCACAACAGACGAGGCAGTTATCTACCGGCTGGTGGTAGAATGATAGACACGGAGACGCGCCGTGTCATCTCCCGGGAGTACTTCTCGCGGGAGCGACTCGCAGAGCACCACTTTCGCTCGTTCAACGCGTTTCTCGACACGGGGATGCAGCAGGTCGTCGATGAAAAGGAGACCATCGACACCGACATCGGTGACAAGGAGGGGGAGGAGCCGGTCTACGTCGAGTTGGGCGACGTTCGTGTGGTGACACCCAGGGTCCGTGAGGCCGACGGCAGCGAGGAGCTGCTGTACCCACAGGAGGCCCGCCTCCGCAACATCACCTACTCCGCGCCGGTGTTCATGGAGATGGCCGTCGTGGTCGGTGGCGAGGAGACAGAGGAGGAGGTTGTCGACCAGACCGAGACAAAGGTCGGGCGTATGCCGATCATGATCGGGTCGGACAAGTGCAATATCGCCAACTTCGACGACCAGGACCTCATCGACATCGGCGAGGACCCCGCAGACCCCGGCGGATACTTTATCGTCAACGGGTCAGAGCGGGTGCTGATGACCAGCGAGGACCTCGCGCCGAACAAGATCCTCGCAGAGACCGACACGAAGTACGGTGACGACGTACAGGTCGCAAAGACGTTCTCACAGCGGCGTGGCTACCGCGCGCTGGTGCTGGTCGAACGGACCCGCGACGGTCTGCTGGAGGTCTCGTTTCCCTCCGTCTCCGGCAGTGTCGACTTCGTGACGCTGGTCCGGGCACTGGGACTCGAGTCCGACGAGGAGATCGTCCACCGTGTCAGCGAAGACCCCGAGATAGTGAAGTTCATGCTCGAGAACCTGGAGGCCGCGGACGTCCAGACGACAGAAGGGGCAATCGAGACGCTGGGCGAGCGGGTCGCCTCCGGTCAGGGCAAAAACTACCAGCTCAAACGCGCAAACTACGTTATCGACCGGTACCTGCTCCCGCACCTCCACGAGGAGGGTGTCGAGGAGGAGGACGTCCGGATAAACAAGGCCTACTACCTCTGCCGGATGGCCGAGGCGTGTTTCGAACTGGCGCTCGGCCGGCGCGAGGCCGACGACAAGGACCACTACGCCAACAAGCGGCTGAAGGTGTCGGGCGATCTGATGCGTGACCTGTTCCGGACGGCGCTGAACAAACTCGCCCGGGACGTGAAATACCAGCTCGAACGGGCGAACATGCGCAACCGACAGCTCTCGGTGTCGACGGTTGTGCGGTCCGACGTGTTGACCGAGCGGCTGGAACACCCAATCGCGACGGGGAACTGGGTCGGTGGCCGGTCGGGTGTCTCCCAGCTGGTCGACCGAACCGACTACATGGGTGTGCTCTCTCACCTGCGACGGCTCCGGTCGCCGCTCTCGCGCTCACAGCCCCACTTCGAGGCGCGAGATCTTCACGCCACACAGTGGGGGCGTATCTGTCCCTCGGAGACGCCCGAGGGGCCAAACTGTGGGCTGGTGAAGAACTTCGCCCAGGCGATGGAGCTGTCGAAGACCGTCGAGGACGAACGGGGACTCAAACGTGAACTTGCCGAGATGGGAGTCCAGGGCATCCCCGGCATCGAAGGTGTCGAACGGCCCGCAGACGACTGATATGAGTCAGCGAAGAGAATCAAAAGTCTACGTCAACGGAAGTCTGGTTGGGACCCACCCCAACCCCGAACAGCTCGCAGACCGCATCCGGCAGGCCCGACGCCGTGGCGACGTCAGCGAGATGGTAAACGTCGCGGTCAACGGGCGCACCGACGAGGTGATCGTCAACGCCGACGCCGGCCGGGCCCGCCGGCCGCTACTCGTCGTCGAGAACGGCGAGCCGCTCATCTCCGAGACCGAGATCGAGGCACTGGAGAACGACGACATCGAGTTCCAGGAACTGGTCGACCGGGGCTACATCGAGTTTATCGACGCCGAAGAGGAGGGTGACATTCTCGTGGCCGTCGACGAGGACGACCTCACCGAGGACCACACCCACCTGGAGGTCGACCCACAGCTCATCTTCGGTATCGGTGCCGGGATGATCCCGTACCCCGAGCACAACGCCTCACCCCGCATCACGATGGGGTCGGGGATGATAAAGCAGTCTCTCGGGCTCCCCTCTGCCAACTACCGGGTCCGGCCGGACACGCGCCAGCATCTGCTGCACTACCCGCAGCTGTCGCTGGTCAAGACACAGACGACCGAACAGATCGGCTACGACGACCGCCCGGCCGCACAGAACTTCGTCGTCGCGGTGATGAGCTACGAGGGGTTCAATATCGAGGACGCGCTCGTGATGAACCAGGGCTCGGTCGATCGTGGGCTCGCCCGTTCGCACTTCTTCCGGACCTACGAGGGTGAGGAGCGGCGTTACCCCGGTGGCCAGGAGGACCGATTCGAGATGCCCGACGAGGAGGTTCGTGGCGCACGCGGCGAGGAGGCGTACACGCACCTCGACGAGGACGGTCTCGTGAACCCGGAGACCTCGGTCGGCGAGAACGCCGTTCTGCTGGGAAAGACCTCGCCGCCGCGGTTTCTCGAGGAGCCCGACGATATGGGCGGGCTCAGCCCGCAGAAGCGACGCGAGACGTCGGTGACGATGCGCTCGGGCGAGTCCGGTATCGTCGACACGGTCACGCTGATGGAGGGTGAGGACGGTTCGAAGCTGTCGAAGGTGTCGGTGCGCGACGAGCGCATCCCGGAGCTTGGCGACAAGTTCGCCTCCCGGCACGGCCAGAAGGGTGTCGTCGGTCACATCGCACCCCACGAGGACATGCCGTTCACCGAGGAGGGGGTCGTACCGGACCTCATCCTGAACCCACACGCCCTGCCTTCGCGGATGACCGTCGGCCACATTCTTGAGATGATCGGCGGAAAGGTCGGCTCGCTAGAGGGGCGCCGTGTCGACGGCACCGCCTTTACCGGCGAGAACGAGGACGAACTCCGCGAGTCGCTGGAAGAACACGGGTTCAACTCAAGCGGCAAGGAGACGATGTACTCCGGCGTGACCGGCGAGAAGATCGAGGCCGAGATCTTCGTCGGCACCATCTTCTACCAGAAGCTCTATCACATGGTGTCGAACAAGATTCACGCCCGCTCGCGGGGTCCGGTGCAGGTGCTGACCCGGCAGCCGACCGAGGGGCGTGCCCGCGAGGGTGGGCTCCGTATCGGGGAGATGGAGCGGGACGTGTTCATCGGCCACGGCGCAGCGATGACGCTGAAAGAACGGCTGCTCGACGAGTCCGACCGCGAGACGGTGTACATCTCCGCCGACAGCGGGATGGTCGCCGTCGAGGACGTCAACCAGCGCCGCGTCTACGACCCACTGACCGGCTCCGAGAGCGACATCCACGAGATGGAGGTGAGCTACGCGTTCAAGCTCCTGCTCGACGAGATGATCGCACTCGGCATTCGACCACGGCTCGAACTTGAGGACGCAGTCTAACAATGGCACTTGACACACCACAGGACCTCGAACGAATCGACTTCGGTCTGATGGACCCCGAGTCCTACCGGGACATCTCGGCGACGAAGGTCATCACGGCCGACACCTACGACGACGACGGGTTCCCCATCGACATGGGGCTGATGGACCCCCGCCTCGGCGTCATCGACCCCGGGCTGGAGTGTAAGACCTGCGGCAAACACTCCGGCTCGTGTAACGGTCACTTCGGGCACATCGAACTGGCCGCGCCGGTCATCCACGTCGGGTTCGCCAAGCTCATTCGGCGACTCCTGCGGGGCACCTGCCGGGAGTGTAGCCGCATCCTGCTCACAGAACCCGAGCAGGCCGAGTTCAGAGACCGGCTGGACCGAACCCGAGACCTCGGACAGGATGTCGACGACGTGACGAAAGCGGCCATCCGACAGGCCCGGAAAAAGGACCGCTGTCCCCACTGTGGCGAGGAGCAGTTCGACATCCAACACGAGAAACCCACCACCTACTACGAGATCCAGGACGTGCTGGCCTCGGACTACCCGGCCCGCATCGCGAAGGCGATGGAGCCAGACGAGAACAGCGCCCGGATAACCCCACGAGAGCTCGCCGACGCGACCGGGCTGGACGTGAGTCGTGTCCAAGAGATAATCTCCGGGGAGTTCCGACCCCGACCCGACGACCGACGCGCCCTGGAGTCGGCGCTCGACATCGAACTGACCGAGGAGGACATGAACAAGCTGATGGCGTCGGATATCCGGGACTGGTTCGAGCACATCCCCGACGACGACATCGAGACGATCGGGATCGACGCGACCGACTCCCGGCCGGAGTGGATGATACAGACTGTACTGCCGGTGCCGCCGGTGACCGCACGACCGTCGATCACGCTCGACAACGGCCAGCGCTCGGAGGACGACCTGACCCACAAGCTGGTCGACATCATCCGTATCAACCAGCGGTTCATGGAGAACCGGGAGGCCGGTGCTCCCCAACTCATCATCGAGGACCTCTGGGAACTGCTCCAGTACCACGTCACGACGTTCATGGACAACGAGATCTCCGGAACGCCGCCGGCCCGCCACCGCTCGGGTCGGCCGCTGAAGACCCTCTCACAGCGACTAAAGGGCAAAGAGGGGCGGTTCCGGGGGTCGCTCTCCGGCAAGCGGGTGAACTTCTCCGCCCGGACGGTCATCTCGCCGGACCCGACGCTCAGCCTCAACGAGGTCGGCGTCCCCGACCGGGTCGCCACCGAGATGACACAGACGATGAACGTAAACGACCGCAACCTCGAAGCGGCCCGCCGGTACGTCCGCAACGGGCCCGAGGCCCACCCCGGCGCGAACTACGTCCGACGGACGGACGGCCGCCGGCTGAAGGTGACCGAGAAGAACTGCGAGGAGCTCTCCGAGAAGGTCGAACCCGGCTGGGAGGTCTCGCGTCACCTCATCGACGGGGACATCATCATCTTCAACCGCCAGCCCTCGCTGCACCGGATGTCGATTATGGCCCACGAGGTGGTCGTGATGCCGTACAAGACGTTCCGTCTCAACACGACGGTCTGTCCGCCGTACAACGCCGACTTCGACGGCGACGAGATGAACATGCACGCACTGCAAAACGAGGAGGCCCGTGCGGAGGCACGGGTGCTGATGCGTGTCCAAGAGCAGATGCTGAGCCCCCGGTTCGGGGAGAACATCATCGGGGCGATCCAGGACCACGTCACCGGGACGTACCTGTTGACGAACCAGAACCCCCGGTTCAACGAGACACAGGCGCTCGACCTGCTACGGACGACACGTATCGACGAACTGCCCGAGGCCGACGGGGTCGACGGCGAGCCGTACTGGACCGGGCGAACCATCTTCTCGGAACTGCTCCCGGACGAGCTCGATCTCGAGTTTGGCTCCTCGGCGGGTGACCGCGTCGTTATCGAGGGCGGTCAACTGCTCGAGGGAACGGTCGACGAGGACGCCGTCGGCGCGTTCGGCGGTGAGATCGTCGACTCGATCGCGAAGCTACACTCCCGGACCCGAGCCCGCATCTTCATCAACGAGGTGTCGTCGCTCGCGGTGCGGACGATCATGCACTTTGGGTTCTCGATCAGTATCGACGACGAGTCGATCCCGCCGAACGCACAGGACCAGGTCGACGAGGCCCTGGACAACGCCGAGGACCGTGTCCAGGAGCTCATCGAGGCCTACGAGCAGGGTGACCTGGAGTCACTGCCGGGTCGGACGATCGACGAGACCCTGGAGATGAAGATCATGCAGACGCTCGGTCAGGCGCGTGACAGCGCCGGCGACATCGCCGAAGAGCACTTTGCCGGGGACAACCCCGCGGTGGTGATGGCCGAATCCGGTGCCCGAGGGTCGATGCTCAACCTGACCCAGATGACCGGCTGTGTGGGTCAACAGGCCGTCCGTGGCGAGCGCATCAACCGTGGGTACGAGAACCGCACGCTCAGCCACTTCAAGGAGAACGACCTCTCGGCGGACGCCCGCGGGTTCGTGCGCCACTCCTACCGGGAGGGGCTCGACCCCCGGGAGTTTTTCTTCCACGCGATGGGAGGCCGGGAGGGGCTGGTCGACACGGCAGTCCGGACCTCCAAGTCCGGGTACCTGCAGCGGCGGCTCATAAACGCCCTCTCGGAGCTCGAAGCACAGTACGACGGCACCGTCCGGGACACATCGGACACGGTCGTTCAGTTCGAGTTCGGCGAGGACGGCACCTCGCCGGTCGAGGTTTCGAGCAGTGCCGACGAGCCCGCTGTCGACGTCGAGCGCATCGCGGACACGGTGCTCGACAGCGAGTTCGACGACGGGGAGAAACAGCAGTTCCTCGGCGAGGGGTACGAGCCGACCAACATCTCAGAGCACGCCGACGACTGGTGGCTCGCCCAGAGCGACGACTGACCACACATGAGCACGATACCAACAGAGATAGAGCAGGCTGTCGAGGAGACGAACCTCCCACAGCGGCTCAAGACAGAGCTGCACAGCACACTCACAGAGCGCGACGTCACGGCCGATGAGGCCGAGGAGATACTCCAGGCCACCGTCGCCCAGTACGAGGAGTCCCGGGTCGACCCGCTGGACCCCGTCGGGACTGTCAGCGCACAGAGTATCGGGGAGCCCGGAACCCAGATGACGATGAACACCTTCCACTACGCGGGTGTCGCCGAGATCGACGTGACACAGGGGCTCCCGCGGCTGATCGAACTCGTCGACGCGCGAAAGGAGCCCGACACGCCGATGATGACGGTGTACCTCGACGAGGAGTACGCCGAGGACCGCGAGCGCGCCCACGAGGTGGTCTGGAACATCGAGGCGACCCGGATTCTCCAGCTGGGTGACGTATCGACGAACGTCGCGGACATGCTGGTACAGATCTCGCTCAACGAGGATACCCTGGACGAGCGGTGGCCGACTGTCGACGACCCGGTCGAGGTGGCCGGAGAGATCGCGGACACGATAGAGTCGGCACTCGGTGTCGAGACCCAGCAAGAGGGGCTGATGCTCCAGTTTGGCCCCGACGAGCCGTCCTACCGGGACCTGCTCCAGTTGGTCGAGGAGCTCCGGGAGGTCGTGTTCAAGGGCATCGAGGACGTCTCCCGGGTCGTCATCCGAAAGGAGGAGACAGACCAGGGCGAGGAGTTCGTGCTCTACACCGAGGGCTCGGACTTCGGGACGGTTCTGGAGATAGAGGGTGTCGACGCCTCCCGGTGTACCTGCAACAACATCCACGAGATCAACAAGAACCTGGGCATCGAGGCGGCCCGGGAGTCCATTATCGAGGAGACGATGGACACCCTGCGAGAGCAGGGCCTGGACGACGTGAACATCCGGCATCTCATGCTGGTTGCCGACATCATGACCAACGAGGGGGAGATCGCGGCGATCGGTCGCCACGGCATCTCGGGGGCAAAGGATTCGGTGCTCGCCCGGGCGGCGTTCGAGGTGACGGTGAGTCACCTGCTCGACGCGGCGATTCACGGCGAGATCGACCACCTCGACGGTGTGACCGAGAACGTCATCGTCGGGAAACCCATCAAACTCGGAACCGGTGACGTGGATCTGCGCATGAGCCCCGGGGCCTCCGACTGAGGAATGCGCGTCACGCTCTCGGGTGAGGCGTTGCGGGTCGGCGGACTCGTCGAGGAGGTGACCGGTGTGGCGGTGCGTGACTGTCTGGTCGAGGACGACCGCGTGGTCGTGCTCGTGGCGACGGGTGAACTGGGTAAGGCTATCGGGGCCGACGGCGGGCAAGTCGAGCGAGTCGAACGACGTCTGGGGACACAGGTGACCCTGGTTGAGGACGCCAACCGGGCGGAGCCGTTTGTCGCGAACGCGCTCGCGCCCGCCGCCGTCTACAACGTGACGGTGAGTGACGGAGAGACTACGGTCGCCTACGCGGAGGTCGACGAAGACGACCGCGGGGCGGCAATCGGGGCGGACGGGCGAAACATCGAAGCCGCCCGCCGTCTCGCCAAGCGTCACTACGACATCGACGATATCGAACTGGTCTGACCCGCCGTGGGCCGGGGTCCTGTCATCCGAGGGGTCGACGGAGGGGCAAAACGGTATTGAGGCTACCGGCCGTGGCTGTGGACGTGACCGACTACGACCTCGAACGGTATCTGACGGTGCGGAGCGCGTACGGTGGCTCGCTCGGGCCGGACGGACGGCTCGCCTTTCTGCTCGACACGACGGGCACGGGGCAGGTCTGGACCGTCGACGAACCGGGCGGGTGGCCGACACAGCGAACCTTCTACGACGAGCCGGTGTCGTTTGTGTCGTTCTCGCCCGAGCAACGGGAGTTCGCCTTCGGGATGGACGAGGGCGGCAACGAGCGGATGCAGCTGTACCGACTAGACGAGACGGGTCAGGTGCTCAACTGGACCGACCGTCCGGCGGCAAAACACCGGTGGGGCGGCTGGAGCCACGACGGCGAGCAGTTCGCCTTCGCGTCGAATCGCCGCGACGAGTCTGTGTTCGACGTGTACGTACAGGGCCGAGACAGCAGGGACCCGGAGCTCGTGTTCGAGGGTGATGGCTGGTACAGTGTCGGACCCTGGAGCCCCGACGACGACGCCCTGGTGCTCCACCAGGCCCACTCGAGTTTCGACCACGACCTCTCGGTACTCTCACTCGCGACCCGCGAGCGCGTCGAGTTGACAGCCGAGACCAGCGACGTGCGCTACGCCAGCCCCCAGTGGGGGCCGGCGGGCGAGTGGCTGTACCTCGTGACAGACGAGGGGGCCGATACGCTGTATCTCGCTCGGATAGACCCCGAGACCGGTGACCTCGAGACCGTTCGCGAGGGGGGCAGGTGGAACGTCGGCCGGGTCACCGTCGACGAGTCGGGGCTGGTGGTGTACTCGCGCAACGTCGACGGCTACACCGACCTGACGGTGGCGGAGCTGGACAGCGAGACCGGCACACTCACCGACCGCCAGACACCGGACGTCCCGGGTAACGTGGCCGGCGGTGTCAGCGTCGGCCCCGACGGCGAGCAGTTCGCTATCACCTCGACCGGCCGTCAGCGCAACGCGAACGTCTCGGTGGTCGACGTGACGGCGCTGTCCGAGGTGCCCTCCGGAGCAGACGGGGCCCACACCGGAGACACGGGTAGTCCACCGGGAACCGACGCCGTCACCCGGTGGACGTACGCCGCGACCGCGGGGATTCCGCCCGAGACGTTCATCGGGCCGGAGCTGGTCCGCTACGAGAGCTTCGACGGGCGCGAGATACCCGCCTACCTCTCGCTGCCCGAGGAACCCCCCTCGGGTGGTGTGCCGGTGATCGTCGATATCCACGGCGGGCCGGAGAGCCAGCGCCGGCCGTCGTTTGGGGGGCTGAGCCAGTACTTTCTCTCGCAGGGGTACGCGCTGTTCGAGCCGAACGTCAGGGGGTCGACCGGCTATGGCCGGGCCTACACACATCTCGACGATGTCGAGAACCGGATGGACTCGGTGCGGGATATCGGGGCCGGACTCGACTGGCTGGCGACGCGGGAGGCTATCGACAGTGACCGTGCCGTCGCAAAGGGTGGCTCCTACGGCGGGTTCATGGTACTCGCTGCGCTGACGGAGTTTCCGGACCGCTGGGCCGCAGGTGTCGATATCGTCGGTATCGCCAACTTCGTCACCTTCCTGGAGAACACGGGCTCGTGGCGGCAGGAACTCCGCGAGGCCGAGTACGGCTCGCTCGCCGAGGACCGGGAGTTTCTGGAGTCGATCAGCCCCGTCACGAACGCCGACCGTATCGAGGCACCGTTGTTCGTTCTTCACGGCGCAAACGACCCTCGGGTCCCCGTCGGCGAGGCCGAACAGATCGCCGCCGAGGTCGAGTCACAGGGGATTCCGGTCGAGTTGCTCGTCTTCGAGGACGAGGGCCACGGCATCGCGAAGCTCGACAACCAGATCGAGGCGTACACACAGGTGGTCGCGTTTCTCGACGACCACGTCTGAGTGTCTCGGTCGAGTGGCTCGTCGGGTTCCCGACAGTCACGAGAGAGTCGACGGCTGGAGAGTGGGACTCGACACGGGAAACAGAGAGCGTGTATCGGCCGCGGTGGGGTCGAGCGGGCAGCCAAGGCGGGAGGATGTCAGTGTCCGGTCGGTGGTGGAAGCTAGGACAGGGGGATAGTCGACTGGCGGGCAAGGCCGACCCCCGCTGGCTGCCAAGTGAGCGTCGGGTGGGCAGGGTAAAAGTAACACCAGCCCTGTCTCCCGCCTGGAAACAACGGAGATCGACCGTTCTCCCCGACGGCCGGACTATCCGACAGGAGAGCGGAACGTTCTTTCACACGCCCCGTGGTACTGTCAGTATGGACGAACGGTTCGACCGGGCACCGGTCGGTCTCATCGACGTCGACGCGGCGGGGACAGTCCAGGCAGTCAACACACGGGCGAGTAAACTACTCGACATCGACCCGGAGGGGGCGGTGGGAGACTCGATCGGGTCGGTGTTTCCCGTCTCCGTCGACGGGAGCGTCCCGCGGGCCTTCGAGGGGTCTGTCGAGACGAACCGGACCTTCGAGGAGTACTACCCGGACCTCGACCGGTGGTTCGAGGTGACCCTCGTTCCCGGCCCCGACACCGTCGCGCTGTACCTGCAGGACGTGACCGCCGAGCACCGACGGGAGAAACAGTCAGAGCAACGTCAGGAGGATCTCGCCCGCCTGACCGTGGTCAACGACCTCATCGCGGATATCCTCGCGGCACTCGTCGACGCCTCGACCCGCGACGAGATCGCCGAGACCATCTGCACGCGTCTGGGCGAGACCGACCTGTACGACTTTGCGTGGCTCGGCGAGCGGGAACTCGGCGGTGAGGATATCGTCGTGCGTGCGTCGTCTGGCTCGACGGGGCGGGCCCTAGAGCAGATCGAGGCCGCGCTCGAGACCGACCGGACCATCCCGGAGGAGCGTGCCATCGAGACCGGGAGCCCGGAGATCGTCCAGCCGATCGGTGACGACGAGGACGTGCCCGAGGCCGTCAGACGGGCCGCGTTCGCCGACGGGCTCCAGTCCCTGCTCGCGGTCCCGCTGACTCACGGGTCGAGTGTCTACGGTGTCGTCGGGTTGTACGCCTCGACGCAGACGGCCTTTTCAGGGCGGGAGCGTGAGAGTTTCGGGACCGTCGGTGAGATGGCGGGCTTTGCGGTCAACGCGACCCGTCACCGGACACTGTTGCTCTCGGACAGGGTCGTCGAACTCCGTCTCCGCATCACCGACCCGACAGAGCCGTTCGTGGCTGTCGCCGGGGAGCACGGGGTCACTCTCTCGGTCGACGGACTCGTTCCACAGGGGGAGCGACCGCTCTGTTATCTGTCTGTCGACGGTGACGCCGCGACGGTCGCCACGGCACTCTCCTCGGCCGACGGTGTCGGGGCGACCAGGGTAGTGAGCGGGGACGACCAGACCCGGGTGGAGGTGACGCTGGCGACAGACACCCCGCTCGGCCGGCTGCTCGCCCGCGGTGGGTCGGTCCGGTCGGCGGAGTTCGACGGCTCCGGCGGCACCATCACCGTCGACCTGACCCCCGAGGACGACATCCGCCGGTTCGCCGATGCTGTCACACGGGGGTACGACGCCGAGGTGGTCGCAAAGCAGGAGCGCGACGAGGACATCCTCACACCCGAGGCGTTTCGTGACAGACTCGGCGACCGACTGACCGACCGTCAGGAGAACGCACTGAAAACGGCCTACCTCGCAGACTACTTCGAGTCACCCCGCGGCAGTACCGCACAGGAAGTCGGCGAGGCGCTTGACATCACCGGTCCGACGCTGTTACACCACCTCCGGGCAGGCCAGCGAAAGCTCCTCAGCGAGTACTTCGACGCCGAGAGTGAGCGCGACCGTCGGCAGTAACAGCGGTACGTAATCTTAGCAGTTCATAGGCGCTAAGCCCCCGTCCTCAGGGAGCAACGCAACGAGCGGAGCGAGTGAGTAGCGCAGTAGGGCGGGAATACAGCGCCGTCATCATCTCGCATGCACTGTTCTGTTGCAGTCCCACGGGCCAACGCGAATTACAATGTTTAATTACATAAGTTACGTAAGATATGGTGTGGCAAAGCGCAAGACAATCTCTATCCGCGAAGATCAAGAAGAGTGGATTCAGGAGAACCACTTGAATCTCTCTTCGTTCGTCCAAGAGAAACTTGACGAACTAATTGAGGAGAGAAATCAGTAACAATGCACTACACCTACAGGTATCGCCTCCACCCGACTGAAGCCCAGCGAGAGACGCTGGACTATTACCGCGATACCTGTCGGCAACTGTACAACCACGCACTCAACGAGTTCGAGCAAATCCCAGAATCGGCGGGGACACTCAATCAACGAGTGCGTCAGGTCCGTGACCAACTACCCGACCTCAAAGACTGGTGGAGCGAGCTTAACGACCTGTACTCTACGGTCTCGCAGGCTGCTGTAATGCGAATCGAGGACAGCATCAAAGCTCTCTCACAACTCAAACAGAATGGGTACAATGTTGGGAGTCTCAATTGGAAGGCACCAAGCGAATTCAGGAGTTTCAAATACGTGCAGTCTGGCTTCGAGTTCGACAAGAAGAACGGTCAGACCGTCCTCTCACTCTCCAAACTCGCAGATATTCCAATCACGGTTCATCGTGAGATTCCCGATGATGTCACCGTCAAAGAGGTCTGTCTCAAGAAAGAACAGACTGGTGAATGGTACGCTTCCTTTGCTGTCGAAGGCAAAGAAGAACCAGCAAAACCAGAGAATCCTGACCGCTGTGTCGGAATTGACGTGGGTATCCTCAAATACGCTCACGACACGGATGGGCGTGCTGTCGGGTCACTTGACATTCAACAAGAGCGGGAACGCCTCAAGCGCGAACAACGCTCGCTCTCACGGAAACAACACGGGTCGAACAACTGGGAGAAACAACGATTGAAAGTAGCTGAGTGTCACCAGCGAGTCAGGCGGAAGCGTCACGACTTCTTGCACAAACTCTCAAACTACTACGCCACCGAGTACGACTTGGTGGCCGTCGAGGACTTGGATGTGAAGTCGATGCTGGAGTCGTCTGGGAACAGTCAGAACACCGCTTCGGCAGCGTGGGATGCATTCACCACACTGCTCGAATACAAGTGCAAGCGCGATGGCACGCACTTTGTTGAGGTCGAGCCTGCGGGTACGACCAAAGAGTGTGCGTCGTGTGGTATCGAGTCAGACAAGCCGCTGTGGGTGCGTGAACACTCGTGCCCTGCTTGCGGCTTCAAGATGGATAGAGATGCAAACGCTGCTCTGAACATTTTGTCTCGTGGTTTCAAGAAGCTAGGACTGGGACAGTCCGAAGATATAACGCCTGTGGAGACTGCGCTCCCTATGTTCACCTCGTCGGGTGCTACCGACGTTGTGGATGTAAAGCGCATCGTAGAAACAGGAAGCCCCTGCCTCAAGCAACCGCCGAAGGCGGCGAGTAGGCAGGGGTAGTTCACTTGCCCACCTCCGCCGGGTGTCTGTTCCGCGGTGTCGACCGAACTGACAAGTTATAAGTGCATCAGCGACGACAGCAGAGATATTCTCATGGACAACGGTAACGCAGACCGTTCCGGCGACAGTGACACCGGCCCGCTCGACGGGACCCCCCTCGACCGACGCAGTTTTCTCGGACTGGCCGCCACAACGGGTGCGGCACTGACCCTCCCGGAGTCGGCCACCGCGAGCAGTCACGTCACGGACCCGCGAGTAAACGATCTCTGCCAGTTCGTCATCAACAACACGCCGAGTGATTACGAGACGACCGTGCTCGTCGAGTTCGCCGACGACGCCACGGCAGACTGGTTCGACACCAACTTCCAGTACAGTAACCCCCGCCCGGACGACCCGGAGAAGACAGTCATCCGGAAGAGCCCCACGCAGGCGGGACACGGCAGACTCACCGACTCGGAGATCTCGACCCTGCTGACCGACAGCGGCGTCAACTCGGTGGAGTTCTCGCTGGGTGCGAACCCGTTCTGGAAGCTCGGCGGGTACGCCGACGGTGTCTTTCCCGACCCGATCGACGCCCGGGACTACCTGTCGTACTCGGAGGCGATCGCCGGTGTCAACCAGCTCGAATCCGAGCACCCCAACCGCGTGAGAAACACCGGTATCGGGAAGTCACCGGGCTGGTACGACAAGTTCTCCGGCGTGGACCGACAGTGGGACGTCCACCTCACGGCGGTGACGAACAACGTCGGCGACCCCTCCTTCGCCGACAAGGAGAAGGTGGTGTACTCGCTGAGCATCCACGGCGACGAGCGCGCCGGAGCCGAGGGTGGTGTCCGACTGATAGAGGACATCCTCACCGGCGACGCCCCGGAGGTAGAGCAGCTACTCGACGACATCGTGTTGATGTTCCTGCTGACGAACCCGGACGGCTGGGTCTCACGGGAGCCGTGGGTCGAGATCGGGTCACAGTCCCACGACCGGAACTTCCAGCGTTACACCGGCGGGTCCTACGGCGGCCCGATCGACCCCAACCGCCAGTACCCGACGATCGGCTGGACGAACCCGGACTTTCTCCCGGCAGAGCCAGACGGTGCGCCGTCGCTGTTTCGGGACGAGGTGCCCGACGCCCTCTCGGTGGTCGACCACTTCCGCGGGTACGAGAACGTGGCGCTGTTCTGTGACTACCACGGGATGTACGACAGCGCAGACCACATGATGTACTATCTCGAGTCGAACGCCGCCTTCGACTACACCGAGAACCACCTGGTCGACGAACTCAGCCGGCAGACCGGAACCTCGATGCTGCGGTACTGGGGGGACGTCGCGGCGATCGAGGACGACATCCGCGACGCGGCTACCGTCGAGTACGGTAGCGGGTTCTTGCCCTCGGGAGACCAGTTCAACGGGCTGTTCGACTGGGGGACGATCTACGACACTATCAACTACCAGGTCACCGGCGGGATGATGGGCTGGGCCGGTGCGCCGGAACGGTTCGGCGGACTCGGTGCCGTTGCTATCTCCCCCGAGATCATCATCTCGAACAACTTCTCGTTCGCGATACAGGAGTGGAAACCGTGGTGGACCCGACACACCGCGACGGCCTACCAGCTCTCGATGCGGGAGTACGCGAAGATGGCGGCCGTCGACACCGACGCGACGATAGCGACCGGTGACCGGGACACGGCGTACGTCACCACCGACGAGTTGACCCGCTCGTCGACAGACCTCCCGTTCACCGGTCCGGGGGCGCCGGACTCGACCGGTTCGACGACGCTCGACTCGAACCGGGCGGTCGTGTCGGGGAGCCAGACCGGAGTCGTGGCAGAGACCGGGACCGACGCCCACTCGCTCTCGGTGCGGTTCGAGGACGCCCCACGGGCGGGCGGGACTGCCAGACTCGTCGCACCCGACGGCACGGTTCACGACACCGTCTCGCTCGGCCGCGACCACGGGGCCGACACACCCGAACTGTTCGTCCTGTCGCCGGCAGCCGGCGAGTGGACCGTCGCGGTGGACGGCGCGACCGACGTGACCGTCCACAGTTCGGTGCTCGCGTCACCGAACGCCTACCCCGACCCGAGCGAGGCCTGGGGGGGTGACGGGTTCCAGCAGAGCTTCTACGAGGTCAACCCGATGAACTTCTTCGACGACCTGTCCGAGCACCTCGTCGACGGGTCGCTCGATGCGGTCACCACCGGGGACGTGGCCGCGGGTGCGCTCGACAGCTACGACCAACTCGTTGTCTCCCACGACGTTGCCACCGACGACACCGACTACGTCGACGCAATCGAGTCGTTTGTCGACGGTGGCGGCGACCTGGTGCTCACGGACAGGGGGGTTCATCTCCTCGGGGCGCTCGACACCGTCGACATCGACGGGTCGGACGTGCGGGACACCACTCTGCAGTTTGGTACCCTGTCCGACACCGAGCTCACCCACCCACTGCTCGACGGTGTCCGGAGTCGTCAGCAGGAGCTCTACAAGGGGCCACAGGTGGGCTACACGGCGGGGACCGACCAGCCGGCGACGGTCGTCGACTCCACCGCCTTCGGCCAGGCCGGCGGTGAGGTCGCCGGTGAGATGAGCTTCGACGTCGGTCTTGGACGGCTCACCGTCGACAGCGCAACAATCGACTGTATCGG
The DNA here is from genome assembly GCA_028275025.1 of Halovenus sp. Classification (GTDB taxonomy): domain Archaea; phylum Halobacteriota; class Halobacteria; order Halobacteriales; family Haloarculaceae; genus Halovenus. The sequence goes on from JAQCNM010000112.1 coordinate 17,526, forward strand.
CTCCATCCTCCCGCCTGCACAGCAAGAGGACGTGCTCCACCCGTTCGGGATGGCCGACCACGCGGTGTCGATGATGGGGTACAGCATCCTCTGTAACGCACTCAACTTCGAGCAGCGGCGGTTCGTCGCCGGTGAACTCGTCCAGACGACCGGGCCGGACTGGCGCGGTGTCGAGAACACGATCGGCAACGTCGACAGAGACGGTGAGCTCGATGTCGTCGACGCGGTTCGCGTCCAGCGCCAGCTCGCCGAGCTCGACCCCAGACCGTTCGACCCCGAACTCGCAGACGTCGACCGCGACGGCGACGTCTCGATCACCGACGCGGTTCGCATCCAGCGCCAGCTCGCCGGTCTCGACGAACCGGGCGAACTCGAACTGCTTGGCAGTTCCGCCTCGGTCGACAGCGGGACACTCACTCTCCAGGCAGAGGTGGAGAACGTCGGTGATCTCGGCGCGATCCGGGAGACCGAGTTCCGCCTGGCCGAGAACGCAGCCGACCTCGACCAGTACGCCGTGGTCGCGCTCGAACAGGCCGACCCCGCAGGCAACAGCACGAAGACTGTCACCGCGACTGTCGAGACAGCCGCACTCTCACCCGGGACGACCTACCAGTACAGCGTCGACTGTGCCGGTCAACAGGAGACCGGCGAGATACAGATCCCGAGCAACTAGTCGCGTCTTCCCGGCCGTCGTGGCTGTGGTGTCGGGAGAGGGGTTCGAGCGGCGTGCTCAACTCCCGCCGACCGTGATCTGGAGCGTCTCACTGTCGTCGTCGGTGACGACCTCGTAGTAGTAGGTGCCCGGGTCGAGTGTCCCGGTGT
>JAQCNM010000118.1 GCA_028275025.1 Halovenus sp.
CCGTAGGTCCACCACTGCTGGGGTTGGTCGTGATTTGCCAGATCGGCAGAGAGCCGCGAGTAGGTGCTGAACCGGTACGTATCGGCCGCCCGAAACTCGTATCCAGCGACAATTTCGATAGTGTCGATATCGAGGCTATCGATGGTGACGACCTTCGTGGCGCTCGGAAAGGCCCCGCCCTCGACGTCTGTCACCTCGATGGCGAACTCCGGGGTGTTGGTGTCCAAGGGCACCTGAAGCGTGACCGGTTCGCCGTTTAGCTGGGCGGTGGTGAGTTGGGTCTGGTCGGCACCGTCGAGAGCGTAATCGTACAGCGTGAGCAGACCCTCCTCGGCGCGCTTGTCGATTCGGACCTCCTCGGTGTAGGCGAGTACCTCGACTTCGGTGGTGACCGCGACAGTGAGACTGCCGGTCAGCGTCGCCTCGCCGGCGCGGACCACGAGGTCGTAATCTTGGCCGTCGAGTTGACCGGTTACCCCGTCGATGGTGACCCGTTGCTGGTCACCGGGGGCTAGCGAGACACGCTGGAACTTCGTCACAGCAGGTTCGTCTGTGTCACCGTCCTGTGGGGACACCTGGAATTCGACCTGGAAACTCCCCTCCGCGTCACCCTCGTTGGCGACGGTGGCACGGATCGGTACGTTGCTGTCGACCACAATTTGTGGGGTGGTGTTTGACCCGTCGCCTGTGCCACCGGTGTCGCTCTCGCTGTCATCGGTGCTGTCCTCGTCGCCACCAGCGACAGACTGCCCGCCAACGGTCAGTCCCAGAACCGTGACCTCGGACTGAGGGGTCGGCTCGTCGTCGGCATCACCGTTGCTGTCACGTTCGCCGTCGTCAGTGTCGGCGTCGTCGTTGTCGCCATCGTCACCGCCGAGACAACCGGCGATCGCCGCGGAGAGGGAACCACCGGCCAGTACCAGCCACTCACGACGGGGGACAGCCTCGGGTTCGACCGACGTATTTATCATTGCAAAATGTATTGTTCGGATTGGGTTAAAAATATTGGGACGTTCGGGCGTGCACGCCACGCTGTCACCGTCTCCGGTAGGGTGCTGCTGTGTCTCACAGTCAGTCAGAGCGGAGAACGAGGCGGGGGTGGCCAGATTCAGTTGGTCCTGAGCGTCGTGTCGTCTGAGAGACCACATGAAACTTAAACACAGCAGGAGAGATACAATCAAAGAACAGTGGCTGTGTCTCAGTACGCGGGACGTTCCTCCGGTCTGGCACGCGGGACACACAGTGTGAGTGGCCGAACTACAACACTGAGGAGGGCACAGCTGTGACGGAGTCACTGTTACCGTTCAGCTGGCGGCTCCTGCTCATCCCGTTTGTTACGGGACTTATCGGGTACGCCACGAACTGGCTGGCGATCCGATTCCTGTTCTATCCGGTCGAGTTTGTCGGCCTCCGGATCCCGGGGCTGAAGACCATCGCCCCGGCACTCCCGCGGCGGATTCGACAGCTCCCGGGTGCCAAACAGGGAAAGATCGGCTGGCAGGGGATTATCCCGGCACGGTCGGAGCGGATGGGCAACATCGCAGCTCAAAAGGGCGTGACCAAGCTGGCGACCGAGCGGGAGTTCTACGAGGCACTCGGCCCCGAACAGATCGCCACCCACATCGCAACGAGTTCGAGCGAGGAGATACACGACCTGACAGACCAACTCCTCCGCGAGGAGTACCCGGAGCTCTGGGAGCGCCTGCCGGCGCCGGTTCGCGACCTGGTCCACACCCGGGTCCAGGCACGGCTACCGGCTACCGCGGAGCGGATAACAGAGCAGATCGGCAAGAACATCGACGACGTGCTCGACGCCGGAGAGATGATAACCAACCACATCGACAGGAACCCCGAAACGGGTAACCGGATGTTTCTGGAGGTCGGTGACCGCGAACTCGACTTCGTCGTCAACTCCGGGTTCTACATCGGAACGGTGCTCGGAACGCTCACCATTCCGCTGTTCCTGTACATCGACCGGTGGTGGGTGTTTCCGGCCGCGGGTATCGCTGTCGGGTACATAACGAACTGGATCGCGGTACAGCTCATCTTCTATCCGGTTCAGGAGCGCACGCTCGGACCGCTCAGGCTCCAAGGTGTTTTTACCAGACGGCAACAAACGGTGAGTAAGGTATACGCGAAGCTCGTCGCAGAGGAGGTAGTGACGGTATCGAACCTGGCACACAATCTGCTGCACGGCACCCAGTCGGACCGGACACGAAGGATGATACGTGATGTAATCCGGCCGGAGGTAGACCGCGTGGTCGGCCCCGCAGCCCCGATTGTCCGCATGACAGGCGGACCAGAGCGGTACGAACGGCTCCGGGAGACAGCCGCCGAGGAGGGTATCGACCGAACAGTCGAGCCGCTGCACGACCCGACGTTCAACCGAGAGCAAAGCGATGGTGTCGAGTCACTCATCGACGAGCGTATCCGCGAGCTACCGCCCGAGGAGTTCATCGGGCTGCTCCGGCCTGCCTTTCAGGAGGACGAGTGGATGTTGATTACGATCGGGGGGGTGCTCGGGTTCGTCGCCGGGTTGCTCCAGCTACTGGTGGTGACCGGCATATGAGCGGAGATACTGCGGACGGGCATCGAGGAGACGACGACGGACGGAGTCAGGGCGGGTCCAGTCGGGAGGGAGAGACTGTCCGTCCGGAGGAGGTACGCGGCGGCGACCTGCCACCTCGGGAGGTCGACCGGATGCTCGATCTACTGGAGGAGGTGATAGCGGCCGACGCGCTCACCTCCGAGCAGTTCGACCGGTTGGTCAACATTCTCACGCAGGCGGTCGAGACAGAGCCGAGGTCGAGTCCCGAGGCCATCGCGGAACTGCTCTCGATTTTCGAGGAGTTCTTGCTCGACCCGGAGCAACGCCGGGTGTTCGATGTCGACAGGCTGCTCGGGCTGTTGGAGACGGTGGTGACGGGGGCGACGGCCACGGACCCGGCGGCGGTCGAGGACCTGTTCGACGTGATAGCGGAGACGCTCCGGGAACCGACGGGTGCCGACTCGGCCGATGTCGATCGGTTCGAGTCCGCCGTCCAGCGGGCACTCTCGGGTCTGACCGACCCGGTGAGTGACGCCGACACGGGAGTCGACCCGACGGAGGAGCACGAGACGAGCGTCGACCTGCTCCGCCTGGCAGAGTTCGTGGCGACGGTGACACGACGCGTGGCCGGCAACTCCCTCGAATCGGGTGTCCGGGTCGGGACCCGCCTCGCGTACGCGGCTGCGAACGCCGAGTCACCCGCAGCGTTGCTCACCGCGGCGCGGGTTCTCACCTTCGAGGAACTCCGGCGTGTCGGTGTCGACATCGGTGTGAGACGGACCGAGTGGCTAGAGGAAAACGCGGCGACAGCACTCGAACCACAGCCGCCCTCACCGGAGGAGCTCGCAGAACGGGGTGACCGGCTCCTCTCGCAGTCGACGGCGGTCGACTACGACGAGTCGGTCCACCCCGCGCTCGGGTCGATACTCGACCAGCTCTCGCCGGACGAGGCACGTATCCTCCGACTGCTCGCCACCGAGGGACCACAGGGTGTCATCGACGTGTACGACAGGGAGTACGTCCCGCCGAAGCGGTGGCGTGTCGCTCGGAACCTCACGATGCTTGGCCGAGATGCCGGCTCCCGACTCAAGCAACGGACCCCGGTCTACCTCCGGAACCTCCGGCGGCTCGGTGTCGTCGAGGTGGTCGACGAGCCGATCGAGAGTCTCAAGCGATACGAGATAATCGAGGCACAGACACACGTCGAACAGGCACGTGACCGGGCCCGGCGACCTCGAACGGAGTACAAGCAGGTCCGTCTGACCGACCTGGGTGTCGAGCTGTGCGTGGTGTGTTTCCCCTTCGAGGTCACCGTCGACGGCGAGGGGCTCGCGCTGCGTGACCGGGCTGGGGGGAGCCGATGACCGACGGTCCTACGCTCCCGGACACACTCCCGCCGCTGACCGTCGATATCGACGGGACACTCACCGGACCGGACCGACGGCTCGACCCGCGCGTGATACCGGTCTGTCGGGCCTGGCCGGCGCCGCTGGTCATCGCCACCGGCAAGGCGCTGCCGTACCCCGTGGCGCTGTGTGAGTTTCTCGGTCTCGACAGCCTGGTGGTCGCAGAGAACGGTGGTGTCGTCGTGGTCGGTCCGACCGACACGGTCAGGTTCGAGGGGAACCGCGAGGCGGCCGCCGCGGCGGTCGAGGCCTACCGCGAGCGGGGGTACACTACCGGCTGGTCCGAAACAGCGTTTGTCAACCGGTGGCGCGAGACCGAACTCGCGGTGGCACGCGAGGCACCGCTCGCCCCGCTCGAGGCGGTCGCCCGCGAGCAGGGGCTCACCGTCGTGGACACGGGGTTTGCCTACCACGTGAAGAGCCCCGAGGTGACAAAGGGGGTCGGGCTGTCGGCTGTCGCCGACGAACTCGGGCGGACACCCGCGGAGTTCGCCGCTATCGGTGACTCGGAGAACGACGCCCCGGCGTTCGACGTGGCCGGGTGGGCCGTCGCGGTCGGCAATGCCGACACCGCCGCACAGAGGACAGCCGACCACGTGACCGACGCGACCCACGGCGAGGGTTTTCTCGAGGCCGTCCGGTGGCTCCGGGCGGTGACCGGTTGACCCGCCGGAGCCACACCGATACGTACGTATCTGGACCGCTCCGGAGTGATACTCGGGGAAGTCTTTTACTCGGCGGTCCGCAATCAATCTGTATGAGTTCCGACCGCGCCACCCTCAAACACGCCATCGAGCGGGGTGAGCACGAGGGTGGGAGCGTCGAGTTCAAACAGCGTCTCACAAAGAACCTGCATCTCGCCGACGGCCGGCGGGAGAGTCTGGCCGCACAACTGCGCCACCGTGTGCTCTCCGGCGACGGCGAGGCAACGTACGTCGTGGGTGTGACCGACGACGGCGGTATCGCCGGCATCTCACCGGAGGCGTTCTCCGAGTCGATGGACGTGCTCTCGCTGTTGGCCGAGGAGGCCGAGGTCCACATCGCGGATGTCCAGACCTGGAGCGCGGCGGAGGACCCCGACGGGGGTGGACTTGTCGGGCTGGCGACCATCCGCGAGGGAACCGTTATCCGGGACGACGAACACATCGTCGTCGGGACTGCGGGTCACGTCGACCACGGCAAGTCGACGCTGGTCGGGTCACTAGTCACCGGACAGGCCGACGACGGCGAGGGCGGCACCCGGGGCTATCTCGATATCCAACCACACGAGATCGAGCGCGGGCTGTCAGCGGACCTCTCCTACGGGGTGTACGGGTTCGACGAGGAGGGGGTGGTCCGGATGGAGAACCCTCACCGCAAGGGGGACCGGGCCCGCGTCGTCGAGGAGGCAGAGCGGCTGGTCTCGTTTGTCGACACCGTCGGGCACGAGCCCTGGCTTCGGACGACAATCCGCGGGCTGGTCGGCCAGAAACTCGACTACGGTCTCCTGACGGTCGCAGCCGACGACGGCCCGACACGGACCTCCCGCGAGCACCTGGGGATACTGCTCGCCACGGAACTGCCGACGATTGTCGCCATCACGAAAGCAGACCTCGTCGACGAAACCCGACTGAGCGAGGTCGAACGGGAGGTCGAACAGCTCCTCCGCGAGGTCGACAAGACACCGCTACGGGTGGCCCGACACGGGGTCGACACCGCGGTCGAGGAGATCGGTGACACGGTCGTGCCGGTGGTGACCACGAGTGCCGTCACCGGACAGGGGCTGGGGACGCTCGACCGGCTGTTCGAGCGGTTGCCCAAAACCGGTGCGGGCAACATCGAGCAGCCGTTCCGGATGTACATAGACCGCACGTACAATGTCACCGGGGTCGGGGCAGTTGCCTCCGGAACCATCGAGTCGGGCAGGGTCGAGGCCGGTGACGAGCTACAGCTCGGCCCGATGGCCGACGGGCGGTTCCGCGACGTCGAGGTGCGGAGCATCGAGATGCACTACCACCGCGTCGACAAGGCCCGGGCCGGCCGTATCGTCGGTATCGCCCTGCGCGGGGTCGAGGAGGAGGAGATCGAACGCGGGATGGTGCTGCTCCCGCGGAGCGCAGAGCCCGACCCGGTCCGGGAGTTCGAGGCCGACGTCGTCGTGCTCAACCACCCGACCCGAATCAACAACGGCTACGAGCCGGTCGTCCACCTCGAAACGATAAGCGAGGCGGCGACGTTCTTTCCCGACGAGGGTCGCCTGCTCCCCGGCGACTCCGGGCACGCCCGCGTTCGGTTCAAGTTCAGCCCCTATCTGATCGAGGCGGGCCAGCGGTTCGTGTTCCGGGAGGGTCGCAGTAAGGGCGTCGGCACCGTCACCGAGGTCCACCCCGTCGAGGAGTAGTCTCTCGGTGCTCGGGGTCGTCCTGTTGTCTCTCTCACCGGTCGCCGGGTCGGTGTCACGCCCGGTTCGCGGTTCTACCGACCGTGTTGTCTGTCACCGCGTATCAATCTAAGGAGCCTAGTACAGTATGACGTCTCGGTACAGTTCTATCATTATTGTTCATAACATTTTTTTGCCGTGGCAGATTTGCCCCAACTGGGGTTTGATACGCGTCACGAGACGCGATCACCACAATCTATGACAGAAAACGACGGTACCGACGAGGTGGCGAGTCGAGTCGAGAGCACGGACCCACACGTTCGGGAGAACCTGGACAACCCGAAGGGGCGTGAGCTACGGGAACTGCTGGACAGCCAGGAGTTCGTGTTCGCACCGGGGACCTACCACGCATTAGACGCACGGCTGGCGGAGATGGCCGGTCACGACGCGGTGTACATGTCCGGCTACTCCACGGTGCTCGGGCAGTTCGGATTTCCGGACCTGGAGATGGTCGACATGCGTGAGATGGTCGAGAACGCAAAACGGCAGGTGGAGGCGACGAGCCTGCCGATTATCGCGGACTGTGACACCGGTTACGGGGGTGTTCACAACGTTCGTCGTGCGGTCCGTGAGTACGAGAAGGTCGGTGTCGCGGCAGTCCACATCGAGGACCAGACCGCCCCGAAGCGGTGTGGTCACATCGCCGGTAAAGAGGTCGTCTCCCGCGAAGACGCCGAGGCACGGTTCCGGGCGGCCGTCGACGCCCGGCAGTCCACGGACACCGTCATCATCGCTCGGACCGACGCGTACGGGTCGGCAAACGGGGACTGGGAGGAACACGTCGCGCGCGGCCGACTCTACGCCGACGCCGGTGTCGACATCGTCTGGCCGGAGATGCCCGACCCCTCCCGCGAGGACGCTATCGCGTACGCCGAGCAACTCGGGGAGACACACCCGGACGTGAGACTGGCGTTCAACTACTCCTCAAGTTTCGCTTGGAGTCAGGAGGAGGACCCACTCACCTTCGAGGAGTTGGGCGATATCGGGTACGACTACATCTTCGTCACGCTGTTTGCACTCCACTCGGGGGCCCACGCGGTCTACGAGGACTTCAAGAACCTCGCGAAAAACGACGAGACGGCACAGTTCGACCTCGAGGGGCGGTATCTCGACCACCCCACCGAGAGTCACCACGAACTCTCCTTTGTCCCCCGGTACCAGCGCATCGAGGCCGACTACGACCCCGAGGCAAAGCGCCGCCAGCAGGAGTCTGCCGGGTTCTCCGACGAGGAGGATGCGGTCATCACCAGCGGCTCCGACGACGACTGACCGCCCGATATATCCCCGTGCTCGTCCAATCGGGGGTATGGACCAGTTACTCGACGCAGCACGGGGCGCGCTCGGCAACGCACACACGCCGTACTCGGGGTACACGGTCGGCGCGGCGCTGGCAACCGACGACGGGCGCGTCTACACCGGCTGTAACGTTGAGATTGCGAACTACTCGAACAGCCTCCACGCCGAGGAGGTGGCACTCGGAACCGCCGTGGCAGACGGCCACCGGACGTTCGAGCGACTGGCGGTCGTCTCTGGTGAGCGCGACGGGGTGACCCCCTGCGGAATGTGCCGTCAGTCACTCGCCGAGTTCTGCCCGCCGGAGTTCGAGATAGCCTGTGACACCGGAACGGGTGTCGAGACCTACGCACTCGGTGACCTGCTCCCCGAGCCGATCAGTGCCGACCACCTCGACCGGGAGGGCCACCGATGACCGACAGCGACGGCCCGAGCGGCGTTGGCAGTGAGGACCCCCGCGAAGACGAGCAGTACCACCTGGAGCTCACGACCGACGACGTCGCCGAGTCGGTGCTGCTGCCGGGTGACCCGGGGCGCATCGAGCGCATCGCCGAGACCTGGAACGAGCACGCCGTCGTCGCCGACCACCGCGAGTACCGGACCATCACGGGCACCCACGACGGAACACCCATCTCGGCGACGTCGACCGGCATCGGTTCGCCGTCGGCGGCCATCGCTGTCGAGGAACTCGCACGCGTCGGGGTCCGGACCTGTATTCGTGTGGGCTCCTGTGGTGCGATCCAGCCGGAGACTGACGTCGGCGACCTGATCATCACGACCGGGGCGGTCCGGCAGGAGGGCACCAGTAAGGAGTACGTCCGCCCGGAGTACCCGGCGGTCGCAGACCACGCCG
>JAQCNM010000027.1 GCA_028275025.1 Halovenus sp.
GTTTTTCCTGTGGATGTTCGTCGGACCGCTCGTCGATGCGGCGCTCGCCGGCGACCAGACGAAACCGACCGACTGGGTGGAGATGGGTAGCCCCTGGGGGATTCTCGGGGTGGCTCTGTCCATGCTGAACCCGCTGGTCGTCGCACAGGACCTCACACAGGGTGTCGGTGGCCTGCTCGCCGTTTTCCGTCACCGCGGGTCACTACCGGACGCGGCGAGTTACGACCAGGCAGTTTCGTACCGACTCCCTGTCGAAGGGACGTGGACGGTGGTAAACGGCAGTCCGGAGCGGGAGTACTCACACTCCTGGGTCTACCCCAGCCAGCGCTACGCCTACGACCTGGTGGTCACCGACGAGAAAGGCCGAACCCGCCCCGAGGAGGCCGACTCGGGGGTCGAGGCGTACTACTGCTACGACGAACCGGTGGTTGCACCCGCCGACGGGGTCGTCGTCGACGCACTCGACGCGGTGCTCGAATCCTCACGCGCTAGTGGGCTCTCACACCCGCTGAAACGCTCGATACTCGGTGGTCACGTGGTCATCAAGCACGCCGACTCGGAGTACAGCACCCTCGCTCACCTCCGTCCGGGCAGTGTCACCGTCGAACCCGGTGACCGGGTGACCCGGGGCCAGGAGGTGGGTCGCTGCGGCCACTCGGGCAACTCCTCGGAGCCACACCTCCACTTCCAGATACAGGACAGACCGGACCTCCTGACGGGGGCCAGCCTCCCCGTGCAGTTCGAGACGGTTCGCATCGAGTCACCCGGAGCGACACACGACCCGGGGTTAGTTCCGGGTCACGAGGTCTGGCACTCCGGGACCGACGACGGTGCCGAACAGACTCGCGACGAACCGAACCCGGGGGGCTCTCCCGTTGGCTACCACGACCGGACGTTCGTTATCGCGGGCCAGCGGGTGACACACGTCGACCGGTCCGACGACACCGAGAGCCAGGATAGGTCCCCGACACGGCTCACCGACGAACGTGTGTCGGGTGAGGCCGTCGGTTCCTCGGGGACACGGGCCGTCCGTTCACCTGGGACACGGGCTGCCCGGGTGCTCTGCCGGGCGGCACTCGGCGTCGTAGTCGCCGGGATACTCACGTTCGTGGCGAACATCCTCTTGTCTGGACTCGCTGTTGCGGCGGTGCTCGCGGGTTGTGCCGTGGCCGGCGTGGCGTTCCGGTACGGGTTCGGCTCACTCCACGACGACCGGTTCCAGGGCTTGAGCGGTTCGGTCGGGTCGTCGCTGGGGCTGGGACTGGCCGCCGCCGTTGCCACCGGTGCCGTCACGTCCGGTGTCGGGACCGGGCCGCTGGTGGGTCTCTTTCTCGTCGCCGGGACCCTCGGCTACGTCCTCCTCGGCGAGTACGACGCGAGACGACTCCGTCTGACTGCTCGGAGCGGCTGACACCCCCGGCCGGGGAGGACCACCGGCGAACGACAGATTCTTTTGGCTGGCCTAAAGAGAGTTAGAGGAATGACAATCGACCGCCTCCGACGACCGTCAGCGGACCGGCAGTGACCGTCGATGTCACACAACGACATCATCGGTAGAGCCGGCGACACGGCCGGAGACGGCGAGCGACCGTCGGATACGGTCGGGGCGCCGACGGGGACCGCGCCGGGTACAGATGCGGAGACAGTGCTCGAACTGCAGGGGCTGACGCGGAGCTACGAACTGGAACAGGCAGTTACAGACGTCTCGCTGTCGGTCCGTGACGGGGAGTTACTGACGCTGCTCGGCCCGTCCGGCTGCGGAAAGACGACGCTGCTTCGCCTGCTCGCGGGACTGGAGCGACCCTCCGCCGGAACGGTCGAACTCGACGGGGACCGGGTCGCGGGCGGTAACCGGTTTGTTCCCGCCGAGGAGCGCGACGTGGGGCTGGTGTTTCAGGACTTCGCTCTCTTTCCGCATCTCACCGTCGAGGAGAACATCGCGTTCGGTATCTCGGACTGGTCGACAGAGCGACGGGAGCACCGAGTCACGGAACTGCTCGACCTGGTCGACCTCAGCTCACACCGTGAGAAGTCACCGGACACACTGTCTGGCGGCCAGCGACAGCGTGTGGCACTCGCCCGGTCGCTGGCACCCGAACCCGACGTGCTCTTGCTGGACGAGCCGTTCTCGAGTCTGGACGTCCGACTGCGTGTCGAGATGCGCGAGGAGGTCCGCGATATCCTGAAAGCCGCCGGTGTGACGGCGGTGTCTGTCACCCACGACCAGGAGGAGGCGCTGTCCATCTCCGACCGTGTCGCGATTATGAACAACGGCCAGATAGAGCAACTCGGCACGCCGGAGCTCGTCTTCGAGAACCCCGAGTCACGGTTCGTCGCCAGCTTTCTCGGCCGGGCCAGTTTCCTGCCGGGGCGGGTCCGTGGGGATGTTGTCGAGACCGAGTTGGGTGTGCTCGACGCCGCCCAGCTAAACGGTCCCGTCGAGGAGTACGACGGCGCACGCATCGACGTGCTCGTGCGACCGGACGACCTGGAGGCCGTTCCGGAGAGCGAGGCGACGGCCGACGGCCAGGTCGTCCACCGCCAGTACACCGGGCCGACGTTCGTCTACCGGGTCGAGCTCGAGAGTGGAACCACGGTCCGGTGTCTCCACAACCACGTCGAACTGTTCGAGCACTGCCAGCCTGTCGGCGTGAGTATCGCCGCCGACCACCCGCTGGCCTGGTACCCGTCACAGCCGACGGGGTAACTCGGGTCGTTACTCCAGTTCGATACGGCGGACAAAGGAAAACTCCCGGAGATCGGTGATGAACTCGCCCGGGAGTTCGCCGTCCGTGATGAGATACAGCACCGGCTCGTCGGTGAACTCCGGGTCCTCGCTGAGCACCTGCCGCAGCGAGATATCGTACTCGGCGACGAGTTCGGTGACGGCCGCGACGATACCCGTCTCGTTTGCGTCGCGGACCGCGACTGTGCAGACGGCGAGGTCGAGCACCGGGGCGAGGTCCATGAGGCTGGGGACCGCGGAGATGTTCTGGAATATCGGGCGGAGTTGGCCGTCGGCGAGGATGGCGTCGGTCGTCGCGTCGACGACCCGCCGATCGACATCGAGCTCCCGGGCGATACCCGTGTTGGGGATCTCGATCCCGCCGGAGACGACCCGCCCCTCGTCGTTGACCGAGAACCCGCGCGCCAGCAACAGCCGGATAACCCGCTGCTGGCTCGGCGAGTCGGAGAACTTCTCCATTATCTCCTCGAACATCGATTCGACTCTCGGTCCGAACTGATATATGTGTTTGGCACGCCTCGCCCGAGCCGGAAGGTTTAGGCCGGCGACCGAGAACAGAGGCGTATGGACAGCAGTTTCGACGACAGCCTGGCCGTTCTCGGCGTTCTCGTGGGTGGGTTCGTCGTCGTGGTGGGTCTCGGGACACTCCTCGGACTCCCCTGGACGTCGACCGACAGCACCGCCGCGGCGGCCGCCCAGATGGTCGGTATCGTCGTGACAATCGCCATCGGACTCCTCCTGATCTTTCTCACGTACGCCGACGACCCCGGTGAGGCACTCTCTTAGCGAACACCGAGCGGAGCCACGGCAGAAGATGCCGCCTCGCCGGCGTCGGTGTCCCGGGAACGAGGGGGCCACGCGGGTAGCCGGTGAGCAGACGGGAGACCGAGCAGCCCCGCGCCGGTTCCGCACGACCCACCAGTCTGACCGCAGTCTGCCGGCGGCCTATGCGGTGGTCTTATTATCTCTCCGGCGCATATTAGCCTGTAGTGAGCATCAACGTCCAGCGGTTGGAGGTGCCACCGGGCAGTGACGACAACGTGGACCGGGCCTGGAATCTCAAGGAGCGCATCCGTCGCACCGAGGGCGTGTTGCGACAGCGTCGCAGCTTCTTTACCACCGCCTACGAGCGTGCGACGGTGTTTCTCTACCTCGACCGGAGCGCCGACCGCCTCGTCGGTTTCGCCACGGTCCGCCGGGACGGCTACATCCTGTTTCTGGCTGTCGACTCCGACTATCGGGGTCAGGGGTTCGGGGAACGGCTCGTCGCCAGCGTCGCAGAGCGACACGCCACCGTTACCTGCCACGCCCGGACGACTAACCGGAACGCGCTCGCGTTCTACGAGTCACTCGGGTTCGAGGTCCAGCGACAGATCGACGGCTACTACGAGGACGGCGGCGACGCCTACTACCTGCAACTCGGCGAGGCACCCTCTATCCGGGAGCGTCTCGCAGACCGGTTCACCCTCGGGGAGTGATCTGCCATCCAGCGGTGTCTCGCTGACCGGCTCACCCCAGTGACTCGCTATCCGGTTTACTCTCAGAGAGCGTCGACCGCCCACGGGCTGACGAACCGGTACCCACAAACACGACTCGCCATTACAGCGGTGTATGATACACAACCTGGCGGTCGACCGGGCTGGCCTGACGAGTAACGCGTTTCTGGTTACCGGTGAGCGGACAGTGTTGGTGGATGTCGGTGACGGGTTCGACATCGTGGCCGGCGCTCGTGAACACGTCGACACGGTCGACGCGGTTGTTCTGACCCACACCCATCCCGACCACATCGGGAACCTGGCGGCGGTGACCAACGAGTTCGGTGCCGAGGTCTGGGGGTACGACCCTGGTCACGACGCCGTCGACCACGGGCTCACAGACGGGGACCGGGTCGGTCTCGGTGACCACGACTACGAGGTGCTCCACACCCCGGGTCACAAAAACGACCACGTCTGCCTGTACGCCGGGTCGAACGGTGTACTGTTCACCGGTGACCTGGTGTTCGCAAACGGTGGGTTCGGCCGGACGGATCTCGCGGAGGGGGACCGTGAACTGCTCGTCGACAGTATCGAGCGGCTCCTCGACCACACCGGGCCGGTCGAACAGCTCTACGCCGGCCACGGACCGAGCGTGACAGACCGGCCCCGCGAGGGTGTCGAACTCGCCCGACAGGCCGCTCAGACGCGATAACCGTCGGAGAACAGGCCGGCAGTTCCGGGAGACAGCCCGCGGTCAGAACGGCGCCTCTGGGCCCTCGTCGTCGTTCTCGCTCGACTCACCGGGGAACGAGGGGCTCATGCCGCCCGAGCCACCGGACATCCCCTCGTGGCCGCCCATACCGGTCGAGGCGTGAACGGTCTCGATCTCGGGGATCTCCTTTCTCATGCGGGTCTTTATCGCCTGGATAGTCATCGGGGAGATACCACAGCCGGAGCAGGCCCCGCCGAGTTGGACGGTCACCTCACCCGCCTCCACGTCGAGGTTCTGGATGGCCGCGCTGCCGCCGTGCATCTGTATCTGCGGGAAGTTTCGCCGCAGGAAGTTGGTGATACGCTCGCGGAGCTCGTCCTCCGGGCTCTGAGCTGTGTCGGTGCTCATCGTACCTCTGAGTACGCAGTGACGGGGCTTATGCCTTCGGGCTCGACGCCCGACAGTCCTGCTCGACAGACCGGCACGCGGCCGACACCGGGCTCGTATCCGGACACACAATAGGGGTACCAACGGACTCGGGTCGGCCGGTCGGTGGTCGACCCTCGTCGGCCGGGAGTGTGTCACCCGGGCCAGTCGGTCTCAGCCCGAGTCCTCGTGTGCGGTCAGTGACTCCTCGGGTGGCTCGATATCGAGGATGGTACACTCCTGTCTGTCACCACCGCGCTCGAAGGCCGCGAGCGAGTCCTCCTCCCAGGGTGGCACGGCGATGAAGATGACCTCACGGAGGTCGTCTTCTTTGGTGAGTTCGAGTCGCTGCACCGGATGGGAGACGAAGATACCGGGCGTCTCGCCGGAGGGGATGCCGAGCTGCATCCCGAACACGGCGTTTACCGCGTCACCCTCGCTCGGCATGTAGAAGTGTGTGAACACGGGTGTCTCGTCCGGCAGGTCGGCGTCGGACAGGTCGCGGGCGCGTGTCACTGCGAGCGGGACTGTCACCCGGTCCGGGTCCCTTTCAGCAGCGAACCGCAGCAGCGTATCGACCAGCCCCCGTGTCACGTACAGCACAGCCGGAGTTACGGCCGCCCGTACTTATACTCACCCGTTGGACTGTCCGTCGCTGCGCTGCTCGATGCTCGCGGCGTGGGCCTCCAGTCCCTCGGTGCGGGCCAGCGTCGTGACGGTGTCGGCAATCCCGTCGAGCCCGTCTGCCGAGAGCCGCTGGACGGTCATCGAGCGCATGAACGTCTCGACGGAGAGCCCGCCGACCCGGCGCGCGTTCCCGCCGGTCGGGAGCACGTGGTTCGGCCCGCTGGCGTAGTCACCCGCCGCGACGGGGCTGTGTGGCCCCAGAAACACAGACCCCGCGCTGTCGATACGGTCGAGCAGCTCCTCGTCGTTTTCGGCGACGATGGAGAGGTGCTCGACGGCGTACTCGTCGGTGAAAAGCACCGCCTCGCTGGTCGACCGCGCCAGAAACACGCCGCTTGCAGGTGTCTCGAAGGCCTCGCGGATGATCGACTCCCGCTCGCGCTCGCTGGCCTGACGGTCCGTTGCCGCCAGAATCGCCTCGGCGAGTGCCTCGTCCGCGGTCACGGCCGCGACTGCCGCCGCGGTGTCGTGTTCGGCCTGTGCGACGAGGTCGGCGGCCACCAGCTCCGGGTCGGCGGTCCCGTCGGCGAGCACCAGCACCTCACTCGGCCCCGCCAGCATGTCGATCTCGACGTCACCCCGGACCTCCGCCTTTGCCGCAGTCACCCAGCTGTTGCCCGGACCGACCACCACGTCACAGGCTGGGAGTGTCTCCGTTCCGTACGCGAGTGCACCGATCGCCTGTGCGCCGCCGACCTGGTAGACGGCGTCGGCACCGGCGATGTGTGCCGCCGCGAGTGTGGCCGCCGGCAGTTCCTCGGCGGGCGGTGTCGCGACAGCGATGTGTTCGACACCGGCCACGTCCGCGGGGATGGCACCCATCAGCGCGCTCGACGGATAGGCCGCCGTCCCGCCGGGAACGTACACACCGGCGCGGGCGAGCGGCCGGAACCGCCGGCCGAGCTCTCGCTCGTCGACGGTCTCCCGCCAGTCTGCCGGAGCCTGTCGTTCGTGAAACGCCCGGATGTTCGCGGCCGCCGCCTCGATTGCCTCCCGGACGTCGGCGTCGAGGCTGTCGACGGCCCGCTCCGCCTCGTCGGTGACGTCCAGGTTCCCCACCTCGACGCCGTCGAACTCACTGGCGAACCGCCGCAGCGCCACGTCGCCCTCCTCGTGGACGGTGTCGACGATATCACGGGCGTCGGGCCGAACGTCGGCCAGCCCACCGGTGCGCTCGAATATCTCCCGCCGCTCGCCGGGGCTCAGCTCGGGGATGGCTCGGATATCCATTGAGCTACCTCGTGGCTCCACGGTCTTAATCTCCCCGAGCCACCGACGGGTATCACGGCCCGGTCGCCAGGCCGTGTGACCACCCCTGGTCTGCTGAATACTCAAGCTTTTTCACCGTTCCGCGCGTAAGATAGAAACGGAGGAAAGACAATGTCAGAACATTCCAACCCCGAACTACCACCGCTTCCGTACGACTACGACGCACTCGAACCGCACATCTCTGAGCAGGTCGTTACCTGGCATCACGACACCCACCACCAGAGCTACGTCGACAACCTCACAGCCGCCGAGGAGACGCTCGCGGAAAACCGTGAGGGCGGCGAGTTCGACGGGAGTGCAGCCGCCATCCGCGACGTGACCCACAACACCGGCGGACACTATCTGCACACGCTGTTCTGGGAGAACATGCATCCCGACGGCGGCGGCGAGCCCGAGGGTGAACTTCGTGACCGCATCGAGGCCGACTTTGGCTCCTACGAGGGGTGGAAAGGCGAGTTCGAGACCGCAGCCGGTGACGCGAGTGGCTGGGCACTGCTGGTCTACGACCCCGTCTCGAAGCAGCTACGCAACGCTGTCGTCGACAACCACGACGAGGGCGCCGTCTGGGGCTCGCACCCGATTCTCTCGCTCGACGTCTGGGAACACTCCTACTACTACGACTACGGTCCGGACCGCGGTAGCTTCGTCGACGGTTTCTTCGAGGTTATCGACTGGAACACCGTCGCAGAGGAGTACCAGACCTGTCTCGACCACTTCGAGTAACGACGACTCGGTCACGCGGCGGCAACCACCGATATTTTTTCACACCGACACACGGCGAGTGACGTCTCCCCCTGGCAGACTGTCCGCCGACCCTCAGCCGTCGTCGCCGAGCGGTCGGGCCCGGCTCGTCTCGGTGACGTGACAGATGGCGTCGAACGCCTCACCGGGGACGAACTCGGTGACGTACTGCGTCGGTCTGTCGGGGTTGTAGGTAGCCCCGGCCGAGAACGTGCCCTGTGGGCGGTCGAGCCAGCCTGTGAGTCTACTGTCCTCGGCTGCTCGCCGCAGGTCGAGGAGCACAGGTGACTCCCCGAGCGCGTCGAGTCTCGCCTCGATACTCCCCGACGGGGGTCCGTCGACGGCGTGTGCCCGTAGCTCGTACCCCCCTTCTGCCGTCTCGCCGAGTGCCTGAAACGAGCCGTGAGCAAACGAGAACCCGACGGCGACGTACCCCGTGTCGTGACGGTCTGCGAGGTATCCTCCCGTCGGTTTCGACGTGGCGTCAGTTCCGCGAACAACGTGTCTCGACCGGTTCACGTGGGCGTCGTGGGCCCACACTGCGACGGGACCGCCCTCGAACTCCCGCACCCGGTCGACGCTGTCGGCCATCGCACGGTCCCGGCGTTCGAGCAGTTGTTCCATCGCCGCCGTGTCGCCGTCGGTCTGGTCGACGCGGTGTTTCCGGTAGGCTGTTGCCTCCTCGATAACGGCGGCCTGCCAGCGCGCGAGCCACCAGGCACGCTCGCCGGCCCGCTCGACGTACGTTGTCCGGTGTGTGTCGAGGTGGTCCCGGAGCGCGGTCGCCACCCGTTTCCCCGCCGCGAGACGCTCCTCTGGGTTCTCGTCTCTGTCGGGGTTCCGGCCGCTGTCGTCGACCGTTTCGAGACCGGCCGCGATCTCCTCGGGAACGGGCTCTCCGACCGTCTCGAAGTAGCCCCGGAGATGCCCGACCGCACCGGTCGTGTACTGTACGTCGAGACCGTAGAACCGGACCCGGTCCTCGACCGGTCGGCCCTCGTTGAACCCGCGGAGCCACTCGATCAGGTCGAGCACCGCCGCGACGTTCCAGGTCCAGAAGTAGATGCCGTCGAGCGCCGCACTGGGGTCACCCCGGCCGTGGACAACGTACTCGTCGATGGCGAGTGTCTCCGGGACGTTCGCCTCTATCGCCACGACCCGGAGGTCGTGTTCGAGAACGAGATACCGGATGAGACGGTGTTTCAGCCGGAAGAACTCCCGGGTCCCGTGGGTCGCCTCACCCAGTCCGACGACCTGGGCACCGCCGAGTAGCGCGTCGAGTCCGTCGGTGTCGGGAAACGGGCCGGACGGTTCCGTCGTGCCGAGCGGCGTCGCGTGTTCGGCGAGTGCCCCGACGGGGGCCGTCGAACCGGCGGCTCCCCCGCCTGTAGTGTCGTCTCCCATCGAACAATCGTTCTGGCTGGACCCTGATAGCCGTTTCCGCCGGCACAGTCGCTCACGCCGACCGGTCGACTGGGTCGACCAGCTCTGGCGTGTCGTTCGCGGGGTCGTTGACCGCCCGCGAGACCGGGTACGCCTCCATCTCGTCGCCGGGGTACGGGTCGAGCAGTTCCCGGGCCACCCCCGGGTCGGCCGAGAGCCAGCGCCTCTCGGCCCCCGGTTGGAGGATGACCGCCATCCGGTGATGGAGGTCGGCGACGACGTTGTTTGGCTCCGTGGTGACGATAGCGAACGTCTCGACGACGTCCGGTTCGGCCGCGGGTCCGTCACCGTCGCTGAACGCCGACAGTCCGGTCTGTGCCGTCTCCGGCCGCCACTGACTCCACAGCCCCGCCATCAGAAACGGTCGGTCACCGCTCAGTCGGACCCGGTAGGGCTGGCTGGTCTCGCCGCTGTCGACCCACTCGTAGAACCCGTCGGCGGGCACGAGACACCGGCCGGCGGCGAGTTCACCCTCGGTCCCGGTGAACGCCTCACGGAAACTCGGGCGCTCCCGGAGTGTCTCGGCACGGGCGTTTATGTGTCCGTCCCGTTCGTCGGCCCAGGACGGAACCAGCCCCCACTCCATCCGGCCGAGACTGCCGTCGTCGCGGTCGGTGATCACCGGCAGCGACTGTCCCGGGGCGGCGTTGTACCGAGGCTCGTACCCCTCTACAGTCACGTCGAACCGCTCGGCGATCACCGACTCCGGTGTGAACAGACTGTACCGACCACACATGGCTCTCACTATGTGGGCGGCCCGGTAAATGTCCGTCGCGGAGCCGCCGTCGGAACCGTCCCCGTCTGCCGGTCTCCGTCCGCCGGCGGCCGGTTACTTAAATCCGATGACGCCCTACGGGAGACCGATGAGCGGTGGGCCCGCCTTCGAGATACCGGTCCGACCCGAGCGAACGTTCCCGTTCCAGGGTGGTGTCGAGTACGTCGGTTCGACGACGTTCGTGCTGTGTCCCGCCGGGACGCCGGCGAAACGGCCCGCCGATACCGTCGAACTGCTGCTCGAGGAGGGGCCCTACCGGTACGGTGACTTCCTGAGCCTGCCGATGCCGCTGTACCTGGTGAAAGACACCGAGACCGGTGACGTGTTCCGGGTGGGGGTCCGGGACGGCACGGTCCAGTTGCACGTGTTACCGGCAACCGACCCACCGGGGCTGCGTGCGATGTACAGCCGACTCGTCGCCCGGACCGACACCGAGTGGACCGTCGAGTGTCGGACCGGCTGAACGGCCGCACAGACGGCGGGACGGTCACATCCGTTCGAGTGGGTCCTCGGGGTCGGTGCTACTGACGTACGCCGAGACCCGCACGCCGACGAGACTGACGACGATACTCGCGAGGATGAACCCCGTGAGGTGTGTGCCGGGGGTGACTGCGAACGGCTCCATCTCCCACGAGCCGACGGCGACAGCCGGGAACTGGAGCGGTGCCACGGCGTCGGACACCTGCAGGATGTAGGCGGTGAACCCACGGACGGCGAGCCCAACGGCCAGTGCGACAAACGGGAAATTGATGTACGCGGTGCCGATGTCGTCCTCGGCGAGATAGCCATCGAGTAGACGACCGGTACTCGCAATCAGGGCCGCCGCGGTGACCCACGGGAGCGCGTCGTGGAGCAACTGGACCAGCAAGAGCGGGTCGGCCACCCCTTCGCCTTCGAGCGAGGAGGTGCCGAGCACACCGAGAAAGCCACCGACCAGCACCAGTCCACCCGCGACGACGTAGGTCACGAGCGACACCTGACCGCCGTACAGCGCCTCACGGACGTCCCGGGAGAACCCGGCGACGGCCGCGTCGATCCGCAGTGCCTTGTAGAGTACGAGCAGGCCGAACACGGCGGTGATAGCCCCGAGCGCGACCGTGAGACTCTCCGAGAGCGCGAGCAGTGCCGGAAACGCGAGCAGTGTGAGCCCCAGCGGCACCAGCACCGACTTGCGGAGCTGTTCGTCGCCGAGAAACTGCTTGAGCAGGTAGTAGGTGGACTCGATGTCGCGTGCCTGTCTGACCACCACCCGGTCGACCGCGTCGACCGGGAGTCGGCTCTCGACAACCGGGAGCAGCCGCTCGTCCTCCGCGCTGTCGACGACCACGACCGCCGAGTCGAACGCGTTCTCGGCGACGAGTTCGTCGAGCTGACGCGCGACGTCCCGGTCGCCGCCGACCTGGTCGGTCCGGGCGAGCACGGCGACGGTCGCGTCCTCCAGTTCGGTCGCGACGCGCAACCCCTCGAGGATACAGTTCACCCGGCTGTCCTCCGGGTCTGCCACGCCCACTGTCGACACGAGCTGCTCGACGGCGGCGGAGCCGACAACCGGTGGCTCTGTCACGAGCGCTCCGCGGGTCAGACAGACGACGAGCGTACTCACGTGTACACACAGACTACGGGTCCTAAAAAATCCAGCTACCCGGTGGTGAACCCGGCAGCACGGGACCGCGTGATTCGCCCGGCTCCCCGCCCAGGGCCCGCCAGACGCTGTCCAACCGCCGGCTGTCGGTCGAACGGCGACCCGACAGGTGGTGTCCGAGCCGAGTGTCAGCCGGACAGTGACTCGGGGTCGAACACACCCCCGTCGGTGACGACAGAGTCGAGCAGTCGAACCGGTGTCGCGTCGTACGCCGGGTTCTCGACGCTGAACCCCTCGGCGGGTTCGCGCATCACCTCGCTCGCAGGGCGGTGTTCGTTCTCGAACTCGAACCCGCCCTCGACCACCTTCGCGCTCGACCCGACCGTCGTCATCGGGACACCGGCGTCCGTGGCCGTTGCCGCGAGCGGGTACGTTCCCACCCGGTTGTAGAGTCGCTCCGAGACGATACAGGACATCCCCACCAGCACCCGGTCACAGGCCCGGAGCGAGTGTCCGCTCGCGCTGTCGACGACCAGATGTGTGTCGACCCGCTCGAACTCGGCGAGCCGACGCGCCATCTTCCGGCCGAGATACCGCGGCCGCGCCTCGGTGACGTAGGCGGTGAAGCTGGCACCCTCCTCGGTCGCCCGTGCGAGCGCCGAGAGCACCGTCGTCGAGTAGTCGTGTACTAGCAGTGTCTCGCCGTCCCGCAGCAGCTTGCAGGCCTCCTCGGCGGCCTGTCGCTTGCCCCGTTCGACCCGCTCGACGACGTCCGCTATCGCCGCCTCGGTCGCGGTCTTTGCCCCCCTGACTGTCTCCGGGTCGGCCGCCTCGACGCGGTCGACGATATCTCGCTGTGTGGTGTGCAACGAGACGTGCGAGCGGTTCGCCCGCCGGAGCGCGTCGCTGTTCCGTTCGAGGGCACGCAGATACTCGTCGACGGTCGGGTACTCCCGGTCGAGCAGTTCGTGCAGCGCCTCGGCCGCCTTTACTGCCACGACCGAGGAGCTGTGGGTCTGCATCGCCGCGATCTCCTCGGCTGTCTCGTCTATCATACCCGGACTCTCGGCTGCCGGCGACAAATGGTTTACCCGCTCACCGACCAGTCGGGGTCTGTCGGACCTCGGCGACGCGGAGACGGGCTGTTGCCATTCGCGGGACAACCTCCCGGTGGCGACCGCGGTGACGGTCTCGACGACGCTCACGAGAAACTCACCGAGGCGCTCGCCGAACCCGTCGGGCTCCGGCTCTGGGACCCCTGGCATCGAGACGACCGTCTCTCGGTCTCGACCTGTGGCGATACAAACCCGGTCCGGCCGGCTACGCGCTGCTCTCCTGTGCCAGTTCGACCAGTCGGGCGTGTGTCTGACCGTTCGAGACGACCAGCCCGGACGCGCCGTCGGTCCAGCGGTCGCCGTGGATGTCGGTCGCGGTGCCGCCGGCCGCCCGCACCAGGTGGACACCGGCGACCGTGTCCCAGGGGTGGGGGCTGACGTGGGTGACTGCCCCGTCGAGGCTGCCCGCGGCCACGAGCGCGAGGGTCGCCTGCATACTCCCGAACCGACGGAACCCGCCGAACCTGTTGCTCCCCACCCGGTGTAGCGATGCCGGGTCGGGCTCACCGTCCCACCAGCCCAGCAGCCCGACCGTACAGGTCGCCGGGTCGGCCCGGTCGCTGACCGTCACCCGCTCGCCGTTCCGGGTGGCTCCCTCCGGTCCGGTGGTGTAGCTGTCACCGAGCGCCGGCAGGTAGGTCGCGGCAGCCACCGGCTCACCCCCCTCCACCGCCGCGACACTCGTCGCCCAGTAGCGTAGCTCCCGAACGTAGTTTGCGGTGCCGTCTATCGGGTCGACCACCCAGGCCGGGCCAGCCCCGGGAAGCTGTTTCCGGAGCTGTGTGTCGGTTCCCGGAGGGCGGCTGTCCTCCTCACAGACGAGCGGCTCACCGGTGAACTCCTGTCCGATTGTCGCGAGCACCGCCCGCTGTGCCTCCCTGTCGGCCGCGGTGACCACGTCGAGCGGTCCGTTCTTTGTCTCGACGTCGAGCGGTTCGCGAAACCGCTCCTGTGCGGCCGCGCCGCCGGCACGGGCTGCACGCTCGGCCATCGATGTACGCGCTGTCGAATCACTCATACAGGGTCTGTGGTACGGCCGCTGATAGGTCTTGCCAGTTCGACCGCCGCGTGAGAGAAACGGCTAAGTGTCGACCGACCCTCTGAACGGGTAGTGAGTCGACCGACACAGCCCACCGGAGCGGCCGAGCCATGAACGCGTTCCAGCGTCTGCGCCACACCGTCGCGACACACAACGAGGACGGGGAGCTGTACCTGATTGCCGGGACCGTCACTGCGCTCGCGGGCTGGGTGGTGCCGGTTCTCAGCCTCGTGGCGGTCGGCTGTGGCTACCGACTGTTCTCCGGTGACCAGCACCGCCTGGCCGGCACCGCTATCGGTGTCCTGGGTGGGCTCGCTCTGCTCCGCCTGTTTTTGATGATGGCGGCGGTTCTCTGAGCGCTCGCCCGAGCCGGTGTCGGTCGTCGAAGCGCTTACACCGGGGTCACCCGTAGACGACGTATGAGCGAATCAGCCATCACGCTGTATCGGTTGCAGGCCTGTCCGTTCTGTGAGCGCGTCGTCACCACGCTCGAGGAGTACGGTATCGACTACGAGTCCCGGTTCGTCGAGCCGTTACACTCGAAGCGCGACGCGGTAAAGCGTGTCAGCGGTGCCCGGACGGTACCGGTCATCGTCGACGAGCACACCGGCGTGACGATGTCAGAGAGTGACAACATCGTCACCTACCTCGAGAACACCTACGGTGAGGAGACCCCCGTCACGGCCGGTCACGAAGGGGGGTCGTAGATGGACCTCGGGTTCGACGTGGTCGAGTTGGAGCCGCCGGAACACCCGACAGAGGGGGCACAGGCCCCGGATTTCACCCGCCCGCTCGTGAACAGCGAGTACTGGGTTGACACCGCCCTGTCTGCGCTTGCCCCGCCGGTCTGTCTGGTCTTTCACCCGATGGACGGGGCCTTTCCGGCGACGTACATGTGGTCGGAGCTCCGCGACCGCGGGTTCGGCGGGCTCGACGCGACGGTGGTGGGGCTCTCCATCTCGACGCCGTACGCACACACGCGGTTCATCGAGGACAACGACCTCGAGGAGACGGGGTTCCGGCTGTTCTCGGACCCGGCCGCTGGCGTCGCCCGGGAGTACGGTATCGCACACGACCTGGGCGGGATGGCCGGCGTGACCGAGCCCCGACCGGCCGTGTTCGTGCTCGACGCCGACCTGACGGTTCGGCACGCGTGGGTGGCCCGGGAGCACCCGGAGTTCCCGGAGTACGACGCCCTCGAGTCGGCTCTGACGGCGGCTGTCGAGGCATGAGTGGGGGGCTCGAAGACGCCGTCGCGGCCGTCCAGAACGGCGGTTTGGTCGTCTACCCGACAGAGACTGTCTACGGTCTCGGTGCCGACGCCCTGGACCCGACGGCGGTCGAGCGTGTGTTCGAGGTAAAGAACCGTCCCCGCGGCGAGCCGGTTTCGATGGCTACCCCCGACGTCGAGACGGCCTGTGCCCACACCCGGCCAACCGACCGCGAGCGGGCGTTCATGCGGGAGTTTCTCCCCGGTCCAGTGACCGTCGTGTTGGAGCGTGGCCCGGCGGTTCCCGACCGTCTCACCGCCGGCCGCGACCGGGTCGGGGTGCGCGTCCCCGACCACGACGTCGCCCGAGCACTCGCCCGCGACGGCCCGGTGACCGCGACGAGTGCGAACGTGAGCGGTCAGCCCTCTGCCCGCCGGGTCGTGGCGCTCGACACACCGGTTCGTGCCGCCGCCGCGGTTGTTCTCGATGGCGGGGAGACGCCCGGCGGTGGCTCGACCGTCGTCGATGTCGCCAGCGACACGATTCACCGGCGCGGCGCACTCGCCGACGAGGTCGAGTCCTGGCTGGCCGAGGCGTGAGTAGCCGTCAGTCAGACCCACGGCCGACCCAGCGCGACAACCTCTTGGAGACTGGTCACCTCGTAGGTCGGCTCGGTCGACAGTGACGTGTCGGCGTTGTGTGCCCGGCGAAGAAAGGCGATGTCGACCCCTGCCCGGTGTGCGGCGCGCACGTCACTCTCACTGTCCCCGACGTACAGCGGCTGTTCGACACCGAGGTCGGCCATCGCGGTCTCGATGTAGGTCGGTGCCGGTTTCTTCCGGTCGAGACTCCCCAGAGTCGGTTCACGAGCACACACCGTCTCGAACAGGCCACGCAGGTCGTGTGCAGAGAGAATATACTCGACGATGCGGCGCTGGTTGTTACTCACGACCCCACGGGGGAGATCGAGTCGACGGAGCGCACCGATGTCGTCGTAGGGGTCTTTCTCGCCGGCGCGGGTCGCCGCGTGGAGTGTCTCCTCGACGGCGTCGTCGCGACACCGCCACAGCGCCTCGGGGTCGACCCCGTGCCTGTCGGCGAGCGCCTGCACTCGTTCGCTGTCGGTTCCGACACCGAGCGCGTCGAGCGAGGCCGACACCGGGTCGAGTCCGAGACGCCGGAAACACGGCTCGCCGTGCTCGCGGATACCGGTGAGCACCGCGCTCAGTTCGAGCAACTCGACGAGAACCCCGTCGTGGTCGAGCAGCAGTCCGTCGTACTGCATCCTACAGTGGGCCACCCAGATCGTCGTCGGAGTCGACCTCCTCGTCGGTTTCGAACGCCTCCGGCGGGTGGCCGGCCTCATCGACGACCTCACCGGTGACGACGAGCGGGCAGTCCACCCGGAGTGCGATTGCGATACCGTCCGAGGGGCGAGCGTCGAACACGGCCCGGTTGCGTTCGCCCTTGTGGTACTGCTCGGTGTCGATCTTCGCGTAGAAGGTGCCGTCCGCGAGGTCGTCGATGCGGACGCGGTCGATCGCCGCACCGAACTCCGCGACCATCTCCACGAACAGGTCGTGGGTCAGGGGACGCTCGAACGGTTCGCCCTCGAGAGCGAGCTGCATCGACTGGGCCTGGTCGGCGCTGACGAAGATCGGAACGAGCTCCTCGCGCACCTGGAGTAACACGACCGGTGTTCCCGGTCCCTCGTCGTTGACGCCGACACCGACCCCCTCGACGGTGGCCTCGTGTTCCATGACCAGCCTACGTGTGGGGGGCTCAAAAGCGGTCCGCCCGCGGGGCCCGCCGTCTCACACCTCGAGCAGACTGTCGACCGCCGCCCGGGCGGCGAGTGCGGCGTCGTCGGCCACCCTGTCGGCGTCACCCGGCGCGTTCAGGTAGATGTCGACCGAGAGACGGTTCTGCTCGAAGCTAACCGCTACGTCGAGGTCGCGTATCTCGCTTCGCCCGTATCGCGAGAGAATAACGTCCTCGGCCGCCTCGACCGCCGTCTCGACGACCACCTGGTCGTCCGGACTGTCCCGGGTCACGCGCCGCCGGGACCGCCGCCGAGCGCGCCGCCGGGACCGCCGCCGCCGCCGAGCATCTGCTGGAGCTCCTGCTGGAGCTGCTCGAACTGTTGCTGGACACGCTCCTCCTGTTTTCCGAGCGTATCGACGCGAACCTCCAGGCTCTCGACCTTCTCTTCGAGGTCCTCCTGGGCGGTCTCGTAGTCGGTCTCGACGAGCAGTTCACCGAGCTGCTGGTACATCTGTGTGTCCTCGTCGACGCCGTCGAGCGCTTCGAGCGCTGTCTTCGACTCCGTCAGCTCCGTCTCTGCCTCCTGTTTCTGCGCGGCGACCTGCTGTGCGGTCTCCTGGAGGTCCTGCAGCTCCTCGATCTTCTCCTGTGCTTCCGGCGGAAGATTACCCTGCATATACAAGAATTCGTGACCCGGCGGCTTAAAGCCACGCTTTCGGGGCTGTCGCTATCAACAGGCACCGGCACGTTCGGCAACGTCGAGCAGCGAGAGCCACGAGTTCAGCCCCGCCCGGAGCGCGACCAGGTCCGTCGCCGCTACGGCGAGTGTCAGTGTTTTCTCGGACCGCCGGAGACGGGTCTCGCTCCGGTCGTCGTCGATCTCGCCGACCTCGGGGGCGACTGCACGCTCGACCCGACGGGCGTGTGCCGGTGACGGGTACGTGACCGAGACGCTGAACTCGTGATCCACGGCGGTTACTCGACGTCGATTTCCTTTACGTCGCGGCTCCGTTCCTTCAGCAGGACGCGGTGACCGCAGTACGGGCAGCGAACACCGCCGTACTCGTCGAGGCCGACGTCGCGTTTGCACCGCGAGCACTTGTAGCTCATTCCTCGTCCTCGCCGAGCGCCGCACGAATCGACCGGTTGACGGTCTCTCCGGCCGGGGTCTCGGGCTTGTAGGCCCCACCGGTGAACTTCTCGCCGGTCTCCTCGTTTACCCAGATACCGGTGCCGATCCGCTTGACGCTGTCCCCGTCGACAGTCGCGGAGCGCATCTCCCGCTCGATCTGGGCGACCCGCCGACGGGCAACCCGCCCGTAGCGTGCCCCGAACCGGCCGGCACTCCCGACCTTGCTCTCCTGGTCACTCATACCGATAAGTGGGCCGAGTAGCGGCATAAACCCTGCGGGTTCCGCCGACTCCAGGCCGTACACTCAAGCTAAGTCCTGGTGTGGGTACTACGCGAGGTCGGCTTCGGCGAGTGCCTCGTTGAGATCTGCACGAACCCGCTCGCCGAGGTCCCGCTCGCCGGCGGTCGTCACCACGCGGTTCTCCTGGACACTCGACCCGTCCCGCAGGAGCAGTCGGACGTTCCCGTTCGTGTCGGCACGGGTCGCCTTTGCCCGAACGCCGGTTCGTGACCCGGAGCCCCCGGCGTCGATCGGCCCCGGGACGATCTTCTTTACGTGGGGGTGACCGGCGACCACCTTGAGTGCGTTTTTTCCCGACCGGCCACCGACCAGTGTCGAGTGTGCGCCGCCGAGTTTCTCCGCCACCGAGGCCTCGACAACCTCCAGGGCGGGTTCGCCGCGCCGGTCGCGAACGTGCTCGATGGGGTCGTCGGCGTCGATGCGGTACAGCGGGTAGCGCAACTCCGCCCGGACCGCCCGGAGCACCGCCCGCTCGCCGGTCGCGTACACCTCCTCCGGGCGCTTGCGGCGGACCTCCTCGGCGATCTGTCCGGCAAAGGAGCGAAGCTCCGACCGGACCTGTTCGCCGTCACTCTCGGGTGTGGTGGTGACAGTCCGCCGGCCGACCACCTCCTCGTCGTCGAGCACGACGACCGTCCCGCGGCTCCGGCCGAGTTCGAGCACCACCACGTCGGCGTTCGACGTGTGACAGACCAGACAGTAGTCACCCGGTCTGTCGAGCGGTGACCCACACCGACAACACTGCATACCGGATGTAGGGGCTGGAACCCCGATAAAGACGGCGGTTCACAGCCTCTCGGGGTCGGTCTTCAGAAACTCCCGGAGCAGAACCGTCGCGTACGACCCTCGGGGGAGACGAAAGTCGAACCGCAGCGGGTCCCGGGTGTAGCTGAGACCGGGCCGGACGAGCACGGCCCGTCTGGTGCCGGTCGAGTCGAAGGCGCCCGGCAGGTCGAACGCCGCCGGTTCGAGGCCGACGGCCTCACAGACGGTCCGCTCTATCTCGCCGGGTTCGCCGCTCGCGAACGCCGTCTCCGTTCCGACAAGCGGTGCGGTCACGAACGCCCGGTCCCGCTCACAGTGACGGGTCACGGTGTCGACGCGTGCCTCTGTCACCCGCTGGGTCCGGTCCTGGTCTGGCAGTGCCAGCCCCGCCGGCGCGTCACTGTCGGCGAAACAGACAACGTCACCCGGGACCGGGCGGTCGAACGGGAGCCCCCGCTCCAGTCGTGTCGAGAGGATGCGGTTGAACACGTACGACTGGGCGGCGTTGACGAACAGGCGCTGGAGGTTCTCCGGTGTGGTCTCCAGGGCGGCCCGGAAGTCGGCGGGGTCGTCGTCACCCTCGACCAGGCGGTGGAGCATCGCCCGCTCGTAACGCAGGTGTCCCGGGAACCGGTCGAGTGTGGCCTGCCAGTCGCGAGTCTCCGCGGCGAACGCCCGTGCCTCGCGGGTTCGCGCGGGCTCTCGCTCCGAGGGGTTGCCGACGTAGGTCACCACGGCCGTCTCCCAGTCACGCCGGACGACCGCGAGTCCGACCTCGTGGGTGACAGTGCGTTTACTCCCGAAGCGCTGCTGGCCAAAGTAGTTCGGCACGCCGGCCCCGTCGGTGCCGGCAAACGCCCGGAGCTGTGTGGTTATCTCGGCTGCGTTGGCCGGCCGGTCGGGGTCGTGGACGGTCACCTCGAAGGCGTTGCCCGCGAGGTCGCCGAACAGGATGGGTCGACCGGCCCGGCCGACGGGTGTGAGCTCGGCCCGGGGGAGCTCCGGTAGCTCCCCGCAGTCGACACCGTCGACGGAGAACAGCTGTGTGGTGACGGCGTGTTTGTCCTTCGTGCCGGCCCAGTTCACCCGCTCCCGGGAGATGCCGAGTCGGTCTGCCAGCCGGTCGGCAAAGGCGTTCGTCTCCCAGCGACGGAGTGTCACCCGCAGTACCAGGTGTGGGTAGGCGTCGGGGTCGGCGTCGAGCGGTTCGGTCCCGAAGGACTCGAGTTCCCGCACCTGGAACGCCTCGGGCTCCGCCCGGAGACGGCCTCCCGTACCGTCGACGTCGGTGACGTACTGCTCGATACCGACCTCCTGCTCGACCGGGTGAGCGGTGCGCACTGTGCCGAACTGGGGCTGCCGTCGGTATATACGTGTCGTCGCACCCCCGATACCACTCACACCCGTGTCGTCGAGTGCCTCTCGCACCCGGCAGTCACCGCAGGGTGTCCACCTCGGCAACGGCTCTCGGGGCACCCGGGAGTGTTTATAGCTCTTTTCCGCCGGTCGTCTCAGAGAGACGAACAGAAACAGCTAATACCGGCACGCCCGGCAGTCGGAGGTATGGACCCACGAGTCCGCGAGCACGCAGAGATTATAGTCGACCACTCGGTCGACGTCGGACCGGACGACGAGGTGCTGCTCCGCGGCCACCCGGTGGCCGAGGACCTGATGATCGCCATCGCGGAGCTGTGTGGCGAGCGGGGTGCGAACCTCTCCGTTCGGTCGTCTAGTTCGCGGGTCGACCGCGCCTACCGCAAGGCGATCGACGCCGAGGACATCAGCCAGTCGGCGGTGTCGCTCGCGGGTGCAGAGGCGACCGACGTGGCCATCGCCGTCCGCGCCGACGCAAACACCTTCGAGACGAGCGACATCGACCCCGAGAAGACGAGCGCGATGGCGAGGGTCAACAAGGAGATACAGGAGGAGATAATGGGGAAACGCTGGGTCGGCACACAGTACCCCGCACCGGCGAACGCACAGGATGCCGAGATGAGCACCGACGCGTACGAGTCGTTCGTCTGGGGTGCCATCAACAAAAACTGGGCGGCGGTCCGCGAGCACCAGGCCCAGATGGTCGAGATTCTCGACCCCGCCGAGGAAGTGCGCATCCGCTCGGGCGAGGAGACCGACATCACGATGTCCGTCGCGGGCAACCCGACACAGAACGACTTTGCCGAGAGAAACCTGCCCGGCGGTGAGGTGTTCACCGCCCCGGTTCCCGACAGCGTCGAGGGCGAGGTCCACTTCGACAAGCCGCTGATGGCACAGGGCCGTGAGGTCCAGGGCGTCCGTCTGCGCTTCGAGAACGGCGAGGTTGTCGACCACAGTGCCGAGAAAAACGAGACGGTGCTGACGGCGGTGCTGAACACCGACCCCGGTGCGAGTCGACTGGGAGAACTCGGCATCGGGATGAACCGCGATATCGACCAGTTCACCTACAACATGCTGTTCGACGAGAAGATGGGCGACACCGTCCACATGGCACTCGGTCGGGCCTACGAGGACACCGTCGGCGAGGCCAACGAGCGCAACGACAGTTCGATGCACATGGACATGATAGTCGACATGAGCGAGGACTCCACGATCGAGGTCGACGGCGAGGTCGTCCAGCGAGACGGTGCGTTCGTCTTCGAGGACCACTTCGAGTGACTGTCACGGCGGGTGACCCGACCCGCAGGGCGACCCAACCCGGCGTGTTCTGTGCCGGTATCGGCCGACGGTCGCCAGGCGCTGTGGCTCCGACCCGGTCAGGTGATGACGTGTAGCCCCTCGGTCTCGAACGCTACCTGCACCGTGTCGCCGACCGCCGCGCCGTCGGTCGACGGGTCGAGGTCGACGGTGAGACCGGTTCCGTCTGGCAGTTCGACCCTGGCACGAACGCGCTCTCCGAGGTAGAACCGGTCGCGAACGACCGCCTCGACGTCGCCGTCGCCGACGCTGACGTCCTCCGGTCTGACGATCACCGTTCCGTCGGTCGTCTCCGGCAGTCCGTTGCCGTCGTAGGTGGTAAAGCCGAGGTCGATCTCGCCGTTCCGGACGGTGGCCGACAGCGAGTTCGAGGTGCCGACGAAGTCGGCGACGAACCCCGTCTCCGGGCGCTCGTAGATCTCCGCCGGCGTGCCGACCTGCTGTATCTGTCCGTCGTCGAGCACGGCGAGTCGGTCACACATCACCATCGCCTCCTCCTGGTCGTGGGTCACGTACAGCCCGGTCACACCGAGTTCGTCGAGCAGTGACCCGATCTCGGTCTCGAGACGTCGCTTGAGCTTCGCGTCGAGCCCGGTCATCGGCTCGTCGAGCAGGAGAATCCGTGGCTCGATTGCGAGTGCACGCGCCAGTCCGACCCGTTGTTGCTGACCGCCCGAGAGCTGCTGTGGGCTTTTCTCGGCCTGGTCTTCGATACCGAGCAGTGCGAGCAGTTCGTCGGCCCGGGCCCGGCGTTTACTCCGCCCGACCCCCTGCATCTTCAGCCCGAAGGCGACGTTCCGGCGGACACTCATGTTGTCGAAGAGGGAGTACGACTGGAACACTAGCCCGACGTTCCGGTTCTCCGGGGGGACGTGCGTCACGTCCTCACCGTCGAAGCGCACCCGGCCCTCGGTCGGCGTCTCGAACCCAGCGATAGTCCGGAGCAGTGTTGTCTTTCCGCATCCAGACGGGCCGATGACACCGAGTACCTCGCCGTCCCGCACCGTCAGGTCGATCCCCTCGACGGCAGTCTCCTCCCGGTACCGCTTTGTTATCGAATCGAGTGTTACTTCTGCCATCTGTCTGGTGGTCTCTGTGTGTGTTCTATCGGCGGCCGACATGAGGGCATCGGGAGCCGAGCCCGGCCCGTCCCGGCAGCGTCCAGTTGTCTGCACCCGGTCGTGTCGGTCGCTCCGGGTTTCATTTGCGTTCGACCGTGGTGAAACCCGCCTTTCCGGTTGTCTGCAGGATGAGGATAACGGCGGTCACGATGAGAAAGTACACCGAGACCGCGGCGGCTCCCTGCAACACCGGTGCCCGACTGATGTTCTGGTACAGGAACAACGAGAACGGCCGCGGGCCGGCGGAGTGTACCATGTACGTGAAGTTGAACTCCGCCGCGGCCAGCGTCCAGGTGATGATACAGCCCGCGACGATACCGCTCCTGGCGTTTGGCACGATGACTGTCAGAAACGTCCGGGTCCACGACGCACCGAGCGAGCGGGCGCTCTCCTCGACCCGTTGCAGGTTCATCGACTGGAGCGAGCTCTGGACCGTGAGTATCATGAACGGCGACTTGAGCAGTGCGTAGCCGACAATCAACCCGAGTGTCGACCCGCCCTGCTCCGGGTACATCCGGAGAAACGCCACCGCGAGGACGACCCCGGGAACGATCGGCAGGATGGCGAGTGTGTTGACGATATCCTTTGCGAAGAAATCGTACCGGACCAGCGAGTACGCGATGGGGACCCCGACGACGATGTTGACGAGCATCCCGGCGGTCGCCAGCCCGGCGCTGTAGCCGAGCCCCGTTATAACCCCGTCACGGACACCCGGTCCCTCGGCGAGCCCGAGCACCGTGCGCCAGTTCTCCAGGTTGACGAACCCGCGGGGGAGAGTGCCGGTCCAGGTCGTTCCAAACGAGGCGATCAGCGTCACGAACACCGGCAACATCAGGAAGGTCAGTGTCACCCCGAGCACGAGCTTGACCACGGGTCGACCAACCGTCGCACTGACATCGAGGCGGTGGAGCCCACCACGCCGCTGTCGACCCGCTTCGACGGCCGACTCCACCTGTTTGTCCTGCTGTGTCTCCGAACTCATATCTTCAGACTCTCGTTGTCGATGAGCCGCACCCCGGCGAAGGTGAACCCGAAGATGAACACGAAGTAAACCAGCCCCATGGCGGAGGCCACCGCGAGGTTGAACCCGAGGTCCTGTATCTCAAGATTTATCCGCAGCGTCGCGACGTTCAGTGCCGGCAACACGAGGACGGTCCCGAAGATGGCGAGCGCGGTGCGGAACGTGAGCACGAACGCGGCGACGACACCGGGCCACACCTGCGGGAGTGTCACGTGGTAGAACGTCAACAGTGGACTCGCGCCGAGCGCCCGGGCGGCCTCCTCGGCGTCCGTGTTTATCTCCTCGAAGGTCCCCCGGAGCACCATCGTCGCACGGGGTATCAGCGAGAACGCGTAGCCGAGAAAGAGCCCGCCGACGGTGAGTGCCGTCGCCAGGTCGATGCGACTCCCGCCGGTGAAGAACGCGACCGCGTTCGTGAGCAGCCCGGTCCGACCCAAGAGCACGACGATCATGAACCCGACGACAATCCCCGGGAGCGCGATCGGAAACGACACCATCGCGACAATCCAGCGCCGAAACGGGAGGTCGTACTTCGCCAGGGCGTGCGAGAGCGCCACGGCGACGAGCACGCTGAACGTGGTGGTCACCGTTGCGAACCAGAGCGTGTTCCAGGCGATCTCGCGGTAGACGGGTTCGGTGGCGAGTGTCTCCCAGGCGTCGAGGCTGAACCCCTCGTTTCGAAACTGGTTCTCCGACAGGCTCATCCGGGCCAGCATCCCCAGCGGGAGAAACGCACCGAAGATTGCGAGCACGAAGTACGGCAACGACATGACCGCGACCCGGCGGCGCTCACGCTCGGCCTCGGTCCGCGGGCTGAGGAGTGCACGAACAGCCGCGAGCCGGGCACCGACGCCCGTTCGTGTGCTCTCGGTACCGGTTCCGCCGGCGGTGTCGCGTGCCATCCTGCTCCGTCAGGCCTCGACACCCGGTAGCGGGCTGCGGTTGATTATCTCCGCGACGATATCCTCCTGTTTCTCAAGCAGCTCCACCTGGTCGATCTCGAAGCTCGCCGCCTCGTAGGTCTCCGACGAGGGAAACTCCTCGGGCGCGTCGAGTTCGCTCGCGCGGATCGGTCGGACGAACCCGTCGAAAAACAGCTGCTGAATCTCCGGCGAGAGCACAAAGTCCATGAACAGTTTGACCGCCTCGGGGTTCGGTGCGCCCTCGAGCATGGCGTACCCGTACGGGGCCGCGATGGCACCCTCACCGCCACCGGGGGCCTGCGGGATGACGACCCCGACGTCCTCCTCGGGTATCTCGTCGTCGTTGTACTTTGTCGAGAGCCCACCAAAGTCGTACTCCGCGTAGGTCGAGACCTCGCCGGCGGTGAACTGCCGGTCGAGGTTCCGCTGGTGGCGGGCCCCGCTCTCGCCGATCTCCGCCAGGTAGTCGAACAGCGGGTCGAGGTTGTCCAGATCGCCGCCGTACGCGTAGTTGATCGAGAGCATCGCGTTCAGCCCCGCTCCCGCACCCGGAACGTTGATCGCGAGGTCCTGTGCGATCTCGGGCTGTTTGAGATCCTCCCAGGTCTCGGGCTCCTCGACACCGCGCTCATCGTAGATATCCTTTCTGTAGTTGATAGCGATAGTCATCTGCCGGGTCGCCGTGACGTGGCCGTCGTCGGTCTTGAAGTCGTCCGGCACCTGGTCGTAGCCGGCCGGTTTGTAGTCCGTGGTGAACCCGTCGTTCCAGGCCTGCAGTCCCGTCGGGTAGAACCCGTTGTACGCCGAGTAGTCTTGGTTGCCGGCGTTCGCCCGGATGTTCGACAGCGCCTCACCGGAGGTCCGCTGGTCGTCGAACAGTGAGACCCCGTACTGCGCCTCGAACTCCGCCATGACCGCGTCCCAGTTCGACCACCCGGTCTGAACCGCGTAGACGAACAGTTCGCTCGGCAAATCCGCCTCGCTGATGGTGGTCTGGTACTCGCCGTGCCCGACCTCGTAGGTCTCTGCTTGACCGTCTCCGTTGCCGCCGTCGCCGCCGTCGTCACCACCGACACACCCGGCGAGTGTCGCACTCGCCGCCGCTCCGCCCGTGAGCAGCAGTTGTCGGCGCGATACCGAGTCGGGAAGGCCGTTTTCTGTCATCATCTGTGAGGTCTACGAGACTGTGGTTAACAGTTTGTAATATTGATATACTCCGGTCTGACCGGTTGTGACCCGAACCGAGTCGACAGCTCTCACGCATACTACTATATACTGATATATATCACTGCGGTCGGGTGACAGACCGCGGCTCAGTCGTCGGTGGTCAGCAGTGACAGCTTGTGGCCGTCGGGGTCGCACACCCGGAGTCCGCCCTCGACCGGTGTGACGGCACTGGCGTCGTCGCGGACGGGGTCGACCGTCGCCGCGGGGTCCGTGGCGGCCACGCCGATACCGACGTGGACCCCGCCACGGGCGTCGGCGATACCGAGCCGTGGCTCCCACAGCTCCACGTCGAGGGGTCCGGTCGTCAGGCGGGCCCGCTCCTCGCCGCGGTCGACCACCTCGAACCCGAGTCCCTCGTAGAACGCGACCGCCGGGTCCAGATGCTCGACCTCGAACACCACCTCGAAGACACTGCCGACCCCTTTTTCTCCGGTCTCTCGTTCGCCGAGTTCGACACAGTTGCCCGCCGGGTCGTAAAAGTACAGTGAGCGTGCGTCATCGATTGTCTGTTCGACGAGATTGAACTGTTCGTCGAGCCGGTCGTACCAGGCGTCGTACTTTGCCGCGGGGACCTCGGCGGCGTAGTGGGTGTGGAGCCCGCCGCGTGGAGTGTTACCGGGTGCGCGCAGGACGAGATCGGTGTCACCGGCCGCGAGTGTCACCTCGCCGTCGGTGCTTTGCTCGACTTCGAGGTCGAGAAACGCCTCGTAGAACGCCTGCACCCGCTCTACGTACTTTACTTCCAGCGCGAGCCACTGGAGTTCACCGAGCATACCTACCGGTAGGGTGAGCACCCACATGATACTGTCTCTCCGTGTAGTCCGTGATGCTCGGGCGGGTCCGACAGCACGGGGTCAACCACCGATGTCACGGAACCTCTTGTCGTCACCAGCCCGACCAGTGATACTGTCGGCTGTAACTTCGTGGAACGGGCACCTCAGAGTACTGGAATGTGCCACGGGCTTACAGCCGACAGTATGAGCACGCCCGACACCCCACACGGACCCGTGATACCCAATCCGGAGACAACGACGGCCGTGGACACCGTGCTTTTCGACCTCGACGGGACCCTCTGCGTACGAGCGCCCGCCGGAGGCCGTGCTCGCCCTCGCCTTCGAGCGGGTGGGGGTACCCCCGTCTTTCGACGTGACCGAGTACTACGACCGGTTCGGTGAGTTCACCGACGACAGCGACGACATCGCGACAGCCCGGGCGGACTGTTTCGCCGCCGTCGCGACCGACCACGGCTGCGACCTGGCGGTCGGCCGATGGCGGCCGCGTTTGCCGCCGAGCGCGACCAGTCGCGGGTGCGGTTCGTCGACGGGGCCGGTGACGCGCTGGACCGACTGCACGCCCACGGCTACGACCTGGGGCTGGTCACGAACGGCCCACCGGCGACACAGCGGCGGAAACTCGACAGTCTCGAACCCAGTGAGACGCTTCGCATCCGTGTCAGTGGGAACACAGCGACGCTTCCGAGTGCTGGCGAGACCGTCGACCTCACGCTACTCGAATCGGACGGGACCACCGTAATCAATAGATTCACCGCCTCGATTTGAGCGGAACAGGCGGTGAGTAACTATGTGGGCGACACGACCAACAGGACACACAGATGGCCGACGAGACAGACAACGCCGACGCGACCCAGCACAGACCGGCAGAGACCGCACCCGTCGACGGTGCCGAACTCGCCGACCGACTGGTCGAGGCCTCGGTGCTGACGGAGGACGAACGTGCCGACGACCTCGTGCTCGCCGACCGGTTCCAGTACAACTGGCGCCGGCGCATCGAGCACCTCCGTGACCGGGAGCCAACCGACTTTCTCGGCCTACTGCTCGACACTGACCCGGAGACACTGACCGTCACAGAGGAGGAGGGGCTGACGGTCAGCCAGCAGGGTGTGACCGTCGGGGAGTGGCCCTCGGAGGCGGCGCTCGTCGCCGACGTGGCCGCGTTCGTCACACTCGGCGAGGTGTTCCCGGGGTGGGACGACCTGCGCGGGTCGACCCACGACGAACTGGTGGCACGGCTCCGGGTGTTTCTGGAGTCCTGTCCGGCCTGTGACGGGTCACTGGCCGCCGAGGGTGGTGAGACCGCCGAGTCGGTTCCGACGGTTGCCTGCGAGGACTGTGGTGCGGTGGTGTTCTGAGCATCGGGGTCCCGTTGCGGCCCTCGACGGCGCACAGACCGGCGTGTCCGTGTTGCTCAACTTCGAGGGTCGTATTCGATATGTCGAGTGAGAACGAGACGATACGCTATCGATTCTGGGGGTGTCGACCCCCACCCCCGGGTGTGTCGTGAACTTTCCCGACAATAACCACCTGTTACCGTGGAGTGTCCGGCACGGAGTTGACGACACACCCGGGTGTGGGGGGAGCGTACGCAGTGACCGTCGAGTCGTGACGGCTACCGATCCCACCCCCGGGTGTGTCGTGAACTATCGGGCTCGTTGGGTTGTCTCTCGTGCAAAGCAGTTTCACCGATGTCTATCCCGCGAAGAAACTACACCTGGACTGCGGGCTGAGCGACGACGCCGCGGGCGAGTATCTCACTGCGAACCTGCCTCGTCGAGCAGTTCCATTGCCTTTGCTCGGAGTTGTGCGGTCATGTGCAACCCGTTTGTATCGATAGCACGGACGATACGTCGCGCGTCCTCCGTCGAAAGACCGGCCTCAACGGCCCGAACAAGAACCCCAATCGTCCCGGTGACCGTGGCGCCGAGTCCATCTGCTACTGTCCGTACCCGTCGGTCGTCAGAAACTACCGCCACTGAATTGCCAGCGGCAGTATGTGCGAGCACAGCACCGATGAGCTGCACGTCCCCGTTGACTGTTGTCTCTCCGAGGACCTCCATCGCCCGTTCGTCGTCAACTGTGACCGGCGGCTCGGTGCTCACAGACTCGGATTGCAGGAACGATTCGAGATTCGCCGCGGCCGGCTGTGTAGTTACCTCTGCCTGAATGGCGGGCAGGACGAACAGCGGCGTCTGGACAGCAGGCAACTGCTCGAGCTCTCCGACCGTGCCCAGTGCAATGAGTGTCGTCGCGTCCACGTACAGATGCGTCATATCTCCCGCGCCGTCTCAGCCTCGGCGTCGAGATCCTCGGGTGACAGCTGTGTCGTCAGATTCCGGTCACGGGCAATCTC
>JAQCNM010000151.1 GCA_028275025.1 Halovenus sp.
GACGAACACTCCCCCGCATCGGAGGTGTGGCCGGCTGTCATCGCCGGGGCGGTTCTCGCGGTCGTGGCGACAGTCGCCGTGGCGGCCGTCGGGCTCGGCTACACACCTCTGGCACCGGACGTCCTCCCGCTGCCGGTGTATC
Source organism: Halovenus sp. (assembly GCA_028275025.1). Classification (GTDB taxonomy): domain Archaea; phylum Halobacteriota; class Halobacteria; order Halobacteriales; family Haloarculaceae; genus Halovenus. The sequence goes on from JAQCNM010000151.1 coordinate 143, forward strand.
TCGCCATCCCGACCACACCGATGCTCATTCCCGGGCTGGCGATGCGGCGTGAGGAACAGCAGGTGACCGACCGTGACCGGGAGTTCCCCGCGTTTATCCGCGCGCTCGGCAGTGTCGAGTCGGTGAAGCAGACCTCGACCGCGAACGTCCTCGAGTCCCTCCGGCAGAAGGACTTTGACTCGCTGACGGACAACGTCGACAACCTCTACAAGCGGCTGCGGACCCGGATCGACGTCAAGGGGTCCTGGGAGCTGTTTGCCGCCGAAACGGGGTCGTATCTCATCCACAAGTTCGGGGATATGTACGTCGTCGGACGGCGGATGGGTGGGGAACCCCGACAGCTCGGTGCGATCATCTCCGCGAACATCAACGAGGTGTTACGGGTGCGCGAGCAGCGTCAACAGGCCACGCGGACGTTCATCGGCGTGATCTACGGGATCACCGGCGCGGCGCTGTTCTCCGCGTTCATCGGCCTAGAGATCGCCGAGCAGATGCTCTCGATCGCCGACGGGCTGGGGGGACAGAACAGCGACCTGGTCGGCTCGCTCTTCTCGACTGCCAGCTACAATATCGAGCTCATGACCGTTCTGTTGCTCTTTGTCGTGCTGCTGAACGCCGTGCTCTCCTCGCTGATGATCCGTGTGATCGACCGCGGGCACTTCGTGAGCGCGCTGACCCACTTCGTCTTTCTGACCTGGACCGGGGCAATCGTCGCCGCGGGGACGCAGACGGTCGCCGGCGGGCTCCTGGCCTGACGCGACTCACCGCTCGATTCGAGACCGGTGTTTTAGCCCGGGGAACACCTTGTGAGTGTATGGAAGACGCTGACCACGCGCGGCCGTATCTCGACAGCCCGGTCGACACCGACCGGGCGGAGACACTCATCCGGTGGGCCAGATATCTCGGGACGACGTTCGGGACCAGCGGCGCCCTCTGTGCGCTCCGGTACTACGAGCGACTGGGGTGGCTCACCCCGGCAGCCCGCGCCGAGGTCGAACAACAGTTACAGGGGCTCTCACTCGAGGAGATCCACTCCAAGAAGTACGACGAACCGGGCCACCTCACCGGCCCACTCGCGTCGCTGTCCGGCACCCCGTTTGGCGCACACGCAAAGTCACTGGAGTTTGTCGCGGACCTCGCCGACGCCGACCTCGAGGGCGACCTCCTGCGGACCGAACTCGCAAAGAACCGGGCAGGGGTCGACCTCCCGGACCACACCGGGAGCAGGGCGGCGCCGGTGCCATCCGAGGAGTAACACGAGGTGACGGGGTCGACCCCACGGTACCTACCGCCCAGGCGACAGTGTGGGACACGAAACGACTGTTTGGCGGGTAGTCTCATCGACGAAGACGCCACGAGGGGGAGCAGCCAAAGCGTCTGGACTGTCAGTCAGATATCAACCGGTCGTGGCCCGCGGGCGCCCACACAGCCCGTCCTGGGGCGAACGGGGCACTCGACGGAGGACTCGGGCGGTCGGGGAGCAACCCCGAGGTATAATTACCGGTGTGTGCCGTATGTTCTAGAATGAGCGAGATGCGCGAGGATTCGGGCGGTGATACCGACACCGACGGCTCTCGAGGGCCCGGTGGCAGGTCGGGGACTGTCTACGAGGCAATCTTCCGTGGGATGGATGACGCCGTCTTTCTGGTCGACGTCGAACAGGCCGACGACGGCCACAGGTTCGTCTTCCGGCGGGGCAACGCCTCATATCGGGAGCAGACCGGGGTCACCGAGGACGGACTGCGGGGACAGACGCCACAGGAGGTGCTCGGCGACGAGCGCGGGACGGCGGTCGCGGCGAACTGCCGACGCTGTGTCGAACGGGAGGAGACCGTCAAGTACGAGCAGACGCTGGACAGGGACCTGGGCCCGGGCCTGGACCTGTCGGGCGGAGTCAGTCACTGGGAGACGAGACTCACCCCGATTACCGAGGACGGACAGGTAACCCGGATTGTGGGGGTCGGGCGGGATATCACCGAACAGAACGAACAGGAGCAGAGACTCCAGCGCACGGCCCGCCGGTTCGAGACCGTACTGGAGACGATGTCCGCGGCGGTGTTTCTGAAGGACACCGACGGCCAGTATCTCCTCATGAATCAGGCCTGTCGTGAGCTGTTCGGCCTCGGCGACCGGGATATCGTCGGGCTGACAGACGGCGAACTCTTTTCGTCGGCGGTCGCGGAGAGAGCCCAATCGGACGACCGACGTGTCATCGAGAACGCCGAAACAATCGAGTTAGAGGAGACAGTCCCGACGGCGGCGGGCAACACCGTGCGGCTCACACGAAAATCCCCGGTCTACGACGGTGACGGCGAGGTCACCGCACTCTGCGGCGTCTCGACCGACATCACCGGGCAGAAACAGCAGGAGCGGAGCCTCCAGCGGCTCAAAGAGCGGTTCGAACTCGCCGTCGAGGGCGCAGACCTCGGCGTCTGGGACTGGGACATGACCACCGACGAGGTCGAATTCAACGAGCAGTGGGCCCGGATGCTCGGTCACTCACCCGACGAGATTGCGCCCCGCCTCGAGGAGTGGGAGCAACGCGTCCACCCGGACGACCGTGACCGGATCGACGGTGCGCTCGACGGCCACATCGCGGGCGAGACGGAACTCTACGAGGTAGAACACCGGATGCGAACCGCCGCCGGCGACTGGAAGTGGGTCCGCGCTATCGGTCGGGTTGCCGAGCGCGACGGGGACGGCGACCCGGTTCGAGCTGTCGGGATCCACCTCGATATCGACGAGCCAAAACGGTACGAACAGACGCTCGAGCGCCAGCGCGACAGTCTCGAGGTGCTCAACCAGGTCGTCCGCCACGACGTCCGGAGCGCCCTCCAGCGCGTGCTCGCGTACGGCGAGCTTCTGCAGGGGGACCCCGGGGACAGCAGCGAGGAGTACCGCCGACAGGTCCTGGAGGCAGGTCGCGAAGCCGTGGATATCACCGAGACGGCCGGCGACGTCACCGAGGTGTTGCTCCGCTCGGAGGCTGACCGCACCTCGGTCGACCTCCGGCCCGTCCTCGCGGCGCAGGTCGAGGACGCCCAGGCGGGTCACGAGCGCGCCATCGTCTCGGTCGAGGGATCACTCCCGGACGTCGAGGTGTTGGCCGACGACATGGTCGCCTCGGTGTTCCGGAATCTGCTGAACAACGCGGTCGTGCACAACGACAAGGACACCCCCGAGGTCACCCTCACGGCGTCGGCGACGGACGGTGCAGTTCAGGTTCGTGTCGCGGACAACGGGCCGGGCATCCCCGACGGCCGGAGAGACCGGGTCTTCGAGGAGAGCGAGAAAGGCCTCGACAGCGAGGGGATCGGACTCGGGCTCTATCTCGTCCGGACGCTCGTCGACCGCTACGGGGGTGCCGTCCGGGTCACGGACAACGACCCCGAAGGCAGTGTGTTCGTCGTGGAACTGGTCCGCTGTGGGTGAGTGCAGCGGTGTCGCCCGGTCGACCCCACCGGCCTCGGCCGTGGCCACCCACGCGTCACGGGCGACTCGCACACCGCGGGCGGCGCAAACGGCGGGGTTGGGGTCTCTGAGGGTCGTCGAGTGGACAGGGCACAGCCGTGAGCCCGCCAGAGGGGGTGAACGGCTGACCGCGTGTCGCGGTGGGCGGTGGCGGCTGTGCTCGTGAGGGTCTCGACACACTGCCCTGGCCCGCTCGACTGTCGTGCCGTCGGGCAGTCTGTACCGTCCGGATAAGATGTCGACAGTGGTGCTGACGGCCCCCGGAGTTGGCTGCCCGGGCCAGGTTACTAGTTACCGCTTGGCTGTGTCGGGCGGGAGTCGTCCGGTCGACTGCTGAGTTCGACGCCGGTAATCTCGAACCGTGCGCCGCCGTCGTCGCCGTCACAGACCGAGAGAGACCAGTCGTGTGCCTTGACGACCTCCTCGACGATCGCGAGTCCGAACCCCGTGCCGTCTCTGTTGGTCGAGTAGCCGTGGTCGAAGACCTCGTCACGCTCGGTCGGGGGTATCCCGTCGCCGTCGTCCTCGACGAAGAATCCAATGAGCGACCCGCCGTCCCCGTTTGCTGTCGTGCGCTCCAGGACGCCGACCCGGACGACGGGTGCCGGCTCGTTGTGCTCTCTGGCGTTCCGAAAGAGATTCTCGAAGACGTTCATCAGGCGGCCACGGTCCGCGTTGACCATCACGTCGCCGGGAACACGATGGTCGAGTTCCGTCTCGCCCAGTTGCACGTTACCCCAGCCGTCCTCGACGGCGCTACTGATACTGCTGGCTGTAACTGTTTTAAGATATCCGCGACCCCGGGGTCGCGAAATTCTTTACAGACTTACAGCCGGCAGTATGAGCGACACCGGTTCCGGGTCGTCGATCTGCTGGTCGGCACGCGCCAGGATGAGCAGGTCTCTGATCATATTCTGCATCCGCGTTGCCGAGCGTTCTATCGGGGGCAGATGTTTCTGCGGGTCGCCGCCGTTGTCGATGAGTTCTGTGCGTGTGAAGATCACCTCCAGCGGGTTCCGGAGGTCGTGACTGACCATGCCGGCGAACTGCTCGAGCTGTTCGTTTTTCTGTTCGAGCTCT
>JAQCNM010000167.1 GCA_028275025.1 Halovenus sp.
GGCGGCAAAGGCCTCGTTCAGTTCGAACAGGTCGATGTCGTCGACAGTCAGCCCGGCGGCGTCGAGTGCCTCCCGCGTGGCCGGAATCGGCCCGCGACCCATCACCAGCGGGTCGACACCGACCACGGCACGGCTCCGGACACGGGCGAGCACGTCGAGGCCGTGCTCCGCGGCGTACCCCGCGGCGGTCAGGAGGAGTCCGGCGGCCCCGTCGGTCAGGGGCGAGGCGTTGCCCGCCGTGACCGAGGCCGCATCGTCGTCACGGAACACCGTGGACAGCCCCCCTAGCGTCTCGGTATCGGTCCCCGGGCGGATGGTCTCGTCGGTCACGACGGCACCCGACTCGGTCTCGACGGGCACGAGTTCGTCGTCGAACCGGCCGGCCCGTGTCGCGTCGGCGGCGCGCTCGTGTGAGCGCACCGCGAATCGGTCCTGTTCGGCCCGGGAGATGTCGTGACGCCGGGCGATCGTCTCGGCGGTCTGCCCCATCGGGAGCCGGTCGGGGTCGTACCGCTGTTCGATGGCAGGGTGGAGCCAGTCAGAGAACGGCACCCGGCTCATCTGCTCGACACCGGCGACCGGGTAGACGGCCCCGTCACCGGTCTCTATCGCCCGACTCGCCGCGTTGAGCGCCGAGAGCGAGGAGCCACAGAGCCGCGTCACCGTCGACCCCGGGACCGACTCGGGGAACCCACCGGCGAGCAGTGACTGGCGGGCCAGATTCCGACCCTGCTCGTGTTCTTGATTCGCACAGCCGAGCCTGAAATCCTCCCAGGCCGCCGCGGGGACGCCACTCCGGTCACAGAGCGCGTCGAGAACGGTCGTGACGAGCGCCTCGGGGTACTGGTCGGCCAGCGCACCGTTCTTTCTTGCCTGTGGCGTGCGAACGGCGTCGACCACCACTGCACGCTGTGCGGGGGCGGACATACTGGATCTTGTTTGCCGGGATGTGCTGATTAATCCACCGGGGATACACCCCGGTCCCACCCGACAGTGTTTCACGTCCTCGTGTGGAATCACACGAGCATGCACGTTGCAGTACTCGGTGCGGGCACGATGGGCCACGGCATCGCACAGCTGTCCGCGATGGCCGGCCACCAGGTTCAGCTCCGCGATATCGAGGCGGAGCTCGTCGAGGAGGGACTCGCCGCGGTCGAGTCGAATCTCGACGGCGGTATCGAGCGGGACAAACTGACCGAGCAACAAAAGCTCGAGACACTCGACCGACTCCAGGGAACGACCACCCTCGAAACGGCCGTCGCGGATGCGAACGTCGTCATCGAGGCCGTTCCGGAGGATATCGAGATCAAACACCAGACGCTCACCGACGTCGAGGCACACGTGAGCCAGAACGCCCTCCTGGCCTCGAACACCTCCTCGCTCTCGCTGACAGAGATCGCGGACGCCCTCGAGTACCCCGAGCGCGCGGTCGGTCTCCACTTTTTCAACCCCGTACACATAATGGAACTGGTCGAGATCGTCGTTCCCGAGCAGGCCAGTGAGGGGACCGTCGAACGGGCCACCGGGTTCGTCCACGGTATCGAGCGGACGCCGGTCGAGGTGACAGACACACCCGGGTTCGCCTCGTCGCGGCTGGGCGTGGCGCTCGGTGTCGAGGCGATGCGGATGGTCGAGACCGGGGTGGCGTCGCCGTCGGACATCGACACGGCGATGGAACTGGGGTACAACCACCCGATGGGACCGATCGAACTCGGTGACGTGGTCGGGCTCGACGTCCGGCTCGACATCCTCACGTACCTCCGGGAAGAGCTCGGTGAGCGGTTCAAACCGCCACAGATACTCAAACGGAAGGTCCGGGCGGGCAAGCTCGGCAGAAAAACCGGCGAGGGGTTCTACGTCTGGGAGAACGGCGAGATCGTCGGGCCGAGCGGCGACCGGGGTGAGTCCAGATGAGCCTACACGAGCTCGGAGCGGACTGTGAGACACTGCAGGTGCGTGCCGGCGACCGGTTCGACCACGTCGTGACAGTCGCCTTCGACCGGCCGGACGCCCGGAACGCGCTGAACGCACAGCTCCGAACGGAGCTGAAGACGGTGTTCGAGGCGGTGCCCGACAGCGACACCCGGGTGGTCGTACTGACCGGCGCGGAGGGGACCGGTGCCTTTGTCGCCGGTGCCGACGTGACCGAACTCCGCGAGCGGGACGGGCTCGAACAGCGCGCGGCGAGCAAACGACCCCGGGTCTACGAGGTGGTCGACGGCTGTCCCGTGCCGGTCGTCGCCCGGGTAAACGGTCACGCCCTCGGCGGCGGCTGCGAGCTCGTCCAGGCCTGTGATGTCCGTATCGCACACGAGCGGGCGAAACTCGGGCAGCCGGAGATCAACCTGGGGATTATGCCCGGCGGTGGCGGGACACAGCGGCTCCCACGGCTCGTCGGCGAGGGTCAGGCGATGCGGCTGATCCTCTCCGGCGAGCTCATCGACGCGACCGAGGCCGCCGACATCGGCCTGGTCGAGGAGGTTCACGACGACGAGACCTTCGACGACCGCGTCTACGGCCTCGCGGAGTCGATGGCCGCACAGAGCCCCGTGGCACTCGAGTTCGCAAAGCAGTCGATACAGGCCGCCTCGCGGATGGACCTCGACGCCGGTATCGAGTACGAGGCCGAACTGTTCGCACAGCTCTTTACGACCGGCGACAAAAACGAAGGTATCGACGCCTTCCTCGAGGAACGCGAGCCGGAGTGGGAAGGGCAGTAGGTGTCCGGAACGGGCCGCCGGTGAGTCCCCGTTCGGTCGTCTCCGGGTGAGACGACAGCGAGTGCGGCCCACCCGGCCGGTCGTCACTCCGGACGCTCACCGTCGTGTGGGCCGAGTCGCTCGCCGTCGACGTACAGTTTCTCCGGGGCCGGCCGCTCCTCGTCGTAGCTCTCGTGATACTCGAACAGCTGGAACAACACACCGGTCGGGTTCGACGGCGGCATAAACACCTCCGTCCAGTCGTCGTAGCGGCGGTACTCGACGGTGTCGAGCCCGTGAGTCTCGACGGCGTCGACGACCGTGTCGATGTCTGCAACCTCGAGTGTGACGTGGTGCAGCCCGGGGCCGTGGTCGTCGAGGTATCCGGTGAGGAACGTGTCCGGCTGCTCCGGCGCAATCAACTCGAGCCGGGAGGCGTCACGACCGAAGTCGTACTGTGCCCACCGGAACCGCCCCTCGACTGACTCCTCGATGAGCTTTCGACAGCCGAGTGCGAACAACACCGGCTCGGTCGCCTCGATAGACTCCACCGCGATCCCCGTGTGGTCGACACGGATCTGTGTCTCGTGAGACATACTCGGACTGCCCGTGGTATCGATTTATACCCTGTGGTCGGCCCGGTGGGTGGTTGGTCGGTTCGAACCCAACTCGGTATCTGTACTCTCACCACGGCGGGTGCCAGCCAACCGGGCACTGTCGTGTCATCTCGAACTGAGCCCGTCCGAGCACGACACCCCCACCGGCGACCGCCTCACCCCGAACAAGAGCACCGCCATCGACTCGCAGTCCCGCTATCCAACCCCGAGCGCCGCGACAGGTCTGGACTTTTATCTGCCGCGGTGTCAGAGAGAGAGCAAACCGATGACAGAGACCTACGTCGGTTCGATCGACCAAGGAACAACCGGAACCCGGTTCATGTTGTTCGACCACGACGGAGCGGTTGTCGCGAACGCCTACGAGCGACACGAGCAGCTCTACCCGGAACCGGGCTGGGTAGAGCACGACCCGAGAGAGCTCTGGGAGAACACGAAGGCAGTGGTCGGGCGCGGCCTGGCCGAGAGCGGTGTCGAACCGGGTCAACTGGCGGCGCTGGGGGTCGCCAACCAGCGGGAGACAACGGTCGTCTGGGACGAGGAGACCGGCCAGCCGGTGTACAACGCCCTGGTCTGGCAGGACCGACGCACCACAGACCGGGTCGAGGAGCTAGAGGCGGCCGGCAAGGCCGAACTGATCCGCGAGAAGACCGGGCTGGAGTGTGATGCGTACTTCTCGGCGACGAAGGTGGAGTGGGTACTCGACAACGCCGACCCGGTCAGGGTCGAACGGTTCCGGCCACAGGATGTCCGCGATCGGGCGGAGGCCGGCGAGCTCCTGTTGGGGACAGTCGACTCGTGGCTACTCTACAAGCTAACGGGCAACCACGTCACCGACGTGTCGAACGCCGCCAGAACGATGCTTTACGACATCCACGACCTGGCGTGGGACGAGGAGCTTCTCGCGGAGTTCGACGTTCCGGCGACGATGCTCCCCGAGGTACGACCCTCCGTCGACGAGCGCGGGTACGGGCAGACAGACCCCGACGGGTTTCTCGGGGCGGCGGTGCCGGTGACCGGGGCACTGGGCGACCAGCAGGCGGCGATGTTCGGTCAGACCTGCTTCGACGCGGGCGAGGCAAAGAACACCTACGGCACCGGGAGCTTCTACCTGATGAACACCGGTGACGAGGCCGTCGCGTCCGACCACGGGCTGTTGACGACAGTCGGGTTCCAGCGCTCGGGCGAACCGGTGCAGTACGCCCTCGAAGGGTCGATCTTCGCCACGGGAGCCGCGATCGAGTGGCTCGACGACGTCGACCTCATCGACAGTCCCGGCGAGACGGAGCGTCTCGCCCGCGAGGCCGAGTCGACAGACGGTGTGTACGTGGTCCCGGCGTTTACCGGTCTGGGCGCACCCCACTGGGATGGGCGTGCCCGGGGTACCATCGTCGGGATGACCCGCGACACCCGGCGCGAGCACATCGTGCGGGCGACCCTGGAGTCGATTGCCTACCAGACACGCGACATCGCGGCGGCGATGGAGGCAGACTCCGGCGTCGAGACGACGACACTCCGGGTCGACGGTGGGGCCGTCGACAACAGCTTTCTCTGTCAGCTTCTCTCGAACGTCCTCCAGCGCGATATCGTCCGCCCACGGGTCGGCGAGACAACCGCCCTCGGTGCCGCCTACGCGGCCGGGCTCGCGGTCGGCTACTGGGACTCACTCGACGAACTCCGGGAGCACTGGCGCGTCGAGCAGACGTTCGAACCCGCCTTTCGCGCGGCCGAGGCCGACAGACTGTACGACCGGTGGACCGATGCCGTCGAGCGTTCGCTGGGCTGGGCCGAGTGACCCCCTCCCGGAGACGGCACCACCGTCGTCGCGACGTGTCCCAGTGACGACAGCTCCCGTCGTGTCTGCTCCGGCCATCGATGAGACGAGCAGACTGTCCAGGTCGCGCACAACGCCGGTGACGGTCAGCAGAACTCACAGTCGCAGTACCGCTCACAGACGGGGTTCGAGCAGTCCGCACCCTGTGCCGAGCAGAACTCCCGGCCGTGGGTGATGAGCAGAACGTGGAGGCTGTACTTCAGGTCGTCCGGGATCGTCTCGTTCAGCACGTCGTGGGCCTGGTCGGCGGTGGTCGACTGGTCGATCAGTCCGAATCGCTTCGAGAGGCGTTCGATGTGCGTGTCGACGGCGAATGTCGGTTTCTCGAAGTGGAAGTTTAGAACGACGTTTGCCGTCTTCGGCCCGATACCTTTTATCTCGGTGAGCCAGTCCTGTGCCTGTTTCGTGTCCATCTCGTCGAGAAAGGCGAGCGTGTACTCCCCCCCGGTCTCTGTGCGTATCTGTCGCAGCGAGCGCTGGATGCGCCGTGACTTCTGGTTCATCAGCCCGACGTCCGAGATAACGTCTGCCAGCTCCGCCTGGTCTGCCTGTTCTATCGCCCGGTAGTCCGGATAGGTTCCAAAGAGGTTCTCTGCGGCCCTCGCGGTCTGTACGTCGGCGACGTTCTGTGAGAGGATGGTGGTGAGCAACTGTCGCACCCCGTCCTCGCTGTAGGTCCTGTTCGGTTGACCGTGCAGGTCGACGAGGTCCCGGTGGAGTGCCCTGATGTCCATACGTGGGGTTCGAGTCTTTGCCGTATTCCAGTGTCGGAATCTGGTCTATCGTCACCTCCGGCAGTATCCTCATACGGCTGGAGCAGTTACGTTTGCTATCTCATGAACCCGCAGGACGTGACGACGCAGTGGTCAGACCGACCGCCGGTCGACTCCGAGTTCGGAATCGACCCGTCGTACCGGCGCCGTCTCACCAGACTGGGGCAGGCACAGTACGAGGCTGCCGGGGAGGGGAACCGGGGCCGGGTCGACCGCATCCGCTCGCGGCTCGTCGACGACACGCCACTCGGTGCCGGCGTCGGCCGGGTCGTCTACCCACTCCCGGCACGGGCGTACACCGGCGGTCAGTACGACGACTACGTGCTCAAGCTACCGGTTCCAGACCACCACGACCGCTACGGGTACAGCCGTGACGGCCGGTCACAGAACCGGACAGAGACGACAATCTGGGACCGACGGCAGGCCCCGTGGCTGGTGCCGGTGGTCGCGGCCGAGCGTCGCGGCCGGTGGCTGGTGATGCCGCGAGGACGACCGGTGGAACCGAACGCAGACTGGCTCCCGGAGTGGAGAGCCGACGTGGCCGAGACGCTCGACCTCACCTCGGTGCAGGGAAACGATCTCGAGACACGGAACATCGTCACACTCGAAGGCCACCCGGGGCTCTGTGACTACGGGGTGCTGTCCAGGTGAGAGCCGTCGTCGCTCGCTCCGCTCCGTACCCGACGCGGCCGGGTTTCGACGACGCCGACGGACTCCGCGGGTCGTCTGCCCGCGGTGTTCGTGTCACTCGAACGTAACACACAATATGTATATCTCCGACTCACGTACGGTTTACAATGTCTCGGCCCCCGGCAATCACGGCTAAGTTGAGCCGTGTGGCGATAGAGCCGTACCTCGCGCTGATACGGGCCCCGTTTCTGTTGTTCAGTATCATCGTCATCTCGGTTCCGGCGGCCGTCGCCGTGGAGGCGGGCACGTTCGACCCTGCGAACACGGTGTTTGCGTTCGGGAGCGTCTTCTTTGCACACATCGCGGTCAACGTCCTCAACATCGCGAGTGACTACCGAACCGGCCTCGACGAGCAGACCGAGGAGACAGCATACAGCGGCGGGAGTGACGTTCTCACGGAGGGCAGCCTGAGCTACCGGCGTGCGGTCGTGCTCGGACTCCTCTCCATCGTGGTCAGTGCACTGTTCGTCGTGCCGTTGTTGCTCGAGTACGGGCGTATCATCCTCCTGTTCTACGGTGTCGGACTCACCCTCGTCGTCGGCTACACCGACCTGTTCGCCCGGGTCGGCCTCGGCGAGACGGCCTGTGGACTCGGGCTGACACTGCTGCCGACGGTCGCCGTCGGGTACATCCAGGCCGGAACGATTCCCGACACAATAGTAGCGCTCGCGGTGCCGATGTTTCTGGTCGGGTTCAACCTGTTGTTGCTCAACGAGTTTCCCGACGTCGAGGCCGACCAGGAGAACGGTCGGGTGAATATCCCGATCGTGTTCGGCCGGCAGGCGGCGGGTTACCTGTACGCTCTGCTGGTCGGTGTCATCGTCGTGAGCCTCCTGTACCCGATCGCAACCGGACCGTTGCCACCGACGGTCGCGGTGGGTGTCGCCCCGGTTGCCCTGTTGGTCCCGGTCTTTCGGGAGGTGCTCTCGAACGGGTCCCCGGATATCACCGAGGCGGCACTCGGAAACCACATTCTCTGGACACAGACTACCATCGCCGCGTTCGCCGTGGGGCTGTTGCTCGCAGCCGTTCTGTGACACTGCGTACCGAGCGGGGGACTACCGTCGTAACCGCGGCGGTTGTTTGGTCGGTACCGCCGTTAGATACCACAGCGACGCGGTGAGAACGAGAAACCCGACCGAGACGGAGCCGGCGACGAGGAGGTGCAACTCGAGAGCCAGGCCGCGTCGGTCCGAGAGCAGTGCAAGACCCGTGCTCGTGAACGTCGCCAGCCAGCCGCCGACCCCGACACCGACTGCCGTGTACCGACCGACGGTCGCCCGCGTCGCGAGGTCCGGCCAGAGCGCGAAGGTGACTGTGGTGTAACAGCTCACGGCCAGCACGTAGACCAGTGGAGTCCCGAGTCCGAGCGCGGCCGGCCCGCCGGCGACGATGTCGTACACGTAGAGACACTGTGCCGTCCCGAACAGGGCGAACGACGCGGCAAACAGCCACAGAGAGCCCGCCCTGGCGTAGACGAACCCGGCCGCGAGCCCGCCCGCAACATGTGTCCCGCCGATCGCGAGACGCGTGCCGTAGTCCGGTGACTGCCAGCTGCTGTCGACGTACGCGGGGGTCTCGACGATACGGACGAACCCCAGGCTATCGACGAAGAACGCGCCGAACAGCAACACCAGCCCGACGAGAGCGGGGACCGTCAGAACGTCGAGCAGCTCGACGCGGCTGTGCTGGTCGAACTGTGGCCGGTCGACACCGACCGCCCGTGTCACCCCCGCTCCGAGCACACCCGGCGAGACAGAGAGCACACCGAGCAAGAGCACGACCGGCGCGAGCACGGTGACGGCGGCAGGAACGAAGCTCCCGACCGTCCACTCGAACGGGAGAAACACGGCGAGGAGAAACGCACACCCGGCGACTGCGCCGGCCGCGTAGCCGCGCCACGCGGGTGCGACGAGGTCGAGCAACAGACTGAACGCGAACGGGATGGCCACCCCCAGGGGCACGGAACAGGCGACAATCCACAGCAGGAGACCGGTGAACGAGGAGACCGCCGTGAGCGCGACCGTCACCCCGACCTGCAGAAGTAACAGACCGAACAGCAGCCGGAACTTGTGCTGGGGGGTCCGCCCCCAGCCGAACCGGTCCATCGCCCACCCACTCCCGAGTGTCACGACCAGTGTAACGGCTGCCAGCAACCCCATCGCCACTGCGACCAGCTCCATCGACAGCCCCAACCGCTCCATCGCCACCTCGGTCACGCCGAGCTGGACGAACGTGAGGGTGTAGTAGTAGGCCGCCGAGAGCACGACGACGTAGACGGCAGCCCGGGCGAGCACACCGCTGTCGGTGAGTGGGCTGTCGACTGATGTGCCCATATGTCTCAACATTCCACGCGGGCGCACAAACCGGTGTCCATTCGACACCCGGCAGTCGTGTGTGAATTACTCACAACTCCCGGCTGAAATGCTGTTACTTTAGGCCCCCTGGGTTGCTAGTAAAAGACGAATGTCCGAGGAACAACTCGACAGGAGTCTGGGCCTGCCCGCGACGATCGCAATCTCCATGGGGTCGATGATCGGGAGCGGTATCTTTATTCTCCCCGGGGTGGCGTACATCGAGGCAGGTCGAACGCCGAGTGTGGTGTTGGCGTTTCTCCTCGGCGGTATCTTGACCGTGCCCGCAGCCCTGAGCGCGGCGGAGTTAGCCACGGCGATCCCGGAGTCCGGTGGCAGCTACACCTACATCCAGCGCGGGATGGGGCCGGTCATCGGGACCGTCGCGGGTGTGGGCAACTGGATGGTGCTGAACTTCAAGACGGCGCTCGCTCTGATCGGCGGGCTCCCGTATCTGGTCTTTCTCTTTCCGCGGATCGACAACTTCGGCGCGTCGGTCGGCCCGGTGGACCTCTCTGCCGTGGTCGTGCTGTCGGTTGCTCTCACGGTGGGGTTCACACTCGTGAACGTGGCGGGGTCTGAGGGTGCCGGAAAGGCACAGAACTACATCGTGGTGGTGATGATGGCGGTGCTGGGTCTGGTAATCGCCGTGAGTCTTCCGGACGTCGCTGCGTCCGACCCCAGCGGCGTGGCCGACGTCCAAGTCAGTGGCTTTCTGGCGGCAACCTCGCTCGTCTTTGTTGCCTACGCGGGTGTCATCAAGGTGACGAGCGTCGCCGAGGAGATACAGAACCCCGACCGGAACATCCCGCTGGGCATCATCATCTCACTCGCCGTCACGACGTTTATCTACGTCGCTATCACCTATATCGCGATCACCGTCGTCGATATCGACGCGTTGGTCGAGGGGAGTACACCGGTGAGTGAGGGGGGGCTGGCCGAGAACGGTGAGGGGGCGATTATCGCTATCGCGGCCGAGAACATCGTCGGGACGGCCGGTGCCGTGTTGATCGTCGCGGCGGCCCTGCTCGCGCTGGCGTCGACGGCGAACTCCGGTATCCTCTCGGCGTCACGGTACCCGTTCGCGATGGCCCGTGACGGTCTCGCCAACACCGAGTTCGGTCAGGTCAACCCCAGAACCGGCACACCCGTCGTATCGGTACTCGCGACCGGCGCTGCGGTGGTGTTCATGGTGGTGTTCCTGCCGATCGACAGTATCGCGCGCTTTGGCGCTGCCTTCCAGATTATCGTGTTCATACTCGTCAGCGTCGCCGTGATCGGGTTCCGCGAGGCGAACCCCGAGGAGTTCTCCCCCTCGTATCTCTCCCCGGGCTACCCCTATCTTCAACTGTTTGGCGTCGTCAGCGGGATACTCCTGCTCACACAGCTCAGCCCGCTCGCGTTCGGCGGGACGGTCCTCATCACGCTGCTCTCTATCGTCTACTACTACGGGTACGCCCGCCTGCAACCCAGCACCGAGGGGTCGGTAAAGAGCCGACTCCGGGAGGAACTGGTCGACACCGCCGAGAACCAGACACACTCACTGCTCACTCGAAAGGGTGAGTACCAGGTGCTTGTCGCACTCTGGGACCACGAGGACGGGATCGACCGCAACGACGACAAGGACACGCTTCTCGATATCGTCTCGAC
>JAQCNM010000171.1 GCA_028275025.1 Halovenus sp.
GATCCAGCGGACGGCGATTATCTTCTTGAGTGTCCGTGCGAGGACCCCACTGAACGTTGACACGAACGGGACGATGTACACGTCGTGTGCAACGGCGTCGTCACCGACCGAGACGACTGTTCCCTTCTCGCTGTAGTGCCACTCCTCGAGTGGTTGCCCCCGGACGGCGCGGGCGACGTTCTCGCCGGCTACCGTCGCGGCCTGCCAAGCCGCCTGTGCGGTCGGCGGTGCGTGGTCGTTCTCACCCTGCTCGACGAGCGCGGCGTCACCGAGTGCGAACACCCGCTCGTCGGAGGTCTGGAAGGTTGGGTCGGTTTCGAATCGGACGTTGCGCTCGTGTTTCTCGACCGCGGCGTCGGCTAGTTCCCTGTGGCCGGCGATTCCGCCGGTCCAGACGAGGAGGTCGTGGTCGTAGCTGCCATCCTCGCCGACGTGGACGGTCCCCTCGTCGACGCTGCCGATGAACTCACCGGTGGTGATGATGACGTCGCGCTCCTCGAGCAACGAGCGCAGGGCCGACTGAACCGACTCATCGTGGCCGGGAAAGATCTCCTCCAGCCCCTCGATGAGTCGTATCTCTATCGGGACGTCGTGTTCGTCACGGAACTCGGCGACCTCGCCGGCCACCTGTATTCCCGTCAACCCGGCCCCGCCGACGACGACCGTCGCCGGGTCTTCCGGGGTCGCCTCGTCGGCGACCTGTGCGAGGGCGTCGTGGATGCCGAGGGCGTCGTCGAGACAATTGAGCGTGTGTGCGTGCTCCTCGAGACCGTCGACCTCGAAGAAGGCGGTTCGAGAGCCGAGTCCGACGAGCAGGTAGTCGTAGGCGAGTTCGCCGTCCTCGAGTTCGACAACCCGCCGCTCACAGTCGATCCCCGTCACCCGTGCCTGCAGGAACGTTGTATTGGGGGCTTTGATATCGTCGACCGGAACGGTGACGTGCTCGCGCACGTCGGGGTTCTGGATACACCGGTGTGACTCGTGCAACACGAGGTGGTAGTCGACCTCCGACACCCACGTCAGGTCCGCCTCGCGGCCAAGTGCGTCCTGGAGGCTCCGGATCGCCCCGGCACCGACGTACCCCGAGCCGAGTACCATCACCGTCTCTGTCATACCTGATACACTGGCTGTGGTGGTACAAACTCTTTGGACTCGCCGGAATCGCGTCAGTCGGACATGTATTAGAGGCTACCGCGAACTGACGGGTGAGACCGCCCGCCACGGACTCAGTGCTCGGGTTCGTCGACGGGTGCACGCATCCCGTCGATGGTCAACACGAGTGAGTTGTTCGTGTCGTCTTGCCCCTCGACGGTCCCATCGATGCGGAGTCTGGACAGCGGTGTCGGCCCGACCCTGACAGAGTCTCCCTTCGCGAACCCCGAGATGGAGCCACGGAGCCGGAGCTTGGCCCGGCACTCCTCGGGATGGTGGACACTCGTGAGGTCGATCTGTTCGACGTTCGCGGTCGGCACCGGTTCGTTGTTGTGGACGAGCGGGACATCGGCGGCCTGGTCCATCTGCTCCATCTGGAGTGCGTCGTAGGCGGCTGCTGTCGGGCGGTACCCGCCTTTTGGACCTGGGACTCCCTCGACTAGCTGTAACGCCTTGAGACTCTGCATCTGGTTGCGTATCGTTCCGGGGTTCCTGTTGACCTCCGCGGCGATATCCTCGCCTTTTACCGCGTTCTCTGCCTCCCGGTAGAGATTGACCAGCTCCTGCAGAACGGCCCGCTGACTCGCAGTCAACTCGATAGACGACATACACTGTGTTTGTCGCTGGCTTGCTTAAACTATCGGGACGGTCGGGTCGGCTCCGCACGACTCAAATACCGGCCGCCCGTACGTACACTCGTGTCACGACAGGCCGCCCGCGTCGATACGCTCGTGTTCCACGAGGAAAACGACGACTACAACGTTATCGTCGAGCGCGACGGGGAGCGGCTGTTCCAGGGTCGGCTCGAACTCAAACAGACCGAGGCCGGCCCCCGACCGGCCCGGCTGCGCGTCGCCGAGGGGGCCGACGAGACCCTCCGGAGCCCCGACGAGTTCGTCGATATCGCGCGCCGTGCCGACCGCATCCGTCTCACCGAGCAGACCTCCCGGGCCAGCCGGCGCGAGCTCCAGGCGATGCTCGACGGCTACCAGCTCGAGGCGACGACGGTCAGGACCTGCGGGTTCTGTGCCTCCGCCGGCCGGTACACGCCGCTCACCGCCGACACGGCCATCGAAACCGAGACCGGTGACGTCTGCCCGGACTGTGCGAGCGAGGAGCTTGACCGCCAGCTCGCATACCAGGGTGATATCTCCGGGACCGCCCGCGAGCGCCTCGAGGAGCTACTGCTCGACGTGCAGGACCTGGCGCGGATCACCAACCTCCTGCAGGGTCGGCTCGACCCCGACCTGACGAAGTTCGACGAGATAAGCCCCACCGTCGAGGATGTCGACCCCGTTCCGGTCGACTCGCTGTCGCTGCACCCGGGGGTGAGTCAGACCCTCGAAGAGCGCTTCGACACGCTGTTACCGGTCCAGAGTCTCGCCGTCGAGAACGGCCTGCTCGACGGCCAGGACCAGCTCGTGGTGAGTGCCACCGCCACCGGCAAGACACTCATCGGGGAGATGGCCGGTATCCACCGCGCCCTGTCGGGACAGGGAACGTTTCTGTTTCTGGTGCCGCTGGTTGCACTGGCAAACCAGAAGTACCGCGACTTCCAGGAGGAGTACGGCCACCTCGTCGACGTCACCCTGCGGGTGGGTGCGAGCCGTATAAACGACTCCGGAGAGCAGTTCGACCCCTCGGCCGACGTCATCGTCGGCACATACGAGGGGATCGACCACTCACTGCGCACCGGCAAGGAGCTCGGGTCGGTCGGTACGGTGGTCATCGACGAGGTACACACCGTCGGTGAGACGGACCGAGGGCACCGCCTCGACGGGCTCATCTCCCGGCTGAAGTACGTCTGTGAACACCAGCGGGGCGACGACACCCAGTGGGTCTACCTCTCGGCGACGGTGGGTAACCCGGAGCCGCTGGCGCGGGCGCTCGGGGCACGGCTCGTCGAGTTCGAGGAGCGACCGGTTCCGATCGAGCGCCACCTCACCTTCGCCGACGAGTACGACAAGATCGACATCGAGAACCGGCTGGTCCGGCGGGCCTTCGACAGCACGTCGAGCAAGGGCTACCGTGGACAGACGATCATCTTCACGAACTCGCGGCGGCGGTGTCACGAGATCTCCCGCCGGCTGGAGTACGCCTCTGCGCCGTACCACGCCGGGCTGGACAACGGCCGCCGCAAGCGTGTCGAGGCGGAGTTCGCCGACCAGGAGCTCGCGGCCGTGGTCACGACGGCGGCGCTTGCGGCCGGTGTCGACTTTCCCGCCTCACAGGTCGTGTTCGACTCGCTGGCGATGGGTATCGAGTGGCTCAGTGTCCAGGAGTTCGAACAGATGCTCGGCCGTGCCGGTCGCCCGGACTACCACGACAAGGGGACGGTGTACCTGCTGGTCGAGCCGGACGGCGCGTACCACGGCAGCCAGGAGATGACCGAGGACGAGGTGGCGTTCACACTACTGAAGGGGGAGATGGAGCCGGTCCAGACCCGCTACGACGAGAGCGCGGCCATCGAGGAGACGCTTGCGAACGTCACGGTCGCCGGCGCCCACGCGAAGGCACTCAACGAGGCGATGGTCGGGGAGCTTCCGACAAAGTACGCGCTCGGCAAACTCCTCGAGTACGAGTTCGTCGACGGGCTCGACCCGACACCGCTCGGGCAGGCGGTCACGAGTCACTTTCTCTCGCCCGGTGACGCGTTCGCCCTGCTCGAGGGAACGCGAAACGGCGAGAACGGCTACGAGGTGGTGGCGCGCATGGAAGCCCGTGACGCACGGGAGTGAGACGCGGCGCTCACCGCCTCACCCGGAACCCACGGCTCCCCCCTGTGACTCCTCGGTGCTCACGCTCGCCTCGACACGCTCGACCACCGCGGCCAGACCCCCTCTCGTGACAGAACCGTTCGACGGCCGCTTTCAGCCCCTCGAAGAAGGACACGCCCTGTACGGTCCCGAAAACAGAGACGTACGCGTTCGGCCATATCCGGCGTCCACGCCCCATCGTCAAGACGGTGCCGCCGCCGGTCACCAACTCCCCGGGCGGCCGGTCTGCCGCCGAAAGGGGTTTGCGCCGGCCGGTACAACCCGTTCTATGGGACTCGACGAACTCAGCGCAGAGATAGAGGACAGTTACTCGGCGCTCGACGAGGAACTGACCGTCGGCCTCGATCGGGAGACGCGAAACGAACTGGCGATGCTGTCGGTCGCGCTCGACCCCGACGAGACCGACGAACTGCTACGTCGGGCGCTTCACATGTTCTTCCAGACGACTGTCGAGACGGGTCGTCTCGACTTCAACCTCCGCCGGGGCCACGGGGTCTCCTACGACGAGTACCTCTCCGGGATGACCTTCGACGACATGGCCGGCGGCAACCAGTTTCCACAGCCACAGCAAAACGACGACCGCCGCTACCAGTTCTGACCGGGGCCGGCGGGCGGTGACCCGACCCTCCCACGAGCCGCCGGACTCGACTCGTCTCGGCGACCCGTTTCTGCACGGTTTCGACTGTTCGACCCGGTCGTACTACCGTTCGAGGAGAGACGCGACCGACTGTGCGAGTGTTCCACCCGACGCGTCGAGGCGGCGGCAGGTAGCGCCGGCTACCACCTCCCGAACAACCGCACGCCGGTCCGTTTCGCCGTCGACGACCGCGTCACGCACGGCCGGAAGCGACGTCCACCCGCCGAGCGCCGACCGGTGCAGCGCGGCCAGCCGTGCCCCGGCACGCTCTGTCGATACCGCGCGGGTGGCTGGTGTGCCGGCACGTTCGACCGCCGACCCGGACGGCCCGACCAGAACGACGTCGTCGAGTTCGAGCCCCCCGGAGACACGCTCGGAGACGACCGCCCGGGGTACGTCCACCTCGTCGGCCCAGGACCGGACTCGCTCCCCCGACACTGCGTCGGACCGGAGCCACCGCTCTACCACGGCCACGTCACGCGGCAGGTTCACGTACCGCGGAAACGGGTACACCCGCCCCTCGTAACAGATGAGGAGGTCGTCAGAGAGTAGCCGGTACCGTCGCTGCCGGGCGAGGCGAAAGGAGGCCGTGGACTTTCCGCAGTTGCTGGGGCCGAACAGGCCGACGCCGCCCCCGTCAGGAGTCTGGAGTGCACTACCGAACGCGAGTGTCGCCCCCTGCCGCAGGAGCATCCCCTGGAGTGCGGATAGGAGCAGCTTCGTGAACCGTGCCGGCTCGGCGGAGCTTGTCTTCTCGACGGCCAGTGAGGGCGACAGCGCTATCCGCACCCCGTCCCCGGTCCACTCGACTGTGTCCCCCTCGGTGTCTGTCTCCCGGAGCAGGATGTCCGGTTCCGGAACGGACACCCCCGGGGACGTGTCGAAGAGAAACACCTCGACGTCAGACTCGACGTTCAGGAACCCACCAACAGCGTACGTGTATGATGTCATATGTTCTCTACCGGTGTCTCGACATTCACCGTAGGCTCGGGTGAGGTATACCAACGGCTACGCTCAATCGTCGCCGGTCTGCACGGGAGTTTCAGTTTGCTTGCCCGGCACACTGTCCCGGCGTGCGACCGCCTCGCCGGAGTCGGCCCGAAAGAGGTGGATTCGCTCGCTCGGGAACTCGATACCGACCGTATCCCCTCTCTTCACCGCGCTCGGCCCGTCGCTCTTTACCGTGACCGTCGTCTCGGCGACGTCGAGGTAGACGTGTGACGACTCGCCGAGCGGTTCGACCACCTCGACAGTGCCCGTTGCCGCCCCGGTGCCCGGCTCGACGATATCGATTGCCTCGGGTCTGATACCGAGTGTCAGCTCTCTCCCGGCCAAACGCTCCTCCACCCGCTCGGGCACGGGGTAGTCGAACCCGTCACCGACGAGCCGACCGCCCTGGGCGACGACCGGGAGCGTGTTCATCGCGGGCTCGCCGATGAACTCACCGACAAAGCGGTTTCTCGGCCGGTAGTAACAGTCGAGTGGCGTCCCGACCTGCTGGAGTTCGCCGTCGTACAGCACCGCGATCCGGTCTGCCATGGTCATGGCTTCGGTCTGGTCGTGGGTGACGTACACCGTCGTGACGTCGAGGTTCTCTTGCAGTTGCTGGATCTCCGTGCGCATCGTCGACCGAAGCGAGGCGTCGAGGTTGCTGAGAGGTTCGTCCATCAGGAACACCGACGGCTCGCGGACGATAGCCCGACCGAGCGCCACCCGCTGTTTCTGCCCGCCGGAGAGTGACTTTGGTTTTTTCTCGAGTAACTCGCCGATGTCGAGCAGTTCGGCAGTTTCCCTGACCCGCTCGTGGCGCTCGCTCGCCGAGAGACTGGTGGTCATCTTGAGACCAAAGCCCATGTTCTCGGCGGCGGTCATGTGCGGGTACAGCGCGTAGTTTTGAAACACCATCGCTATCTCGCGCTCCTCCGGTCGCTCCTCGTTGACCACCTCACCGCCGATGCGGATGTCACCTCCCGTTACCGACTCCAGACCGGCGACGCAGTTCAGCGTCGTCGACTTGCCACAACCGGACGGTCCGACGAGCACGAGAAACTCGCCGTCGGCGACCGACAACGAGAGCCCGGAGACGGCCTCTATCTGGTCGTCGTCCCGTCCGAACGTCTTTTGTAGTTCGTTGATGTCGAGTCGTGCCATTGGTTATCCCTTTACCGCTCCGTCGGTGAGTCCGCGAACGAAGTATCGTTGCAGCGCGACAAAGAAGATGATGATCGGCACGATACCGATGACCGCCGCAGCGGCGATGTTGGTCCACTGGGTGGCGAGCTGGTTGTCGAACACGTAGATACCCATCGAGAGGGTGTACAGGTCCTCGCCACCCGGGCTGAGCATCGTGTATGCCATCACGAACTCGGACCAGGTCAACACGAAGTTGAAGATGGCGACGACGGCGATCCCGGGCATCACCGGTCGCAACAGCACGTACCTGAGTGTCTGGAGCCGGTTGCAGCCGTCGATGCGGGCGGCCTTGTCCAGTGCCGTTGGAATCGTATCGAAGTAGCCTTTCAACAGCCACAGCGAGAACGGAATCTGGAGTCCGATGTACAGCAACACGAGCCCCATGTGGCTCTCGGTCAGCCCGAGCGTCCGCATGATGTCGTACAGCGGGAGCACGATGACGATAGGAGAGATCATCTGGAACCCGAGGATAGCCAACAACAGCGTGCGACGGCCGCGGAACTCGAACCGCGAGAACCCGTACGCCGCCGGTGTCGTCACGAGGATGATACCCGCCACGGAGGCAACGGCCACGACCAGTGTGTTCCGCATCCACCGGAGGATTCCACTGTCGAACACCTCTCGATACGAGTCGAGTGACACGTTGTTCGGGATGATCTGGAGTGACGTGTACACCGCACCCTCGTTTCGCAGGCTGAGCGAGACGATCCACAGCACCGGGAACATAAAGAAGGCGATCGCCAGGGCGTACACGAGATAGGTGAGCGTGTCGTACCCGTACCGGCGGATGCGTGCCCAGGTCAGCCCCGAGCGCCGCCCGTCGGACGTACTGTCGGTAGCTCCCGCCATCTATATCTCCTCGGTGATGTCGAACAGCCACATGTAGACGGCGGTGATGCCGATTGTCACCACGAGCAGGACAACCGCCGTCGCCGACGCCATCCCCATCTGGTAGCCGTTGAACGCGGTCTTGTACATCGACAGCGCGATAACCTCCGTCGCCCGCCCCGGTCCCCCGTTCGTCAGTGCGAAGATGAGATCGAAGGAGTTCAGCGAGTAGATGGTCACGAGAATCGTCACGACGAACATCACCGGCTTGAGCTGTGGCAGGGTAACGTGGCGAAACCGTGCAAACGGACCCGCACCGTCTATCTTTGCGGCACGGTACAGCTGTTCCGGCACCCGCTTGAGCCCGGCGTAGAACATTATCATCGAGAACGCAGCACCCCGCCAGGCCCCCGCGACGATGACCGAGAACACCGCCATCTGTGCGTCGGAGAGAAACGGCACGATGTCGAACCCGAACTGCCCGAGCGTGTTGTTGACGACTCCGACGTTTGTTTCGAGCAGCATAATCCGCCAGACGAGACCGATGATGATCCCGGGGACGATCCAGGCGCTGAGCACGGTCACCCGGGTCAGCAGCGGGCCGCGCAGGTTGTGTCTGACACCGTAGTCGATTGCGAGTGCGAGCCCGAGTCCGAGCCCGATCTGAAGCAGGATACTCGCGACCGAGTAGATAGCGGTCACCCTGAGTGTCGAGCGAAATCGGTCACTCCCGAGTAGCTGTCGGTAGTTCTCCAGCCACACGTACGACTCCCCGGAGCTGACGAGACTCATGTCGGTGAGACTCATCCGGAACACCTCGACCATCGGGTACAGCTGGAACACACTGATAAACAGGGCTGCGGGCAGCAGCCAGAAAAGCGGCGAAGACACTGTACGGTCGACGACCGCGCTGATCCCGGACCGGTCGACCGTGCGACGGATGCGGGTGCGGACCGAGAGACCTTCGGTCGCCGACTCAGTACCCATAGCCCGAACCGCTGTCGCCGTCGTATGCCTCGTCGATGTTGTTCAGCATCGTCTGAACCGCGCTCTCGGGCGAGGACTGTTGGGTGAACACCCGTTCCTTTGCGGTGACCCACTCTGCCTCGATGGCCTGTGAGTAGATCGGCGCACTCGGACGCGCGACACCGTTCTCCAGGAACCCACGGAACTTGTCCTGGAACCGGAACGTATCACCCGCAAAGAGGTCGTCGTCGTCGAACACGGAGGCCCGGGTCGGGAGCTGTGAGCCCGCCTCACAGTATCGCCCCATCGCCCTCGGCTCGACCGCCTTCGCCGCAAACGACTTTGCCGCGTCGGCCACCTCGCCGTCCTCGGCGT
This sequence comes from Halovenus sp., assembly GCA_028275025.1. GTDB lineage: Archaea > Halobacteriota > Halobacteria > Halobacteriales > Haloarculaceae > Halovenus. Next base: position 8,929 of record JAQCNM010000171.1, read on the forward strand.
ACACACCCTCTGTCCAGCCACCGACACCGGTGGCGAACTGGTCGGCCTCGCGCATCGGGAGCTCTGCCACGTCCCACCGCTCGGGGTTGTCGTCGTTTGGCTCGACACTGATCTGGTAGCGGGAGTTGCTGCCGATGAACATCGCCGTCTGCCCGTTTGCCCCCTCCTGGCCGAGTTGGTCGGGGTCGTCGATGGTGCCGACCCGTGTCGGGGTCACACCCTGGTCGACGAGGTCCTGGAAGAACTGGAACGTCGACAGTAGCGCGTCGTAGTTGTCCTCGTTTCCGAGCACGGGTACGCCGTCGTCGTCGACCAGTTCGCCACCCTGTCCCCAGAAAAACGGCAGTGTGTCGAGCGCGCTCATCTGGAGGGTGAACCCGTCGATACCCTCACCCTCCGCGATGGCACCGCCGACGTCGAGTAGGTCACTCCAGGTCCGTGGTGGCTCTCCGTCGCCGTACTCCTCGACCAGGTCCGTTCGGTAGTACAGACAGCGCAGCCCCGTGTAGAACCACGCCGCGAGGAGGTCACCGTCCTGCATCGCGGTTTCTCGCACGAACGGAAAGAAGTCGTCGATGTCGTCGACGTAGTCGTTGAGCGGCTGCAGGTACTCCCGGTTGTCCGGCACCCACACCGAGTCGAGTGTAGAGGACGGCGGCGCCTCGTTGCTGCTGGCCCGCTGGACCAGCTGTGACTCCCACTGGTCGAGGTCCGACTGGTAGACCATGTTCGCCTGGTACTCCGGGTTGTCCTCGGCCCACTCCTCGAAGCGTGCCCGCATCGCCGAGGCGGCCGCTGGCTGCAGGCTCTCGTCCTCGTCGGGGCTGTAGAACGTACTCGACCAGTGGTCGAACTCGACATCGCCGTTTCCGATCCGCTCGTGTGTGACCAGTTCGTCACTACCCCCGCCGTCGCCACCGACACACCCGGCGACAGCTGCCGTTCCTATCGCACCTGTCGCCAGCAGAAATTTCCGGCGTGTTTGATCGTGCTGTTCGTCTGTTGAGGTATCCTCGCTCATATACAGGCAGGTAGAATTGCGGCAACAAAAGATTGTTGAACCACGCCCCTTGCCGTGATACCCTCTCTGTCGGTGTGTCCGTGCCACACCAGCGGTGTTAGCCGCCGCAATCGGACACCGGTCGCCGGCCCTCGCACTCGCCCGTCGACCGAGACCCGTGCCGACACGGCAGCCACGTGTCGTTTGTATCTCTGTGGCAGGTATTAAAATAGACTGTCACGTTATCCCTGTACCGGCAGACACAGCCACGCTCGAAGCCGTAACCGGGGGAATCGACAGTGCCGGACGAAACTATAATCTGCGTGTCATACCCACGCAGGGGTTGTCTGGGGTGGGGTCGTGTCACGGTCGCTGGTCGCTGGTGGATTCCGGAGTGGCGACCGGCATCCCCGGGACGACTCACCCTCTCGACCAGTCGGGGATGTGTCACCCTCGCGCCTGCTCGCGTGCCTGTGCGACTGTCGTGTCCTCGCGGCGAAGCGCCTCTACGAACAGTTCGCCGGCCCGGTACGACGACCGAACCATCGGACCACTGGCACAGTA
>JAQCNM010000189.1 GCA_028275025.1 Halovenus sp.
GTGACCGTAGCGTTTATGAGTCCGGCAGTAGTTATCCTACACGACGCTTCGTCTGGAGGGCCGAAGCGTCAGCGGGGACCAATTCAGGGCGGTTCGCGTCCGCGACAGTTTTCGTCGCGGACGCTCTCTTTCCGTTTTCACACTGGTTAGTCAGTTCTGTCGAGTAACAGCCGACGGATGTTCGGAACAGTCCAGACCCCGGTTCAATCCCCCGGTTCGGAGGAACCTACGCTGGTGTCGCCGTCGGAGGCGTCGTCACCGACCCCACCGTCGGTGGCCGTGTCCGGTTCATCCGCACGCTGGGCCGCAACCTCGGCGGCGTCGGCGACACTCACCTCGTCGGGGCGGTTGTCTTGAGAGCTGAACAGTTCTGCGGCGCTCGTGTCGCCGTTGTTGCCGAAACCGGCACTGAGCAGGCGGGTGAGCGCGTCCTCGACGTTGTCGTCGACCTCGGTGTAGCGGTCCTCGTCGACCTCGATAACGAACCCGGTGGTGATGTTGGGTGCGGTCGGGAGAAACAGAATCTCCCGACCGTCCGGAGCGCGGTTGCCGGTCTTGAACGCGGTCATCCGCAGGCCGTCCCAGACTTCGAGACGGACCGGAGTTTTGAACTCGCCGGCCCCGGACAGCGCCGTCTCGACGGCCATCTTCGAGGCGTTGTAGATAACCCGCAGACCGGGCAGATGGTTCATCACGTCGTCGAGGCTGCGCTCGAGCACCGCGCCCAACGCCGTCCGCATCAGGTAGCCAATAGAGAACACGAGCAGGACGAACACGACGAGTGTCAGCGCCACCCGTACCGGTCTCGGGCCGATCTGGTCGGGGATCGGGACGAGCGCTAGATAGCTGTAGATCCAGGCGAGAAAGGCGACTGTTATCAGAAGCGGCGCCAGAACGATGAGACCGCTTCCGAAATCCCGCTTCCAGGATGCCATGCCCGAGTTTAGTTCCGGCCACCTAATGAGTTCTTCTGTTACCGTTGTCAACTCGGCTGGCCCGGCCGCACTCGGCGTGTCGGTCAGAGGCGGGACCAGCCTCGGTGTCGCAAAGGTGAGACCAGCCTCGGTGTCGCAAAGGTGAGATCAGCCTCGGCGTGTCGCCCACAGGCAACAACCGGTGGTGGTTCCGGGGTCGAACGGATGGTTTCAAGTCCGGTCGACCGGTACGTCGGTGTATGGAAAGCGGTGACAGAGTCCGGGTCGAACGTGACGGCCAGACACACGAGGGGGTGGTGTTGCCCTCCACGACGGAGACAGAGCTGGTGGTCAAACTCGACAGCGGCTACAACATCGGCATCGACCGCGGGGACGCGACCGTCGACGTGGTCGAGTCCGGTGTCTACGATGTCGGGCAGACGGACACGGCGGGTGAATCACAGGTCGAGTTCGACGAGGAGCTTCCGACGGTGTCGCTCATCTCCACGGGCGGAACTATCGCCTCGACGGTCGACTACCGGACGGGGGCGGTCACCGCCCAGTTCGACGCCGAGGACGTACTGCGAGCGGTGCCGGAGCTGGCAGGGATGGCGAACTACCGGGGCCGGGTGGTCGCAAACATCCTCTCGGAGAACATGACACCGGCCGTCTGGCAGGAGCTCGCGGCGGCGGTCCACGACGAGATCGCAGCTGGGGCAGACGGTGTAGTGGTGATGCACGGAACCGACACGATGCAGTTCACCGCCGCCGCGCTCGCGTTCATGCTCGACACACCGGTGCCGGTCGTGTTCACCGGCAGTCAGCGCTCCGCGGACCGGCCCTCGTCGGACAACGTGATGAACGCAGTCTGTGCGGTCGCGGCTGCGACGAGTGACTGTGCGGAGGTGCTGGTCTGTATGCACGCCGACAGCTCCGACGAGCGGTGTGCGCTTCACCGTGGAACCCGGGTCCGCAAGAGCCACACCTCCCGGCGTGACGCCTTCGAGACGGTCGGTGCCTCGCCGCTGGGCACAGTGCGGTTCACAGACCGGGCAGTGTCGTTCCGGCGCGACCACCGCGAGCGTGGGACGGTCGACCTCGGGATGGCATCCGACCTCGAAACCGATGTCGCGCTCGTGAAGTTCACCCCCGGTGGCGGGCCGAACCGGCTGGCAGCCGTGGCCGACAGTGCCGGTATCGTTCTGGAGGGAACCGGTCTCGGCCACGTCAACACGGCCTGGCTGCCGACCGTCGAAGAGATCACCGCCTCGGGCACGCCGGTCGTCATGACGAGCCAGTGTCTCGACGGGCGGGTCTGTGACCGCGTCTACGACACCGGACGGGACCTGCTCGACGCGGGCGTCGTCGAGGGCGAGGACATGCTTCCCGGGACGGCGAAGGTCAAGTTGATGTGGACACTCGCAAACGCCGACAACGTCGCCGAGGCGATGGGAACACCGCTCGCGGGGGAGATACAGGACCGGTCGGTACCATGGGCGTGAGCGGGGGAGACACACCCGGTGGGGTCAGCCTCAGACCGGCCGAACACGAGGACTACGAGGCGGTCGTGGCGTTCACCCGGGACACCTGGCAGGAGACGACAGACTACATCCCCGATGTCTACCACGACTGGATAGAGGGTGAGCACAGACGGACCATCGTCGCGGACGCCGGTGACGATATCGCGGGTATCGCGCAGGCGGTGATGCTCTCGACGACCGAGGCCTGGATGCAGGGGCTGCGGGTCAACCCGGCGTTTCGTGGCGCGGGTGTCTCGGCGGCGGTGACCCGCGCACTGTTCGACTGGGCCCGGAAACAGGGTGCAGTCGTCGCGCGCAACATGGTGTTCTCGTGGAACGAGGCCGGGATGGGGCAGTCCCGCAGCCTCGGCTACGAGCCGGTCACCGAGTTCCGCTGGGCACACCCAGAGCCCGCCCCCGGCGCGGACCGACCGGCGACAGTCGAGACAGACCCCGCGGCCGCCTGGTCGTTCTGGACCGACAGCGAGACGCGACAGCGTCTCGGTGGGTTGGGGCTAGCGATGGACGAGTCCTGGGCGATGCGGGAACTGCGGCCGGGGCTCCTCGACCGGGCCGCAGCAGAGACGGCACTGCTCGTCGTGGTCGAGAAGACGGGAACACGTGGGCTGGCGTACCGGACCAGAACAGTCGAGCGCGACGACAACGAGCGGTTGGCCGAGTACGGTGTCGGGGCGTGGGCCGACCACGAGGTGGCCGAGACACTACTGCGAGCGGTCGCGGTGGACGCTGCCGACTGCGGGGCCGACCGGACACGCGTGCTGATACCGGAACACCCGCGGCCAGTGTCGGACGCGGCCGCGCTACGGTCGGAGCTCGCAGACCACCCCGACCTCGTGTTCGCGGCAGACCTGACCGGCTGCTGACTACCCGCGTGGGTCGCCGCGGTCGGCGACGCCCCAGATAACACCGGGTCTGGGTCGGACACACCGGTCGTGGCTACCGAGCTATCCCGTCGAAAGTCCAGTTCGTCCAACGGGGGGTCAGACCGCTATCCCACTCAGCCGGAGGCCGATCCAGATACCGACTGCGCCGGCGGGTGCGATAGTGAGGTCGTCGTCGAGAACGATACCGCCGACCGTCGGTTTGACCCCGTCGGCGAGCATCGCACCGAGACCGCCGAACACGATCGCGAGCGGCCGGTCGTGGGCAAACGGGAGCGTCAACAGCGCACACGTCAGAAACATTGTCACCAGCGCCTTCGGCCGTTTCACGCGGCGGAGTTCGTCGACCGACGCCACACCCGCGATCGGGTCGGCGAGTGTCAGCATCAGGATCGCCGGAATCGCGGTCTGTGGGTCGAACACGACCGCGACGGCCGTGGCCGACGACATGAAAAGCAGGTACGCCGCGGGTGAGTCCGTCTCGTAGTCCCGGAGAAACTCGAACAGGAACAGGTCGAGTCCAACCTGGAGCCGTAGCAGTTCGAGGAGAGCAGCAACGGCGGTCGCGACCACCAGCAGGATGACGACGTGTCGCCACGCCACGAACGGCAGGACGTACAGCGCGGGAAACGCCGAGCCACAGACGTGTATCAACCGGCGGCCGAGGCTCTCGTCGGGGAGCATGTGCTGGCCGTTCTCCTGAACGTTCGTCTCGGTCATCGTGGGTCACCGGGCCGTGAACAGACGAGTCGACGCTGTGCGTGTCGCGGCAGGCGTCGGCGGTCGTCGTGTCGGCCCTGTTTTCTCATAGCTCGTCGAACCGGCAGTCACCGTCACGGAGGGCGAGAACTGTTTCGCCGAGGTCGTCGACGGGGACACGGCGTTGTGCGGTGGTGTCGCGCTCGCGGATGGTGACGGTGTCTGCCTCTAAGCTGTCGTAGTCGACGGTCACACAAAACGGTGTCCCGACCTCGTCCTGTCGACGGTAGCGCCGACCGATCGCACCGGCGTCGTCGTAGGTCACCGAGAGGCCGGTCGCCCGCAGCTCCCCGGCTACCCGCTGGGCGTACTCGTCTAGCCCGTCGCGGTCCATCAGAGGGAACACACCGACAGTCGTCGGTGCCACGGACGGCGGGAGTGCGAGATACTGGCGTGTTTCGCCGTCAACCTCGTCCTCGCGGTGGGCGTGGACGAGCGCCGTGTACACGAGTCGACCGATCCCGAACGAGGGCTCGACGACGTGCGGGGTGACGTGCTCGCCCGACTCGGTCACCGTCTCGACGGCGAACCCAGTCTGTTCGACCGGGACCGTGTACCGGTCACCCGCTACCTCGACGGTGACCGTCTCGCCGTCGAAGGCATCGGGGTCGCGCTCGGCACGTGTCTCGAGTGCGTCCGCGATGTCGGTGGCGACCCCGCCGAATCTCGGCCCCAGTTCGCTCATGTCGGGGTCGACGGTCGGTCGCTCGACGGTGACCGGCTCGTCGTACTGTTCGAACACCGAGAACGACTCCCCCGAGTAGTCGGCGTGTTTGTCGAGGTCGTAGCTCCCACGGTAGGCGAACCCGGTCACCTCGACCCAGTCACCGCCGATCTCGGTCTCGGCGTCCCAGCAGTCGGCCGCGTAGTGAGAGAGCTCCCCCGGCCGGTGCTGACGGTAGCGGAACCGGTCCATGTCGACCCCGACCGACGCGTACCAGTCGAGCGACAGCCCGAGGTAGAACGCGAGCCAGTCACTCTCGATGACACCCCGGTCGACAGCCTCCCCGACGGTGAGTTCCTGGAGACCACCGTCCTCGGCCGCCTGCTGTGTGGCCGAGTACAGCGGGAGGGAGACATCGGCCACCCGTGTGAGCGGCGGTTCGTCGGTCTCGGGGTCGAAAAACTGCTCGAGCTCCGCCTGTGAGAACTCCCGGACCCGCACGAGCCCCTTTCGTGGGCTTATCTCGTTGCGGTATGCCCGCCCGATCTGGGCGACACCGAACGGGAGCTGGTTGCGGGCGTACTGTGAGAGCTGTGGGAAATCCACGAAGATACCCTGTGCGGTCTCCGGTCGCAGGTAACCCGGCGAGGCCGTTCCCGGCCCGATGTTCGTCTCGAACATGAGGTTGAACTCCTCGACCGGCTCGCCGGCCAGTGCCACACCACAGGTCGGACACGCGATGTCGTGCTCGGCGATGGTCGTGGCTATCTCGGCCGGCGGGAGCGACTCCGCCTCCTCGATGTCGGTGTTGTCCTCGACGAGATGGTCGGCCCGGTGGCTCGCCCCACAGTCGGGACACTCCAGTATCATGTCGTCGAACGTCTCGAGGTGGCCGGAGGCGGCAAACACCGACTCCGGCATCACGGTTGGGGCGTCGATCTCCATGTGACCCTCCCGGGTGACGAACAGTTCGCGCCAGGCCGCCTCGAGATTGTCCTTTAGCGACGCGCCGTGGGGACCGTACGTGTAGAACCCACCGACGCCGCCGTAGACACCCGCCGTCTGGAAGAAGAAACCGCGTCGTTTGGCGAGCTCTGCGATACGGTCGCCCTCTGCCTCGCTCATCGCATCGCCTCCAGCAGGTGGATGTCCTGGACGATCCCGTCGAGGCTGCCACCGCGCATCACCGGGATCTGCTCGATGTCGTGCTCGATGAGCAGTTGGGCGGTCTCGGCGACCGAGCGCGACCCGCTAACGGTCACCAAGTCCTCGGTCATGAACGCGCCGACCGGTCCGGTCGGTATCTCGACGTTCCGGGTCGGCATGTAGCTGTTGCCGACGGCTTTTATGCCTTCCCAGGCCCACTCGTCGTCCTGGTTCGCGATCGACTCACCGGTCTCGGTCTCGCCCTCGACGACACGGGCGACCGCGAGGATGTCCACCTCGGT
>JAQCNM010000001.1 GCA_028275025.1 Halovenus sp.
CCGGCTGGTCGGTATCGTGACGACCCACGATATCGCCAGCTTCGCCGTTCGGGACATGGAGCGTCAGCAGAAAGGTGACCGCTCCGGCGACCGGGACCGGGTGCTCGATATCCCGGTCTACGACGTGATGAGCAGCCCCGTCCAGACAATCACCCCCGACGCTTCGGTCGGAGACGCGGTCGAGCACATGCTGGACAACGACTACGCCGGGCTGGTCGTCACGCCGGCCGAGGGACGCACCGTCGAGGGGATCGTCACGAAGACCGACGTACTCCGTGCACTGACCTACACCGAGGAAGAGCACATGGACGTCCAGGTGACGAACATTCACCTGCTTGACACGCTCACCCGCCAGCAGATACAGGAGCGCATCGAAGGGGTCGTCGAGAAGTACCAGCAGATGCAGGTCCACCACGCCCACGTCCGGCTCAAACAGCACAAGGAACGCATCCGCGGGACGCCGCTGATCCGGTGTCAGATCCGGCTCAGGACCAGTAAGGGTCAGGTCGCGGCCAGCGACGAGGGGTACGGTGCACGCAACGCCTTTGGCGTCGCGCTTGACACGCTAGAGCGGCGCGTGCTCGAGCTAAAGGGTGTTCAGGCCGACGAGGAGTACCGCGGTCAGCTCCTGCGGAAACTCAACGAGCTGTGACCGTGTCGGTCCCGACCGGCTGTGACCCCGTCGACGCGCTGCTCGGCGGCGGGTTCGAGCGCGGTGCCGTCACGCAGGTGTACGGTCCACCGGCGGCCGGAAAGAGCAACCTCGTTCTCTCGGCCGCCGTCGAGGCCGCCACGACCGGCGACGCCACACTGTACATCGACACCGAGGGGCTCTCGGTCGACCGCATGGAGCAACTCGCCGACAGCCACCCCGACGCCGGTATCGACGAGGTCGCCTCGCGGCTCATCGTCAGCGAGGTCCACGACTTCGACGAGCAGGCGGAGGCGGTCCGGGATGCGGCCGAGTTCGCCGACCAGGTCGGGTTCATCGTGCTGGACAGCGCCACCGGGTTCTACCGGCTCGAACGCACAGAACGCGAGGAGGGGGAGGCGCTGCGGGCAGTTGCCCGGCAGATCACACACCTGCTCTCGCTTGCGCGCAAACACGATATCGCGGTCGGGGTCACGAACCAGGTTTACACCGACCCCGAGAGCGACACCGCACGCCCACTCGGCGGGCACACGCTCGACCACTGGTCTGCGGTTATCCTCCGGCTAGACCGCTTTCGTGGCGGAAACCGCCGGGCGACACTCGAGAAACACCACGCCCGCGAGGCCAGCAACACCGCACAGTTCCGTATCACCGACGGCGGTATCGTCGGTGACGACTCACCGTGACAGCGGGTTCGGTCGAGGAGACACCCGCGAGGGTCTGGTCCGCTGCCGTGACAGCCACGTCCCGGCCCACATCGGGCCCGAAAAAATTCCGCTCGAACGAAATAACACCAAACCTGTTAGGCAAATCGTCTATGTCTGTAGCAGCCCCAGTACGTAGTGTAATGAGCCAGAGCCAGACGACGTCACGAACTGAGGAACTGAGCGATATCTTCGTCTCCGTGACCGGCGACGAGGAGGTGACCGAGGAACAGCAGGGCGGCGACAGCGACCGCGAACTCCGGGGCGAGAGCCACATCGACGAGGCAGTTGCCGACGGTCTGAGCGACGCCATCGACGGCGCAGAGCCCGACCCCGGCGACCCCGGTGGCTGAGCGGTTCCGACCGTCGACGAGCCTGCCTGAACCGAGTGTCAACGGCTACTTCTCGGTACGGTACTGACACGGGATAGAGCCACCAGTGCTCCCGGAGGCCCAGACGAAGGCACAGGTCAGTAGCACTGAACCGGAGCACACAGACCGATATACCGTCGATAACCAGCATACAGCGGGTGAGACGGGTGTTGTCTCGTGGAGGAGCCGAGTCGTTGCGGTCCGTGTCTCGGGCTCGGTCGAGTTGCCTGCTGATGCCGGAGGTCACCCGTCCCCGAGGGTACTCGGGGTTACTCCGCGATCACCGCGCCGTACATCCCGACCGAGGTGTGGATGGTACACTTGTACCGGTACACCCCAGTTTCGTCGAGTGTCTCGACGTATGTTATATCCGAGCCCTGAACAGCGTTGCCGCTGCTGAGCTCTGTCGGCCCGTCGTCGCTGACGACGTTGTGGGAGCCGCCGTTACCGGTCCACGCCCACGTGACCTCGGTACCGGCATCGACGCGCACCGCCACCGGGTCGTACGCCAGCCCCTGGCTGCCGGCCCCGACGTCGATTGTTATCGAGTCACTACCGGTCTCATCGACGATATCGTCGGTGCCGCCGTACATCTTTGCGTTGTTGCCACTCAGATACGAGTCTGCGATGTCGGCGGGTGTCTCACCGCCGTTCCCACCACCGTTTTCGCCGCCGTTACCGCCGTCGTCCCCGTCACCGCCACCGAGACAGCCCGCGAGGGTAATCGTCAGTGCCGTGCCACCTGCTATCAGTACCTTCCGCCTGTCTGGGTCGAACCCGGTCATTGTGACTCAACTCGAATCTCAGTCTGTGTCGGATTTAACCCTTCGACTTGTTCCTGTAGCGTGGCACCGCTCGTGCGTGCAGGGCACAGAACGGGCGGTCACTATCATCTGCTCGAACGTTCACAACGACCCGTCGCCACCGACAGCGGGTGTCTCCCGACCACTGCCGGAGACAGCACGGCCGAAAGAGGTTACTCTCCGGTCGTAAAAGACTGGTGTGTGGGGCTGTACGACTGGTATCTCGGCGCGCGCATCAGACACGCCGGGACGCTCCCGGAGACGGTCGCGCTGGTCATCACCGAGCAGGACCTGCTCGGCGCGGGGGCTTACGACACACTCGTCTCGTTTCTGCGGTGGGCCTTCGAGTTCGACGCCGGGCAGGTGGTTGTCTACGTGAGTCTCCGGGACGAGACCGCAACGGCGACACTGGAGCGGGCGTTCGAGGAGTTGGACACACCGCGGGAGATGGCAGTTCGGACACCAGGTGACC
>JAQCNM010000016.1 GCA_028275025.1 Halovenus sp.
GTGAACCGTGGCCCCGACGGCGGCCGCGAGAGCGACGGCGTGTTCGAGCGCCGCCCGCGACTCCTCGCTGCTGTCGACTGCGACCAGAATCGTATCGTACATACACGAGATTTCGTGTCGTGATACTTTTATCTTCAGTTCAGTCGAGCCGCCCGGCGTTCCGGCAGGCACGAACTTTTATATTCTATCACGAATCAACAGGATAATACGTTCAGCTAAGGAGATAATGTCTGGACCGGACACGTTACCACAGAGTCGGCTGGAGGTTCCCGAGGGGGTCGACGAACGGGCGTTTTTCACCCTTCCGGACGGCACTCAGACGCTCGCGGGTCACGCGGACCTGGAGGCGGCGGTGCCAAACGAGGAGAAACCACACCTGCAGGAGCTCGAACGGTACTGGGTAAACGAGCCGTTCGGGTTCGTCGTCGTCTACCGGCACACAGCCCAGCAGGAGTACCGTTACTTTCTGGTCGAACCGTCGCTGGACGGGACCGAGCGGGCACTCCGGGAGTTTCTCGGCGACAAACTCAAGCTCAGCATCGACTACGAGACTGTCTCGACGGACGCGTCCCCGGCCGACCGTGCCGAGGTGGTCCGAAAGGAGACAGTCCGGTTGCTACAGCGGTACAACCTGCTGTCGGGAAACGAGTTTGGACCGCAGGGTGAGGGTCTCGGAGACCGGGTAAAGGAGTGGGTCGTCTCGGCGTTGCGCAGGCGTGTGGCCAAACAGGCCCGCGGCGAGAGCGCTGTCGACCCGGTTCCGGTCGACCGCGACCCCGAAACCGGCGAGCGGCGGTCACTCTCGGACGAGCAGGTCGAGAAACTCGTCTACTACTTAGTCCGGGATTTCATCCGCTACGACCGCATCGACGGTCTGAAACACGACGTCAACGTCGAGGATATCTCCTGTGACGGCTACGGCGAGCCGGTGTTTGTCTATCACAGCAGCTACGGACAGCTGCTGACGAACGTCTCGTTTGGCGAGGACGCACTCGACGACTTTGCCGTCAAACTCGCACAGCGTGCTCGCAAGGGTATCAGCAAGCGCCAGCCAAACGTCGACGCCACCCTGGCCGACGGCTCCCGCGCCCAGCTGACACTCGGCCGGGAGGTCAGTGACCGCGGCACCAACTTCACGATTCGACAGTTCCGCGAGATACCGTTCACACCGGTCGACCTGGTGGCCTGGGAGACCTACTCGCTGGAGCAGATGGTGTATCTCTGGCTGGCCCTCGAAAGCGGGCGGAGCCTGATTGTCGCCGGCGGGACCGCCTCGGGCAAGACAACGACGCTGAACGCGCTCTCTCTGTTTGTTCCCTCGGACACGAAACTCGTCTCCATCGAGGACACCCGGGAGCTGTTGATGCCCCAGCGCAACTGGGTGCCGACGACCACCCGGGAGTCGTTCAAGACCGACGACGGCAGTGCAATCGACGAGTTCGACCTGCTCGAAGACGCGCTCCGCAAGCGGCCTGACTACATACTGATGGGGGAGGTCCGCGGCGAGGAGGGGCGGACGCTGTTCCAGGCGATGAACACCGGCCACACTGTCTGCACGACGTTCCACGCGAACTCCCCGGAGGAGGTGATCCGGCGGTTCACCGAGGAGCCGATCAACGTCGCGCGGTCGATGTTCAGCGCCGTCGATATCGTCGCCACACAGACCACGACGAAAGTCGACGGTCGGCGTGTCCGCCGGGCGACGAGCCTCGTCGAGATAGACGAGTACGACGCCGGTGCCGACGAGTTCGTCGTCGAGCGGACGTACGACTGGGACAGCGTCAGTGACGAGATCCGTGCCCGGACCCGCGGGATGACAGACCTGATGGAGACGGTCCGGATCGACAACGGCTGGACACAGGCCGAGTTCGAACGCGAGTGGCGCGAACGGGAGCTGCTGCTCGCCTACCTCGTTCGTGAGGGGATAAACAGCTACGCCGCCGTCGCCGCGACCATCCAGGCGTACATGCACAGCCCCGAGGTGATCATGTCACTGGTCGCCCGAGACCAACTGGCGGCCCGGGTCGGCGAACTCACCACGATGCGGACAATCGACATCACCGTCGACGAGGCGGCAGAGGCTCTCGTTCCGCGGCCGACACCGGGGTCGGGGCTCCGTGAGCGGGTCGAGGCCCTGCTCGCGGACCGGGCCGACCTGCTCGCGGAGTACAGCACAGCCGACCGGTCGGCAGCACACGGCCGCTCACAGACAGAGACCAACGGCACCGGCGGGCAGGCGACCCCCCGCGACGGGACAGATACCGGAGACACCACCTCGCGAAACGGCGAGCACACACCGGGTGACAGCAGGTCCCGTGCCGAGGGGTGGCGCGACCAGTCCGACACGAACCGGGTTCCGTCGCCGGAGCCGCCGACCACCGACCGGGACAGGGACGGCGAGGCGGGCCGATGACCGTCGAGCGGAGCGACGACCCGATGCGTGCCTCACGGGAGGGGCAGTTCGGCGAAGATATCACACAACAGGTCGAGCGCAGCAGTTTCCACCAGCGGTTCGCCCTCGTTCTCTCGCAGGTGTTCCAGCCGGTCTACCGGGCCCTGTTCGCCGGCCGCGGGCACTTTGTCAGCCAGCTCGAACTGCGGCTCGCCCAGGCGAAACTGTCGACACCGGTCGAGCTCTACCTGTCGAACGCGCTCGCCCTGGGGACGTTTCTGGGTGTGCTACTCGGCGGGAGTCTCGGCCTGCTCGTCGTCGCGGTGGTCGGGCTCCCCGTCCCCGTCGGGGTCGTGCCCGACACCGGGTGGGGTCTCGTACTCGCGGCGGGACTCTCGGTACTCGGGCACGGCCTCTTTCTGTGTGTGTGGCTGTTGCCGTTTGCCGTGCTCGGGCTGCTCACCGGGCTGGCCGCGGCGGTCTACTACCCCTCGATACACATCTACCACCGCCGTCGCGAGATCGGCCTCGTGTTGCCCGATGTCGTCGGCTTTATGTACTCGCTGTCTGTCGGCGGAATGGACGCACTCGATGTGTTCGGTGCGGTCGCCGACTCCGAGGACACGTACGGCGAGGCGGCCGTCGAGTTCCAACAGCTCACACACGAGATAGAGTACTTCAACGTCGACTACCGGACAGCAGTCGAGAACGTCGCCCGGACGACACCCAGCGACGAACTCTCGAAGTTCCTGACTGACCTGCTCTCGGTCATCAACAGCGGCGGTGATCTCACCGGCTTTCTGGAGACCGAGACCGACCACCAGATAGAGAAACGCCGACGGACCCAGGCCAACCTGTTGAACACACTCGAACTGTTCGGTGAAGTGTACATCTCGCTGACGGTCCTGCCGTTGATTCTCATTGTCGTGCTCGTCATCATGGCGCTGCTGGGTGACGCACAGGTGCTCCTCTTGCTGGTGACCGTCTACGTCGTCCTGCCGGCACTCAACGCCGTGTACGTTCTCGCGGTGAGTGTCACGATGCAGGACTCCGTCGGGACCGGTCGGCTCGAACCGCCCGACGACAGCGCGGTCAGCGTCGCACAGACAGTCCCTACGCTCGGGGTCGTCGACACACACCTCGACGCACACCCCGGAGAGCCGCTCTTGCACCGGGTCTGGACGGGTGAGCTCCGTCACCGGCTCTCGGAACTGCTCGCCGACCCCGCCGGGTTTCTCTGGGACGAGCCACGGTACACACTCCTCCTGACCGTCCCGGTCACGGTGCTCGTGCTCGCCTGCCTCCTCGTTCAGGGTATCGCCGAACCGAGCGGAACGGCCATCGTAGAGCAGAGTCTCGCCCAGTCGTTTGTCTGGGTGGGGGTGCCTTTCTTCCTGATTGCGACGCCGCTCGCGGTCTTCTCCGAGCGGCGCGCCCGGACTGTCGGCTCTCTCACCGACACACTCACCTCCGACCTGCGGAAACTCGCAAACGCAAACGCGACCGGTCAACCGTTGCTCGAGGCGATCCGACTCACCGGCGAGGACAACAACGCTCGTCTCGGCAGTGAGCTGACACGCATCTACAAGCAGGTGAGTTTCGGCAGCTCACTCGGGACCGTGCTCGTCAGGTTCAACAACCGGTACCGCATCCCGCGGCTCGCCCGCTCGCTGAAGCTCCTGCAGAAGGCACAGGAGACCAGCGACCTGCTCACGGACGTGCTGACGACCGCCGCAGATCTCTCCGAGATTCAGGACGACCTGGAGCGTGAGAAACGCACCAGAACGCGGCTGCAGGTGCTCATCATCGCGATTAGCTTTCTGGTGTTCGTCGGCGTGTTGCTCATGCTGGAGGAGTTTTTCATCGAGACAATCGTGGAGGTGCTCGGCGAGAGCCCGGACGCCGAGTTCATCGACTTCGGTGATATCGACCCGTCGCTGCTCTCGATGCTCTACCTGCACGCCGCGCTGATACAGGGCTGTTGTGCGGGGCTCGTCTGTGGCTACGTCCAGACGGGGAGGGCAACCGCCGGTCTGAAGTACGC
Source organism: Halovenus sp. (assembly GCA_028275025.1). Lineage (GTDB taxonomy): Archaea > Halobacteriota > Halobacteria > Halobacteriales > Haloarculaceae > Halovenus. Next base: position 4,437 of record JAQCNM010000016.1, read on the forward strand.
AATCGCCTTTCTGGCGGTCACGTTTCTCGCGTGGGCGGGTGTCGGGGTGGTGTTTGGATGACGCGGGGGTCTGTGACCGGCCGCGACGGCGGGTCTGCCGACCGGGCTCAGGCCGAGCAGATAGACTTTCTCAACGGGATGATCATCCTGTTGTTCGGTGTCGGGCTGTTTTTCGCCGGCGGGAACGTGCTGTTCGGTATCGGTGTCGACTCGAACCCAGACCGGGAGGGGGCAACACTCAACGCCGACCGGCGCCTCGTTGAGGACCTGCTGGTGAGCGACATCGGGGCGACAGCACTCGACCGTGGCTGTGTCGACGCGTACTTCGACACCAACGAGACCGGTGTCTGCAGCCGGGTCGACAGACTCGACGGCTCCTGGTCGGAGCTCCGGTGGCTCCGCCGCTCGCTGGGGGTAGAGAACAACCGCCACGTGAACGTCAGTATCGTCGACAACGGGCGTGTGGTCACGAGTCAGGCGGGAGTCAGCTACGCACTCGGACCGACACCGCCGCCCGACGTGGCCGTGTTCGAGTCGAACCGGTTCGTCAGATTCGGTGACGGCGGGTACCGGACCGTCTCTGTCAGGGTGTGGTGACCGTGTCGGGACGTGGCTCCGGTGCAGACGAACGTGACAGCTCTCGGGGGTCCCGGTTGCGGGGGGATAGCCGCGGCGTCCAGTGGACCCTGGAGGCGTTTCTGGCGGTCCTGTTGCTGATATCGGCGCTGGTCATCGTCGCACAGGCGGTCCCGGTTGGAACCCAGCAGGCCGAGGCCGAGTTGGCGAGAGCACAACTCCAGCAGGCAGGTGACGACGTGCTCGGACTCGCCGAGGCAAACGGTAATCTCACCGCGGCGGTACTGTACTGGAACACTACCGCCGGGTCGTTCGTGAACACCCAGACCGACGTCGGGGGTGAGCTCCACTACGTCTCCTTCGACGGCGAGGAGGCCCACCCGCTCGCGGTGCTGCTCGCGGAGACACTCGGTGAGCGGCCGATCGCCTACAACCTACAGATCACCTACGAAACAGCCCTCGGGACGACCGAACAACGGCCGCTCGTCTACCAAGGACCCCCCGGGGGCGACAGTGTCACCACCTCGGCGACGGTGTTGCTGTCCGGCGACGACGAGCCACACGCGAGCGCCGGTGACTGCACGCTCGCAGAACTGTCGGTGTCGAACTGTGACGGCGAGGCGTTCTACGCGCCGGATATCGACCCGACTTCGACCCGGTACAACACGGTACAGATACAGCTCGAACTCTGGCGAACCTGACACATGCGACAAACCGACACACTGAGACACAGACGATGTTGAGAGAGCTTGCAACCGACGGGCGTGCCGTCTCGCACGTGCTGGGCGTGGTGCTCGTCGTCGCCGTCGTGCTGGCCGGCGTCGTCTCCATCGTGGGGTTCGGCATCACGGGGCTGACCGACAGTACCGCCGACCTCTCGGATACGGCAGTCGAGCGCGATCTCACAGGTATCGCGGGCGCCATCGACAGCGTCACTGTCGACGGTGCCAGCGCCGCCGGAACGACCACCGTGGAGCTGTCGACCGGCGACCTGGCCGAGAGCCGAGACCGGGTCACCGTCGACGGGACCGCCGGCACACTGACCGTGGCTGTGAGAGCCGGTGACACCGAGCGGGAACTCGCGAACACGTCACTCGGTGTGCTCGAGTACGAGAACCCCGGGTCGAACGCCCGTATCGCCTACCAGTCGGGGCTGGTGTTCTCCGCGCCCGACCGCGGTGCGACGCCGGCGGTGGTCCGTTCGAACGCGTTCAGTCACCGGACCGTCGACGGGGTCTCCTCGCTCACACTGCCCGTCATCCGGGTCGAGGGACAGACCCGACTCGACCAGCGGCTGGTGGTGACCGCCGGCGTCGCCCGGAACCGCCATCCCGGTGTCCTGGTCGGTGAGAACGGGACCGATGCCGACGAGGTCGTGTTGCGGGTCGACTCCGCGTACAGCGCCGGCTGGGCGCTCGCGCTCCGGGAGCTGTTTCCTGCCGAGCAAACGACCATCTCCCGTACCGGAGCGACAGTCGAGGTCGTCTACGACGTGCCGCCGACGGGTCTGTTCTTGCACCTGTACCGCCACGATGTCCGGTTGGACGGCCGGTGAGCCGGAGCTAACAGGTGTCGCGGTCTCTGTGGGTCCCCAAACGGACCGATGGACCGACGACCGTGTCAGCGGACGAGCGCCTCACGCAGGGCACGCATCCGGTCGGCGGCCGCCGGGTCACCGTCTACCTCAGCCAGGCGCTCGGCGGCTTCGAGTGATCGCACCGAGTCGTCCAGAAAGGAGAGAATGTCACCGGGGTAGGCGTACAGCATGTACTCGTCACCCATCACGTCGACGACAGCCTGCGGCCCGAGCCCCTGTTCGCGGAGTTCGAGCAGGTAGCGCACGAACTTCCGCTCGGGGCACCCACAGTGAGGGTTCGACTCGCAGTCACAGTCCAGGAAGTCCGTTGCAAACTCGAGGACCCGGTCACGGGTCGCCTCGTCGAGTTTCTCCAGCCCCTCACCCTGGTAGAGGATGTCCATCGTCGCGCCGCTGAACGCCCCCTTTGGAAACGACCGCTCGATCTGAGAGACCAGCTGTCGGTGGTTCTTGACGTATATCTTCTCGGTGACTGCCACAGCTACCGGTAGCTGTCGTGGTGACTAACACCTGTCGATGGCGGTGAGTCAGACCCCACTCCGGCGGGGTCGATCTCGGGGTATCCGGTCCGGTGATCAGCTCAGTCCGGGGTCGTGTCGGACACCTCAGCACTCACCGCCAGCCCATCGGTCCACCGACGCTACCGATACCTCTTTCCGGGGCGGTCGCCTCTCGACTGGTATGAACACGCCCTGTGGGCGGCTCACAGCCGAGAGAGACGGTCAGCGAGGAACAGATGACGGGTAAAGACGAGTACTACAACAAGGCCAAACAACAGGGGTACCGTGCCCGGTCGGCGTACAAGCTCCAGCAACTCGACGCGACAGCCTCGCTGTTGGGCGGGGGCAGCACGGTCGTCGACCTGGGTGCGGCGCCCGGCGGATGGTTACAGGTCGCCGCCGAGGCTGTCGGTCCGGGCGGGCAGGTCGTCGGGGTCGACCGCCAGCGGATCGACCCGCTCGTCGAGCCCGACGCCGACCTCGCGTACGTCCGGGCGGACGTGACCGAGGTGGAGACCGCAGACGAGGTCCGGGCCGCGGTCGGTGGTGGGGACCGGCCGGTCGACACTGTGCTCTCGGACATGGCCCCCAACATGACCGGTGAGAACAGCCTCGACCACGCCCGGTCGGTGCATCTCGCCAGACAGGCACTCGAACTCGGAACCGAGCTGCTGTCTGCCGGTGGTGACCTCGCGGTCAAGTTGTTCGACGGCCGTGACCTGGCCGCGTTCGAAACCGACATCGAGGCCGAGTTCGAGTACGTCCGTCAGGTCCGGCCGGACGCGTCACGGGACGCCTCCTCGGAGCTGTATCTGGTCGGCAAGAACCGGCTGACCGCACCGGTCCGACCCGGTGACGAACTCGCGGTCGAGATTGTCGACGTCGGGGAGGAGGGCGATGGTATCGCCCGGGTCGAGGGGTTCACGATGTTCGTTCCCGGCGCGACGGAGGGCGAACAGCTCGATGTCAGTGTCGAGGCGGTGAAACCGCGCTTCGGGTTCGCGGAGCCGATCCGGTCGACGGACGGCGAACCGGAGTAACCTATCACTGCCGTGATAGCCCAATCAGAACCTTTTAATTACACACCGGAGCATACAGATCTAACGAATGGGGGAACTCGAGAGCGTCCCGGGGGCCGGTGTTCTGGTCGACGAGGACCACATTGTTGTCGACGCGAACAACCCCTGCCAGGTGGTGTTCAACACTGAGATAGAGCAGATCCGCGGGGAGTCACTGGGGTCTCTGTGGCGTAAAGGACTACTGAGTGAGTCGGTCTGCGAGCGGTGGAAACGTGCTGTCTCGGCGGTCGTCGACGGGGCAGACGCCAGAACGGAACGGGTGACCCTGAGGCCGGGAGACGGTGACGACGGGACGAGCTACGACCTGCGGGTGCGACCCGCATCGACGACCGGTGCTGTGAGTTGCTCGCTCCGGAGCGTCGGCACGCGGCGGGGGTACGACGAGACGATCACCGCCCTCCACGTCTCGACCCGGGAGCTGATGACTGCCGACGAGGTCGAGGAGGTGTTGAAACGGACGGCAGAGGCCGCGAACGACGTGCTCGGGTTTCCCGGAACGGCCGTTCGCAGGCACGACGAGCAGGCCGGGTTGCTCCACCACGTCGGCTTTGGCGGACGGGTCGCGGACATCGACAGTCGGCCGTCGTTCGACGCGGAGACGTCCCCTCACGGTCGTGCGCTCCGTCGCGGCGAGACGGTCATCGACACCATCGAGCCAAACGACCCGTACGACCGCGAGCAGTTCACACAGACGATGTACACCCCGATCGGCGATACGGGGTTGCTCAGCATCGGCACGGTCGGACGCATCTTCGACGAAACCGACGTCCGGTTCGCGGAGATTCTCGCCGAGAACGCAGCGGCGGCGATACGGGTCGTCGAGACGACCGCGAGACTCCGCGACGAGCGTGAACGGCTCGACCGGTTCGCCTCGGTCATCTCTCACGACCTCCGGAACCCGCTCGAGGTTTCGAGGCTGTACCTCGACCGCGCCCGGGAGACCGGTGACCCGTCGGATTTCGACACTGTCGCCGGCGGTCTCGAACGGATGGAGCAGATGATAGATGACCTCCTCACACTCGCCCGCTCGAGGACGACAATCTCGAACCCCGAACCCGCCATCCTGGGAGAGATTGTGAGAAACGCCTGGGAGACAGTCCAACCCGAGAACGACACGGTCGTGTTCGAGACAACCGTCGACCAACGTCTCAGCTGTGACCCGACCCTGCTCGGGAACCTGTTCGAGAACCTCCTTCGAAACGCCGTCGAACACAACGAACAGCCGCTCCAGGTCCGGGTCGGTCCCCTGGAGCCCGACGACCGGGTCGTGGGGTTCTACGTCGCGGACGACGGCGAAGGTATCCCCGAGTCGGAGCGGGAGTCTGTTCTCGAACACGGGTACACGACGGGGTCGGGGACCGGGTTGGGTCTGTCCATCGTGTGTGAGATTGTCGACGCACACGGCTGGGAGCTCGAGTTGACCGAGAGCCGCGACGGCGGTGCCCGGTTCGAGATTCGGACGACATCGGGGGTCGCCGGGTGAGGACCGCTCAGAACGTCGAGAGTTCGCCACCGATGAGTCGCCGGGTCAAACTGGTGACGTTCCCGAGTTCGGCGTCGGCGATTGCGGCGATGTCGTCGCGAACGTCGGCGAGTGCCACACCGTCGGCAGTGACAACAGAGATATCAGCAACGTGGGGACGGTCGATCGGCTGGCCGATCTGGCTGAGCAGGCGAACCTGCAACTGACGGACACCGTCGATATCCGCGGCGACCGCGTCGGCGATTTCAGTGCTCAGGAGATTGTATATCTTGCCGATGTGGTTGACGGGGTTCTTTCCGCTCGTGGCCTCCAAGCTCATCATCCGGTTCGGCGTGATCAGCCCGTTCGCCCGGTTTCCGCGGCCGACCGAGCCGTCGTCGCCGTTCTCGGCACTCGTTCCGGTGGTCGTCAGGTAGATAGAGTCGGCCTCGGGGTCGTCGGCGGTGTTGACGTGCACCGACACCTCGCGGTCGGTGTGCTCGCGGGCGAGGTCGTCGACGTACTCGGCGACACCGGCTACCGCGTCACGGTACCGCTCGAACCCGTCGATGTAGGCGTCGACCATCGCCGCGGCGACGGTGACGTCGATGTGGTCACCCTCGCGCTTCCCCATCACCTTTATATCCTGGCCCAGTTCGGGGTGGTTAGAGCCGTACGGCCCGTTGAGCTGTTGTTCGGTCTCGTAGACAATCCGCTCGGTCTCCGAGAGTGGCGCGTGACCGACACCGTAGCTCGTGTCGTTTGCTTTCGGCACCATCCCGTTCTCGCCGAACACGTTCTGCAGGTCGCCGCTGCCCTCGCCGAACCGGACATCGACGACCACGTCGGAGCCGACATCAAGCTGTGGGAACTGCTCGTCGAGGTAGCTGCGAGCGGTGTCGAGTGCGACCGTCTCGGCCGGGATCGCCTCACCCTGGTACTCCTTCGTAGCCCGACCGACGACCAGGAGATAGATGGGCTCTAGCACCTCACCACCGCCGAACGCCGGCGCGGCCCGACCGGCAACTAGCTGTGTCTCGTCGGTGTTGTAGTGCAGGGGGACCCCGAACCGGTCGATGTACAGCTGTCCGAGCGCACGGGAGACCGCTTCCGCAACCCCGTCACAGATCGAGTCGGGGTGACCCAGACCCTTTCGCTCGACAATCTCGATCTCCTGATCCTCGACTGGCGGCCGGTTGGCCGCGTTGACGTGGACGTTCCGCTCACTCATTGCCCCTTCGTTCGGCACCCCCCCGTCTATAATTTTCGATACGCATATTTTCGGGCGAGGAAACGACTGCTGAGCATGATAGCCGCAGTTGACACGAGCACCAGACACAGACGCGTTTGGGCGAACAGACAGGTACGAGCCTGGTGTCGTGCTGTTGCAGTTCGGTGACGCCGCCGACACTGCCCGCGAGGACGGTGTCGACTAGCTCGGGCCCTCCGGCGTACCCGCTGTGTGGTGTCTCAATCAACGTCCTGTCGCTCGACGACCTCGGAGCGGCCGTCGAGGAGTGTGACTGAGACCCCACGAGGGGGTCACCGGCTGGCACCCAGCAACGTGCTGTTCGCACACGGGCCGATGACAGTCGGAGTCGACATCCCCCCGGACTCCCGCCCTGGGACCTGCTCGAGGCGTCTCCCGGCGGCTGAACGGTCGGGCAGAAAAGGGAGCTCAGGCGACACTGTCGGGCGTCTCGTCGTCCTCGACGTCGCGTTTCATGGATTCACGGCGTGCCTTCGCGTCACGACCGGTCGCACCCTCCAGAAAGTCGTTCTTTAGACTGACCGCCTCCTCGGCGGCCTCGAACTCCCCCTCGGCGATGACGTCCTCGGCCGGGCGCTCCTCGATGTCGAGCGCGATCCGGTCTTTCTTACTGCTGTACTCGACTCTCCCCGCGACCACCCGGTCGAACACCGGGTTGTCCGGCTCCTCTACCACGAGCAGTTCGGTGTCGTTGTACGGTTCGGTGGTCGTCACCGGCCCGAAGTGGCTCTCGACGAACCCCTCTACGTCCTCGACACGCTCCTCGAGATACTCGCCCCGCCGCATCTTGTACTCTCGCATGGAAATCTGTTGTAAAGCCGACGGTTTAGATGTTGTGCTCGCGGCCGGACTGTCTCGTCTGTGTCGGCGCAACACCTGCGTGTGCGCCGCTTTAACACCCGAATACCGGTGACCGGAAACCCCGCGCTCAGGCCGACTGATGCTCCAGTGCACCGCGGTGACACTCGGGGCAAAAGTCACCCTCGCGGAGCGAGGACGACTCCACCGTGGTCGAGAACCCACACTCCGTGCAGTGAAACTCCCCCTCCGGGACCGTCAGACCGGCACCGGGCTCCGACGGTTGCTCGGGGGACTCGTCCGGTTCGGACTCGATCTCCGGTTCCCAGTCGGGCCGCTCGGCGCTCTCGCCGGTCGGCCCCTCGGCCGCCGGTTTCTCCTCGCCGTCCTCACCGATAAAGATGGCATCGTCCTGGCGGGCCGGGGGGGTGTCGGTCGTCGTGTCTCCGGAGCCGCCGATGTCCGACTCTGCTTCCTCGGACCCCACCAGTCGCTCGCGGGCGTCCCGGGGACCCGCCTCCGCGTCGACACTGGGGTCGTCGGTCCGCTCTCCGCCGACCTCACCCCCTTCCGGTGGCCCGGTGGTGCCTGCACTCCGCGGTGTCCCACCGGTTGGTCCCGTCTCGGCACCGTCTGTCGCCACGTCGGCCTGTCTGTTCCCGCTGTCGGGTTCCCGCGGCGTCTCGACAGTCTTTATCTCCGTTGTCTCCGAGACGACCAGCCGTCTGCCACACCGCTCACAGAGCCTCACCTCCCGGGTCGTCTCGACGATCTCTGTGCCGTCCTGTTCCCGGTCTGTTCTGACCTCGGTGTCACCGTACCGATGCCCGAGCAGCGAACACTTGAGTCCCATTGTATCGGTATCCCGGCGTGTCGATGATAAGCGTACTGGCTGTCGGACGGGCAAACCGGGCCCGTCGGCCGGTCGTCCGGCACGGCTCCGTCCTGTCACAGCGCCCGCTTGGCCCAGTCGAGCGCGCGCACGAGTTCGGTACGCGCCGGCGAGCAGGTGCCCTGCCGGCAGGCGTACGCGGTCGGCCGACCGGTCTTCAGTGTCTTGTTCGCCCAGACGCCGGGGGCAGTCTCCAGACCGAGTGTGTCGAGCCAACTGTCGAGGCTGTCGTCGGCTGTCGGCCGCCAGAAGTAGCCACACGGCTCCGGGTAGCGCTCGGCGGTCGTCTCTGCCCACTCCTCTGGTGGGTCGTCGGCGACGAGTGTCACCTGCAGTGTCCCACGGGAGACGGTGTCGGCCGCGAGCGTCAGCGAGGCGTGTTCGAGCGGGTTCGACCGGATGCGGTCTCCGTGTGTCTCGACGACCGCCGTGGCGATGGCGGCGAACTCCCGGTCCGGGGCAAGCGGGTCGAGCGCGTCGAACAGCTCTGCCGCGACGCCGATGCTCGCCGGGGTCGACTGGTCTGTGAGCTCCTGTGGCCGGGCGATCAGCGACTCGCCACCGTCCGGGGTAAAGTAGAGGGTCCCCCGCTCTGCGTCCCAGAACTCCCGCTCGATAGCCCGCGCCAGGTCGAGTGCGAACGCGAGCGGCTCCGGGTCGCGGGTCGCCTGGAACAGGTCGAACGCGCCCCGGGCGAGAAAGGCGTAGTCGGCCAGGTAGCCGTCTATCTTCACCACACCGTCCGTGTACCGTCGGGAGAGTCGCTCACCGTCCCAGAGCTGGTCGCGAGCGAACCCGAGGGCGTCGCGTGCCGACGCCGGGTCACGGTCGAGCACGAGCGCGGCTTTCGCGACAGCCGAGATCATCAGGCCGTTCCACCCTGCGAGTATCTTCTCGTCGCGCGGTGGTCGTGGCCGCTCACCCCGTGCCGCCAGCAACTGTCCGCGGGCCTGTTCGACCAGCCGCTCGGTCTCTGTCTCGGAGATATCGCGGTTCGTGCTGAGCTCCGCCGGTGGCCGCGCACGGGTGAGCACCGTCTTTCCGTCGAAGTTGCCCGTCTCTGTGACGCCGTAGCGCTCGCAGAACACGGCCGCCGCGGTCGCGTCGTCGACGGTCTCCTCGACCTGCTCTGGCGTCCAGACGTAGAAGGCACCCTCCTCGTCCTGTCCCTCCCACTCGCTCTGTGCGCCGAGTGTGCTGAAGAACCCACCCTCGGGGTGGGTGAGCTCGCGCTCCACGAACCCGAGTGTCTCCTCGACCACCTCGGCGTAGCGGTCGTCACCGGTCAGTCGGTAGCCCGCGAGGTAGGCCCGGGACAGCTCCGCGTTGTCGTAGAGCATCTTCTCGAAGTGTGGCACCGTCCAGTCCCTGTCGGTCGCGTACCGGTGGAACCCGCCGCCGAGTTGGTCGTACATCCCGCCCTCGGCCATCGCGTCGAGGGTCTCGACCAGCACCGTCTCGAACGGGTCACGCCCCGTCTCAACCTGTGCCCGGGCGAGCAGGTGGAGACGACCGGTCTGTGGGAACTTCGGGCCACTCCCCCACCCTCCGTGCTGGCGGTCGGCAGCCCGGACCGCGGCCTCCGCAGCCGACTCGAGCAGGTCGTCGTCGGGCTCGTGGGTCGTGTCGGGCACGTCCTCGAGTTCACCCGTCACCATCGCGGTCCACTGGTCGGCCCGTTCCTCCATATCCTCCCGCTGGTCGGGGTCGTTCCAGGCCGTGGCGATGTCCTCGAGCAGGTCGAGAAAGCCCGGCATCCCGCGACGGGGCTCCGGCGGAAAGTACGTCCCAACCTGGAACGGGTCACCGTCCGGGGTGAGCCAGACGGACAGCGGCCAGCCACCGCGGCCGCTGACCCGCTGACAGACTGTCTGGTAGATACTGTCGAGATCCGGTCGTTCCTCGCGGTCGACCTTCACCGGGACGAACTCCTCGTTGAGAACCGCCGCGACCTGCTCGTCGTCGAAGCTCTCCGAGGCCATCACGTGACACCAGTGACAGGCCGAGTAGCCGACCGACAGAAAGATCGGCCGGTCGAGCTCCCGGGCTGTCTCGAGTGTCTCATCGTCCCAGGGCTGCCAGTTCACCGGGTTGTCAGCGTGGTCACGCAAGTAGGGGCTCTCCTCCTCGTCGAGCCGGTTGCGCTCGATGGCGGCTGTCATACCACACCGTACGGGCCCGCGGCGCTAAAGCGTTCCACATCCCGCCGGGGCTGCCGACAGACCGGGGTGACCCGAACGGAGTCCGGCGACGGTATCGCCGTGTTCCCGGCTCCCGAAGGGGGTTTACGCGGCGGCGGCCAACGGGTCGGTGATGAGCAAGCCGAGCCCCGAGGTCTACGAGCAGGGCCGCGGGATGGACGCCCACAACAAGGTGATGCGAGAGGTTCGGGCCCGAAACAACGAGTCACACGACCCCCGGGAGCCGACCCGGGTCTGGCTCGACGAGGACAACACACCGGAGGGTGTGTACGACTCGCTGACCATCATCCTCAACACCGGCGGCTGCCGGTGGGCACGTGCCGGCGGTTGCACGATGTGTGGCTACGTCGCCGAAAGCGTCGAGGGCGGCACCGTCCCCCACGAGGACCTGATGACACAGATCGAGCGGTGTCTGGAACACGAGCGCGAACACGCCGCCGAGCCGGCGGGCCAGATAAAGATATACACGTCGGGGTCGTTTCTGGACGAGCGCGAGGTTCCGGCCGAGACCCGCGAGGCGATCGCGGAGACGTTCACAGACCGCGACCGGATGGTCGTCGAGTCACTGCCGGACTTCGTCGACCGGGAGAAGCTCGCCGCGTTCACCGACCGCGGTATCGAGACCGACGTTGCTGTCGGGCTGGAGACCGCGACCGACCGTGTTCGACACGACTGTGTCAACAAGTACTTTCCGTTCAGCGCGTTCGAGGCGGCTGCCGCCGAGGCCCGCGAGGCAGATGCCGGGGTGAAGGCGTACCTGCTGATGAAACCGCCGTTTCTCTCCGAGGCGGAGGCTCTCGCCGACATGAAGCGCTCGGTCCGGCGCTGTGCGGCTGTCGACGGTGTTCACACGGTGTCGATGAACCCCACGAACGTCCAGCGGTACACGATGGTCGAGGAGCTGTACCAGGCCGACGGCTACCGACCGCCGTGGCTCTGGAGTGTCGTCGATGTGCTGCAGGCGACGGCCGAGGAGGAGGTTATCGTCGTCTCGGACCCGGTCGGCCACGGCAGCGACCGCGGCGCACACAACTGCGGCGAGTGTGACGACCGCGTCCAGCGGGCGATAAAAGACTTCGACCTGCGCCAGGACCCGTCGGTCTTCGAGCAGGTCTCCTGTGCGTGTGAGCACACGTGGACGGCCGTCTGCGAGCGCGAGCGGAGCTACTCGATGCCGCTCGCGCGGTGAACCGACCGGCTGTGTCTCCCGTGCCGGCACAGTCCACAGGTTCAAAAGCGGCGGTCTGTTACTCCTCGGCGAAACAGTGTCACTCGAGAGGTTCTTCGACAGGGCGAGAGGTCGTGAACGCTCGCTCGTCGTCGTGAACAGAACCCGGCCCGAGCCACTCAAGCGCATCCTCAGCGATATGTTCGCCCGTCAGGACGTCACCGTCGACGAGCGAATGAACGACGAGTACGACGACGACACGGTACTCCTGATCGACGAGGGTGAGGTGGTCACCACGTCGCCGTTACGGGAACTGGAGGAGGCGATTCTGCTCGTGAACTCGGACCTGTTCGTGACCGGCACCCGGGAGCTCGAGGAGACGAGGATTCCGGCGGTGATGGAGGAGCTCACGGACCACCTGTTCACACTCCGGGGCTACCCCGAGTCGAACAAGGAGAAACTGCTGTTGATCGTCGTCTCGCGGCGTATCGAACAGCTCGCACACAGCTACGGTGTCGGAAAGCTCCGGACCTCGTTCCAGCGGCTCTCCCGACTCGAGGACGAACGGGGGACCCGAGAGGCGTACGACGCCGTCGCCAACACCGACGTGGATGTCCACATCTACGGACGACCGGACTGGGTGCCGTCACCGAACTTCGACGTCACGATGCACGGCGGCTACAAGGATGACTTTCGCCGGTCCTGGTTCGTGCTGTACGACCCGCCGCCCGGGAAGGTCGGCGAGTACGACTCGGCCGTACTCGTCGCCGTCGAGCAGGACCCGGGTGTCTGGAAGGCGTTCTGGACGTACCGGCGCGAGGTGGTCGAGGACGTCGCCACCTACGTTCGAAAGACGCTGTGAGGCTGGTCAGGCCCGTTCGACGTTGTCACGGACCCAGTCGAGGTGGGTGCCGAGGCGGTCCCGACCCGCGTCGGTGAGGGTGTAGACGTCGTGGATACCCTCGGTGCGGGTCTCGACGAAGCCACTCCGTTCCAGTGCATCGAGCGCCCGGTAGAAGGAGTCGGGGTCGATCCGCTCGTCGTAGTGCTCCGAGAGCCGGGTCTTCAGCGCCTGTGCCTGCATCGGGTCGCCGGCGAGTAGCACGCAGATGTCGCGGCGTCGGCCGCTCTGGAGGAACCCGGTCATCGACCCAGTTGCTCGTGGGCGGTGGCCAGATGGCGCGAACAAAACGCCGCTATCAGGGAGAGTTCACCCGCGAGCGCGCCGACGGCGACCACCTCCGCGAGCGCGTCGGCGTTGCTTCCGGGCGGGTCACCGCCACCGCCGAGTCCGAGTACGTCGAGTGCCTCGGCCTGTGTCGGGAGCCCGGTTCCACCGCCGACCGTGCCCAGTTCCAGCGACGCCAGCGAGACACTCGCGTACAGCCCCTCCTCCCGGACGTCCATCGTCGTGATAGCGTTCGCCCCCTCGACGACCTGGGCGGCGTCCTGCCCGGTCGCGAGGAACATCGCGGCGACGGTGTTCGCCGCGTGAGCGTTGAACCCCAGGCTGGCCGCCTTTGCCGACCCGACGAGGTTCTTTCGTGTGTTCCCCTCGGCCATCGCTGCGGGCGTGGTGCCGAGCCGACCCTCGACCAGGTCACGGCCGAGGAGCACGTCCGCCGTGACCGTTCGACCCCGTCCCTCGACCGCGTTGATGGCGGCGGGTTTCTTGTCCGAGCAGAGGTTTCCCGAGAGAGCGACCAGCTCCGCCGGGGTCTCCTCCTCGAGGAGTGTCGCCGCCTCGCGGGTCGCGATTGTGGCCATGTTCATCCCCATCGCGTCCTTCGTGTCGTAGACGAACCGGAGAAAGAGGTTGTCGCCGACAACGTAGGAGTCCACCGCCAGGAGTTCGCCGTGGCTGGTCGTCGACTCCGCGGTCGCCCGGAGCCGGTCGCGGTTGTCCTCGACCCACTCCGTGACCTGCTCTGCTTCCGCGACCCCCTCGACCCGGAAAACCGGCGCACGGGTCATCCCCGAGTCGGTGACCCGCGCGGTCGCACCGCCGGCGGCCTCGATTGCTCCGAGCCCGCGGTTGACACTCGCCACCAGCGCCCCCTCGGTCGTCGCCAGCGGCAGAAAGTACTCCCCGCTCGCCGCGCCACCGTCGACCGTGACCGGGCCTGCGACACCCATCGGGAGCTGTGCCCCTCCGACCAGGTTCTCGACGTTCGACTCGGTCTCGGCAGCGGGAAAGCTGTGTGCTCCGATGCTGTCGAGGGTCGCGCCGGTCTCGGCGGCGACGTACGCCCGTCGCGCCGCGGCGGCGGTCTCGGCGTCTGCGTGTGCTTCGAGTTCGTGCAGCCGGAGATCGCCGGTTCGGACCTGCTCGACGAGGTCGGCCTTGTCTTGCATGGCTCCTGCTTGTTTCCACACCTTCTAAACGCTACCGGGGTCGACCCGACCGAGTCGGTGGTTACCCCGTCGCCGGCGGATACCGGAGACCGAAGCGAGACACCCCGTGGTCACCGGTCGGCTACTGAACCGGCGAGCATCCCCGCGGCCTGTCCGACCCCGACCACCCCGATGGCAAGGAGTTCGACCGTCCCGCCGAGGTCACCGCCGAGGGCTGCCACGTACAGCACCGCGCCGACCACGGACAGCCCCCCACCGGCGTAGTACACCGTCCCGGTGCCGGGCATCGCCCGCCCGGTGTAGACCAGGCCGGCGGCAGGCAGGACCATCCAGCCGACGAGACTCGTCCCCAGCAGGGCGTCCTCGCCGGGCGCCCCGAGAAAGCCGGCCACACCCGCGAGTGTGACCACGAGCCCCACGACGAGGACGAGTCGCCAGGCGCGCAACGCACCGCGTCCCATCGCCGACCACCCCGTGACCGCGAAGAACGCGATGAACGCGGCCATCACGACGTGGGCGATGAACATCCCGTCGGTTCCGAGCACGTCGGCGTGGACGGCGGCGGTCGCCAGCCACGCCGCCGGAACGAGTCCGGCGGGCGCGAGGTCCCGTAGCTCCCAGAGCATGCTCCGAGCTACGGCGGGTGGCCACAAGAAAGCCGTCGGTCTCGGGTCAGAGCCCGGTCGGGCAGTCGAGAAAGGTGGTGTCGAGCCCCCAGTCGGCCAGCAGATCCGCGATGGCCCTGACACCGAACGTCTCCGTGGCGTAGTGTCCGCCGAGCACGACGTTCACCCCCTGTTCCTTTGCCTCGTGGTAGAGTTTCTGTTTTCCCTCGCCGGTGAGAAAGAGGTCGACGTCCGCCGCGGCCGCCTCGCCGAGAAAGTCGGCACCGCTGCCGGTGACAATCGCGATCTCCTGTGCCTCGTCGGGGCCGTGGGCGAGCGTCCGGATGCCCTGCCCCCCGGTGTCGAGGTGCGGGCGGAGACGGTCACAGAGCGCGTCGACGGACACGGGCTCCGGCAGACGACCCCGCTGACCGACCGGGAGACCGCCGTCCGTGCCGAACGGCTCCCGGTCGACCAGTTTTAGCAGGTCGGCGATGCGGGCTGCGTTACCGAGTGTCTGGTGACCGTCGAGCGGGAGGTGTGCGACGTACAGCGGCAGGTCCGCGTCGACGAGTGCCCGTATCCGCCGGTGGTGGAGCCCGGTGACACGCTCGATACCACCCCAGATGATGCCGTGGTGGGTGACCAGCATGTCGGCCGCCGCCGCACGCTCTGCGGTCTCGACGGCGGCGTCGACCGCGACCGCGACGTGGTCGACTGTCCGTGTCGCCGGGCCGACCTGGAGCCCGTTCGGACTCGGGTCGACACCCGCGTACGCCGGCACGTCGAGTTCGTCGTCCAGCCGGTCACAGATGGTCTGACAGTCCATATCAAAGTAATCAGTGTGATAGAAGGTGTTTCTATCGGTCCCGGCTGATGGAAACGCACGGGACCGTCCGACCAGGGGGGTCGCCCGGTGACTGTCAGAAACGCCGTCGAACCCGGGAGCTCACATATAGCCGAGATCACGCAGACGCTCCATCAGGTCCTCCTTGTCCTGTGCACGGCCGGCGCGCTCGGTCGTGCTCTCGAGGTCCTGCAACCACGCCGGTTCGTCGGTGTTCTTGTCGGTCGACACCTCGGAGCCGAGCGAGCGGAACCCGGAAACGTACTTCGGGGAGACCGGGATGTCCGTCCAACCGACCCCGTCGGGGAGATCGCCGGCCGACTGCGGGACGTAGCCGTCGTCGGGAAACGCGGCCACCTCCTCGGGCACGACGTGTTGCCAGAAGGCGTCCCAGACATCCCGCTCGGCGAACTGCAGTATCGGGTGTACCCGGTCGTGGGGCGGGTAGATGTCGGGGTCGTGACGGGGAGAAAAAAACGTCTCGTCGGCCCGGGCGTCCTGTTCGTCCCAGCGGACACCGGAGATGACCCCGTCGATACCGTTTGTTTCGAGCGTGTCGTTCAGCGCCACCGTCTTCAGGAGGTGGTTCCCGACGTACGTGTCGAGCAGGAACGGGAACGTCTCCTCCTCGTACTCGAGAATGTCACGAACGTGGTGCTGGTTGTGCTCGTCGAGCGCGTCGACCGGGATGTCGTCACCGGGCTCCAGCCCTCGTTCCTCGACGTACTCGCCGACATCCTCGTTGCGGGCGTAGACAACGTCGACACCCCACTCGTCGGCCCAGCGCTCGACAAAGTCGGTTATCTCGTCGAAGTGCTGGAAGTGGTCGATAAACACCGCCGTCGGTTTCTCGAAGCCGAACTCGTCGGCGACCTCGTTTATAAAGTAAAGCGTCAGCGTGGAGTCCTTTCCGCCGGTCCACATCACGGCCGGATTCTGGTACTCCGCGAGGCCCCGCCGGGTCACCTCGACGGCCTTCTCGATTTTCGACGTGAGCGACGGGTACGCCGCTGGCTCCTCGTCGGTACCGTCGGTGTAGTCGACGTCGACGTACGCCGGAAAGCTGTCCGTCATACCTACCCGACGTTTCCCCCCGGAAAAAAGGATTGTGTAACGTGACTGTGCCGGCAACGAAACCTGTCCCGCTGGTTACCTGGCAGTTGGTGGGGACCGCTTTTCATCTTGGCGTGCAGAGTTACGGTCGTGTTGACAAAGGACCTCCTCCGTGTCTCCCGGCGCGGTGGCGGCTACCGGCCGGAGTTCGTCGACAGCGACCGTGAGCCACTCGCTGCGCGTGTCATCGGCTGCTATCAGGGTCACGTCGGGGACTCGCGGGCGACACTCCGGGAGGCACTCACCGACATCGAGCGGGAGAGCGACGACTTCAAACTCGTCCGGGGGTTCGCAAAACTGCTCGACCGGGAGGCCACCTGGGCGGTGCGCGCGCCACTCGAGCCGCGTCGGGCACGCGAGACGGCCTTCCGTGCGGCCGAACAGGTCGGGGTGGTCACCGAAACCGAGCGCGCGGCGGCGCTCTCACGGGCGGGTGACCGACTCGACACGACAGCCGATGCCGTCGCGGAGTCGCTGTACGGTGACCTCGAGCGCCACGAGGTGCTCACAGCACTCGACACGTGGGACCCGGCCGACCTCGTCGAGCAGTACAACCTCTCGCTCGCACAGACTGCGCTGTTCGACGCAACCGAGGTGCGGATCCGGTCCGACGACCCAAAGCGGGTGGTGTCTGCGGTCAAACGACTCCGCCTGCTCTACGAGGTGCAACAACTGCCACCGGAGCGCCGGCGCGAGGTCGGGGGCACCGACCGCGAGGTCGTGGTGACCGGGCCAGACGCGCTGTTCCGGTCGACCCGGCGGTACGGCACCCGGTTCGCCCGTCTGTTTCGGACCGTCGCCGGCACCGCCGAGTGGCGGCTGTCGGCGACTGTCGACGACCGCGGCACCGAGCGGGCGCTCGTACTGACAGACGGTGACGTCTCGGTCCCCGGTGTCGACCCGGTTACCGAGGTGAGCTACGACAGCGGTGTCGAGGCGTCGTTTGCCCGCCGGTTCGAGGCACTCGACCTCCCCTGGGAGCTCCTCCGGGAACCCGACGCGCTCGCCGCGGGCGAACACGTGGTCATCCCGGATTTCGCGTTCGACTGGGCACACGGCGGGTTCCGGGTCTACTTCGAGATAATGGGGTTCTGGACACCCGAGTACGTGGCGAAGAAGCTCTCACGACTGGCCGACGTGGACGACGTGGCGATGCTGGTCGCCGTCGACGAGAGCCTCGGCGTCGGTGAGGAGATAGAGGCCCGTGACCACCGGGCTCTTTGCTACTCGGGTGACGTGGACCTGAAGACCGTTCGGAGTGCACTCCGGCCGTACGAGGAGCGTCTGGTCGCCGACGCGGTGGCGGACCTGCCCGAGAGACTCGAACCCGACGCGGACGTGGTGACACTCGCCGACCTAGCCGCCAACCGGGGCGTCAGTGAGGCCGCGCTAGACCAGGTGGTCTTTCCCGACCACGAGCGGGTCGGACACACGCTCGTCCGTCCGACCGTACTCGAGGAACTCGACGACCGTCTCTCGCCCGGAATGCACCTGGACGCGGCCGAGACTGTCCTCGACGAGTACAGTCTCGACGACTCCAGCAGCGTTCTCTCGACGCTTGGCTACCGCGTCGAGTGGGAGGGACTCGGTGGCGGCGTGTTGCGGGGCGACCCGGTCGGATAAGGACCATCTAATGTTCCCCTGTCGTGACCAGGTGGGTCCCGGTCAGGAGCCACCTTGCTGTCCCCTGTCGTGACCAGGTGGGTCTCGATACGGTCTTTTGCCGTCGGGTGACTGGCCGACGGTCGACTCGTCTACGTCCCCCGGCACTGCGTGTCTCGCTCAGTCCGTCTCGACGTTCTGTTGTGCGACCCGGCGGCTGGCCTGCTCGACGAAGTCGTCGGGGAGTCTGCCGATCTCACCGGCCTGGACACGCCAGAGATTGGCGTACAGCCCATCGGCGGCGAGCAGGTCGTCGTGGGTGCCACGCTCGACGATCTCGCCGTCCTCCAGAACGAGAATCGTGTCCGCGTCCCGGACCGTCGACAGCCGGTGAGCGATGACGAACGTGGTGCGGTCGGCGGCGATGTCGTCGATAGAGCGCTGGATGAGCATCTCCGTCTCCGTGTCGACGGCCGACGTGGCCTCGTCGAATATCATGATAGCCGGCTCCTGGAGCAGTGTCCGGGCGATTGCGACCCGCTGGCGCTGCCCGCCGGAGAGTTTCACCCCGCGCTCGCCGACCTCTGTTTCGTAGCCCTCGGGGAGGTTCTCGATGAACGCGTGTGCCTGTGCCCGCCTGGCCGCTTCCATCACCTCGTCGCGGCCGGCGTCGAACGAGCCGTACGCGATGTTCTCCGCGACTGTCCCGTCGAACAGGAAGTTCTCCTGACCGACGTAACCCATCGCGTCCCGGAGACTCGACAGGGTAACATCCCGGACGTCGTGGCCGTCGACACGGACGGCCCCCTCGTTCGTGTCGTAGAGGCGAAGCAGGAGCTTGAGAACCGTCGTCTTGCCCGCCCCGGTCGGGCCGACCAGCCCCACCGTCTCGCCGGGTTCGACGTCGATGTCGATATCGCTCAGGACGTCCTGTTCGTCGTAGCCGAAGGTCACGTTCTCGAACGAAACCGAACCGTCGATAGCTGTGATCTCGGTCGCATCCTCGCTGTCCTGGATGCTGACCGGCAAGTTCATGATACCGAGGATACGTTTCGTCGACGCGCGGGCGTCCTCGTAGCGGTCGATTATGTTGCTCATCTGTGCGAGCGGGTCGACCAGCCGCTGTGTCAACAACAGGAAGATAACCAGTGTGCCGACCGTGAGGTCACCCGTCAGCGGCCCGGGCGGTCCCTCGAGAATCCAGACCCCACCGACGACGAACGTCGCGATGAACGAGAGCGAGGTCAGCGCCTGCAGCCCCGGTCGGTAGATAAAGTTCAGCCGGAGCGCGAGCCAGTCGAGCCGGAAGTACGTGTACGAGTGGTCCCGGACCCGTTCGTCCTCGTAGTCCTCGGTGTTCGCGGCCTTTATCACCTGAATCCCGTTCAGGTTGTTCTCGAGCCGGCTGTTGAGGTCACCGACGGACTGACGGATGTCGGTGTAGCGTTCCTCGGCGAGTCGCATGAACCAGTAGGTAAACACCCCCGCAACCGGGACCACCACGAGTGTCACCAGCGCGAGCTGTGGGTTGAACCAGAACAACACGACCGAGATACCGACGATGAGAACACTCAGCTGAATCGACTCGCCGAACATGTTGTCGAGAAACCGCTCCAGCCGGTTGGTGTCGTTCGAGAGAATCGACATCAGCTCGCCGGTCTGGACCTCGTTGAAAAACTCCATGTCGAGTCTCTGCATCCGCTGGTACGTTGCTGTACGGACCTCGTGTTTCACGCGGTGTGAGAACAGGTTCAGCGAGGACATCCGAACAAAGTTCAAAAGCGCCTGGCCGACCATGGCAACGGCCATGAGACCGATGAGAAACCAGAACTGCCCCATCGTGTCGCCGGGCAGCCAGGTCTGTGGCACCCCCGGCAGGTTGAACGGCTGGTCGTCCCGGAAGATAGCGTCGATGGCGACACCGAGTAGAACTGGCGGTACGAGCGACGCGAACCGGGTGCCGATGGAGGCGAGAATCCCCAGGACGAACCACCGGCGACTGCCGTGCCCGTACCGCTGGAACAGCTGCCAGAGCGGCCGTTCTACCTTCTCGCGGTACTCGCGGATGTACTCGACGTCGAGTTGCTGGTCGGTGCTCATCGGGGTAAGTTCTCTGTGTTCGGGCCGGGATTCGGTTAACCGTTCCGTTCCGCCTGTCGACCCGTGCTGTCGGCCACATCGAGACGCCACACCCCCAGGTGTGAACTACCTCGGGGTCACGTTGTTCGAGCATCGAAGATTCTCGTCAGTTGCTCGCGGGCATTGCCCGCTCGCAAGTTCGTTGGACGTTGTCCAACGTTCATCACGGGAGAGTGTCGCTCTCTCGAACGATCCCGAGGCCTCGCCGTCCTGGGCACAGATAACGGCGAGCTCACACGCGCCGTGCGTTCACCGACGACACGGACCGCTCCAGCCCCAAACGCTTTTGCTCGATACGGCCAAAGAAACAGTAGACGTTGGTTCGAACGCTCTCGACGGGGATACGGAACACGGCAGGCGGCGTCTCCGGGTGGCTGTAGTGTACGGGCACCGACTTCCCGTCCCGCTCGGATGGCGCAGAGACACCGCAGTGGGTCTCTACACCGGTATCGTGGGGTTCGCCCTGGCGACGGCTGCCGTGGCCGTGTTTCGTGACCCGGCGGCCGGCGCCCGGTTTCTCGTTGTCGGTGGGAGTGGCACACTCGCGTTTGGCGCTATCGCGGTCCTGCTCAGACAACAGACCGCGTCCGGGGGGACACAGCCGGTCACACTCGCCACCTGGGTGACGCTCTGCCGGGGGGTACTGGTCTGTGTCTTCGGCGGGTTCGTTGCGGCGGTGGGGCTGTCGACGACTGGGCCGGCGGCGTGGCTGCCGGGGCTCGCGTTCGGTGTCGCCGCCGTGTTGGATCGTGTCGACGGCTGGCTGGCCCGGACACGCGACGCGGAGACGGCTCTTGGCGAGCGGCTCGACATCGAGACGGACGCGATACTCGTGTTTGCCGGGGCCGTGGCGGTCGTCGCCGAGGGGCTCGCCCCGGTCGCGTTCCTCGCCGCCGGCGTCGCACGGTACCTGTTTATCCTCGGGCACAGGCTCCGACGGTACCGCGGACAGGCCGTCGGTGACGAACACCGACGACAGCTCAACCGTCTGGTGTACGTGGTGTTGACCGTCGCCATCTGGGTCGCGGTGTTGCCCGTCACCGCCGCGACCACGACCCGTCCTCTCCTCGTGCTGGTCGCCGTCCCCTTTCTGCTCAACTTTCTCCGGAGTTGGCTGGCCACCAGGCACTGACACACCGAAACCGGCGGGTACCGGCCGTACTGCTTGCTCACCGACGTGAGTCGAGCAACAACCCCGCCGCCGCGACACCGCCGAGAAGGGCCGGCACCCAGAACGCTGTCAGCCGGTAGAGCACCGCCACGGCACCCGCCACCGCCGGCGTCGCGCCGGCCACGGTCACGAGCAGGCCCGTCAGGAGTGCCTCGGTGCTCCCGATGCCACCGGGTGTCGGAACGGCCGCCGCTGCTCGGGACACCGGCACGACGAACAACACGACTGGGAGCGACGGCTCCCAGAGAAAGGCGAGTGCGATATAAAGCACCAGCACCACTCCGAGCTGTCCCGCCACCGCGAGCGCGGCGAGCGCGGTGAGCCGACGCCGGGAGGTGGCAAGCCGCTCGACGGCGGCGACGAACCCGTCGACACGCGCGGCGACGGCCGCCGGCTCCGGCGGGGACCAGCCGGGGAACACCCGACCGACTGCCGCGAGCAGTGACGTGAGCGCTCCGGAGAGCCGGTCGGCCAGCCAGTCGCGACTCCGCCAGCCGGCGAGAACGGCAGCCCCGGCCCCCACCAGACCCAGACCGGCGGCCGCTGTTGCCTCGCGCGCACCGGCCAGCCCACCCTCGGCCGCGAGATACACCCCCGCCGGCAGCCAGAGACAGAGGGTAGCCAGTGTGTTGAGCGCGCCGAGACTGCCGATAGCCGCGAGCGCCCGCTCGTACGGTGTCTGGACGGCGTGTGCGATGACGGCCCCGCTCAGCGGTGTCCCACCCGTCTGCCCAAACGGCGTCACGCTGTTGAAAAACAACGAGACACAGAACAGGAGCACGGCCTGTCCCTGGGTGGTCGGTGAGTCGAGTGTCGCCAGGGCCAGCCACAGTGCCAGCCCCCAGACACAGAGCGGGAGGAGCCCCAGCCCGAGCAAGAGCCCGACCTGACCCGGTGTGAGTGTCCGGAGCGTCGCGGCGATCTCGGTGAACCCGACCAGATACCCGACGAGCCCGAGTGTGATCAGTCCGACGAGGCTGCCGGCAGCCTGGACCTGTCGGCGCGAACTCAACGTGACCGGTGGGTACACGGGGGGCACGTTTGGGGGTTTCGACGTCCCGTTCCCGGGTCGTGAGACGTGTGCCCTCTCGACGGGGACACTAGTAGAGCGAGAGACTCCCGGTCACGGTATCGACAGCCCCCTCGCCGGCCGGTCCCACCGCGAGTGTGGTTGTCGTTCCCGGTTCGAGTTGGGTGTGACCGGCGTCGCGCACGACGGCGTGAGGGAGCCCCTCAAGTTCCGCCCGC
>JAQCNM010000019.1 GCA_028275025.1 Halovenus sp.
ACCGACGGGTCGGGCCCGGATGTACGTGCTCGCCACGCGGGGCACCCGCGAGGAGGAGTTCGCCCGCCAGCGAATGCGGTATCTCGCCGAGAAAGGTGTCCGGGTGACCGAACGCGGGTCCGACGCGGCCGAGACGGGTGACTGACCCCCGGGCCGTCGAGCACAAGCACTTTTGCCCGCCCGTTCGTTTGCCCGGGTATGGATGAGGACCTGATGGACATTCTGTGCTGCCCACTCGACAAGAGTGAACTCGAACTCGCTGTCGACGACCGCGAGGACGAGGAGGTCGTGACCGGCACGCTCACCTGCACGGAGTGTAATACGACCTACCCGATCGAGGACAGTATCCCGAACCTCCTGCCGCCGGATATGCGCGACGAGGCCACGGCCTGACCCCGGTCAGCCGTTTACCGCCGTCTGCATCTCCGCCGAGTTGTACGCGCTCCCGGTCTCCCCGGCGGCGTCGACCAGGATGACACCCGCCTGTTCGCCGGTCGCCCGCTCGAAGGATTCGATGGCCTGGTCGACTGCGGCCTGTGGTGTCCGCTCCGCCGCGAGTGCGACCGCCCGGCGTGCCAGTCCGAACCGGGCGATTGCCTCGCCCGCCCCGGTTGCGCTCGCGGCCGCGTGCTCCGCCGCGTAGAACCCGGCGCCGACCTGTGGAACGTCGCCGACACGACCGGCGAGTGCACACCACCGCCCCCCGGTCGAGGTCACGGCCGCGAGGTCGGTCCCGTCGGCCGCCACCGCGCCGATAGTGTCGCTCCCACCGAACCGGTCACGAACCCAGGATAGGTGTTCACGGGTGTCCTCGGTCGACGGTGGGTCGAGTTTCCCCCAGCGCTCGCGGGTCCGTGCCGTCCAGAGGTCGCGGTCGGTCGCCACGTCGAACGACTCCGCGAGCGCGACCGCCCGTTCCCCCGCGAGCAAGACGTGTGGCGTCTCGGTCGCGACGACCCGGGCGACCGTGGCGGCGTGTTCGACACCGGGCATCGAACAGGCGGCCCCGGTCGTCCCGGCGGCCGTCATCAGCCCCGCGTCGGTCCGGATCACGCCGTCGCTCTGGACAGCACTCCCGACACCGGCGTTGAACCGTGGCGCAGATTCGAGCGCGGTTGCCGCTGCGAGCGCCGCCGCAACCGGTTCGGCCCGGTCTGCACCCGTCGCCGCCGCCTCGTCGAGTGTCCGTTGTCTCTCCACCGGCTCCTCGGCCGTCCCACCCGCACCACCGTGGACAAGTACACGCATACCCGCGGTACGTCCGGGCCGACAAAGTACCCCCGGACGGCAGACTGTGACGCTCCCACTGGCAGTCGTGTCCACGCCGACACGGTGTTGCCCGCGCGTGACCGGCAGACCGCTTCTCTCCCCTCGCGGAGCAGGGTCGGTGACCGGGGTGCCAGGTCAGACTCGTCCGACCGTCACGTAGAACGGGACAGTCTCGTGCCGGCGGTACTCCCGGTCGCGCATCTGGGTGACAACCTGTCGACCCATCGCCCGCCACTCGCTCCGGAGCCGGTCGAACCCCTCCGCGCTGAGCCCTGCGGCCAGCAGCGTCCTCCGGTCGTCGACGAGCCCCTCACCGCTCGCCTTGCGGCGGGCCCCCTCTAACCCCCGTCCGGTGTACGGTGGCTCGACAGTCCGGACGTGGTCGTACCGGCGGACGGTGATATCGGCGAGTCCGGCCCGCTCGAACAGCCCCCGCACGGCACCCATCGTCGGGTCGACGTCCGTTCCGTCGAGATACAGCTGTCGTGCACGCCGTGTGAGCGTGCGCTCGCGCTCGACGGTCGACTCGACCGTGACCGCGCCGTTGTCCGGTTCGATCGCCGCCACGCGGTCTGTCGAGACACGGACGAACTCCTCGACGGCCCGGGCTGGGGTTTCGAGATTCACCAGTAGTGCCTGACAGACCGCCAGGTCTGCGCTGTTTTCGGTCACCGGGAGTCGGGTCGCGTCACCGACGACCCGCGGTGGTGGCACCTGTTCGAGCAGCCCCGGGTCCGCGTCGACGGCGACCACCTGCCCGTTGTCACCGGTCAGTTCCTCCCGCAGGACCCGGGTGAGTTCACCCGTACCGGCACCGACATCGAGCACCTGTCGTCGTGTCGACAGGTCCAACTCCGCGAGCGCCGTCCGGTCGGTCCACATCCCCGCTCGCGTCGCCGACAGGTACTCCTCGCTGAACCGGCGCATGCACACGGATAGCAGACCGGGTCTGAAAAAAACCGGCATCGGCCCTGCCCGCGGTCGGCACCCGTGACCACCCCTCGCAGAGCTTTACTCCTCGAAGACGAGTCGGCCGTCTGCCTGCACCCGCTCGCCGTCGACCTCGCTCGTGTCGA
>JAQCNM010000021.1 GCA_028275025.1 Halovenus sp.
CGTATCTACCGCAGCGAGAACCTGCCCGGCCGGTTCTCTCGTCTCTGGGACGACCTCGGCCAGGTGGAGTGAGACGCCGTCTCAGTCGGCCGCCGGGAGCCTCACCGTGACCACGTTGCCGTTGTCACCGGTTTCGAACTCGAGGCTCCCGCCGGCTGTCCCGACACTCCACTGAGCGAGCCAGAGGCCGATACTGCTGCCGTGACAGAGCGGCTCCTCGGTACCGGATTCGAGTGTCGCCAGCTCCATCTCGGGGATCGCCGGCCCGTCGTCTGCGATTCGGAGACAGACAGACGGGCCGACCCGCTCGGCGGTGACCCGGACCCGTGGCTCCGTCTCGTTGCTGTGGACGATGGCGTTCTCGACGAGATTCTCGACCGGGATAGAGAGAACTGCAGGGTCAGGGAGCGACGCCTGCAGCCCCGCCGGCGTGACACAGTCGACTGTCGCCTCGGGGTAGCCCTCCCGTATCCGTTCGGCAAGGCTGTCGAGCTGTCGGCTCACGTCGACGGGCACACAGTCACCATCCCGGCGCCCGTCGAGGTGGGTGACGAGCCGGGTCTTGTTGCTCAGGTCGACGAGTCGCTCCGTCGTCTCGACTACTGTCTCGGCCTCGTCGTGGCCGTCGCGTGTGAGCTGCTCTGCGCGTGCTCGTATCACCGACAGATCGTTTCTGAGGTTGTGCCGGAGCACACGCTGGGTCACCTTGAGACGCTGCTCGTAACGGTCTCGCCCGGTCACGTTCCGAAACGAGAGAACGTCGCCGATCTGTCTGTCGGAGCTGTCACGCAGTGTGACGTGTTGCAGATCGTAACTCTCCTCGCGACCGCCAACCGTCGCGGAGACAGTTCGGCCGTCGAGGTCGGCGAGCCCCGTCTCGTCTCCGTCTCCGGTGTCGAAAAGCACCGACGGTGTCCGGCCAACGACCGCCGGTGTGTCGACTACCTGCCGTGCCACGGCGTTCGCATCGACGACCCGACCGTCGGTGTCGAACACGAGCAGTCCGTCACCGGTCTGTTCGAGAACGTGCCGGCGGGCGACAGGTGCCCGCACGAGCAGGTCGAAGCGAAAGAAGGCTATCCCGACGAGCCCCCCCGTGAGGACGAAACTGAACGGTGTCGGGTCGAGTCCAGGAAACGGACCCCACGAGAGCCCCAACGCGTAAGCCACGTTGACACCCATCGGGACGATCGCCCCGGTCATCAGCAGGGCCGCCTGCGTCCGGTACACCGTCGGGTTCCGGGCGAACACGTAGAACAGCGCGCCGAGTCCGGTGAGAATCGCGGTGTACGCGTATGCAAAGTGGGCGTACATCCCGACGCCAAACACCGGTTCGAGCGCCGGCCCGACGGTGGTATCGGCCAGGGTCAACGACTCCCAGACGAACCCGCCTGGGTTCACGAACACGAGCGCGGCAAAAACCACCGGTTCGAGAAACAGAGCGACCCGAACCGCCGGGGTGAGCCACCGGTCACGGCCGGCGTACACGAACGCGAAAACCACCCAGAGTGTCGGAATCGACCCGCCGATGGCGACCCCGATCTGCTGCCAGAGCAGCTGTGACCCGCAGGTCGAGAACCCGAGTTGGACGCCGTACGACCCTGCCCAGCCCGCGGCCGCGAGCAACAGCCCGATAAACAGAACCGACCCCCGCTCGTTTCGGTGTTCCCAGATACGTGCCGCGACGAGCACCGACACTGCGGCGGCCCCGAGTGCGAGCGCGGAGTACGCTGTCGGCTCCCAGGCGAGCAACGCGCCCGTCACCGGGTGCCAGAACATCTACGCTACTATCGCTATCTCGGGTCTGTAAAGTTTCGGCAACCTGTTACTACGTCGTTATTAGGAGACAGTACCCGGCCAGCGACGGGTCGATGTGGTTCGCCGGCGGCATCCGTTCCTTGCGAAGGTTTATATATCCGCCGGCGGCAACATCAAACACATCGGTTTTCCGGGCTGTTGGTCCGGAGCTGACGCCTATGAGGAGTTCACTATCCACACCGACTAGACCCCAGCTAGCACGACGGCCACGGGTCTGGCAACTACACCCTGTTCAGCCATGAGCGCAGTAGAGAAGCGACTCGAGGAGATGCGTGCGACTGTCGAACAGGAGATTCCAAACGACGTTACGATCACCGAGGTCCGCTACGAGGGACCCGAACTGGTTATCTACACACGGGACCCAAAACGGTTCGCGAGCGACGGAGACCTCGTGCGTCAACTCGCCTCGAAGCTCCGCAAGCGAATCACTGTTCGACCGGACCCGGCGGTGCTGTCCCGCCCGGAACAGGCCCGCGAGGAGGCTCTCGAGGTCATCCCGGACGACGCCGGGGTGACCGACCTGGACTTCCACATCGACACCGGCGAGGTCGTCATCGAGGCCGAGAAACCGGGCATCGTCATCGGTCGTCACGGCGCGACACTCCGAGAGATCACCAAACAGGTCGGCTGGACACCCGAGGTCGTCCGGACGCCACCCCTCGAATCCTCGACGGTGAAAAACGTCCGAAACTTTCTCAAACAGGAGCGTGACGAGCGCCGTGACATCCTCGAACGGGTCGGTCGACAGATCCACCGCGAGGAGATGTCCGACGACCAGTGGGTGCGCATCACGACCCTCGGCTGCTGTCGCGAGGTCGGCCGGGCATCGTTTATCATCTCGACACCGGAGACGCGTGTTCTCGTCGACTGCGGCGACAAGCCAGGTTCCGAGGACGAGGTGCCGTACCTGCAGGTGCCCGAGGCGCTCGGGGCGGGGCCGAACACCATCGACGCTGTCGTGTTGACCCACGCACACCTCGACCACTCGGCGCTGGTCCCGCTACTGTTCAAGTACGGCTACGACGGCCCGATCTACACGACAGAGCCAACCCGTGACCTGATGGGGCTGCTCACGCTCGACTACCTCGACGTCGCCGCGAAGGAGGGGCGAGCCCCGCCGTACGACTCCGCGATGGTCCGTGAGACGATCAAACACACCATCCCCCTCGAGTACGGGAACGTGACCGACATCGCGCCGGACATCAAGCTGACACTGCACAACGCCGGCCACATCCTCGGCTCCGCCATCGCACACTTCCACGTCGGTGACGGCCTGTACAACGTTGCCTTCTCCGGGGACATCCACTACCGGGACACGCGGCTGTTCAACGGTGCGGTCAACGACTTCCCACGGGTGGAGACGCTGGTGCTCGAGTCCACCTACGGCGGCCGCAACGACTACCAGACCGATCAAGAGGACTCCGAGCGCAAGCTAAAGAAGGTGATCCGCGACACCCTGGAGCGTGGCGGTGACGTGGTCATCCCGGCGTTTGCTGTTGGCCGCTCACAGGAAATAATGCTGGTGCTGGAGGAGGCGATGCGCAACGGGGACATCCCCGAGGTTCCGGTCCACCTGGACGGGATGATATGGGAGGCTACGGCGATCCACACCACCTACCCGGAGTACCTGCGCGACGACCTCCGCGAGCGCATCTTCCACGACGACACCAACCCGTTTCTGGCCGAGCAGTTCAACCACATCGACGCCGGCGACGACGAGCGACGCGACGCGGCCGACGGCGACCCGTGTATCGTGCTCTCTACCTCCGGGATGATGGAGGGGGGTCCGATCTTCTCCTGGCTCGAACAGATCGGCACCGACCCGGACTCGACGCTGGTCTTCGTCGGCTACCAGGCACAGGGAACACTCGGTCAACGCATCCAGCGCGGCCGACGGGACATCCCGCTCGGCGGTGGGAGCCGTGGCCGGTCGAACAACCTCCACCTGGAGATGCAGGTCGAGACCGTCGACGGGTTCTCCGGCCACGCCGACCGACAGGGGCTCGAGAACTTCGTCCGCACGATGAACCCCCGCCCGGAGAAGGTGCTCTGTGTCCACGGCGACGAGTCCTCGACACAGGACCTCTCCTCGGCGCTGTACCACGAGTTCAACATGCGCACGTTCGCCCCGAAGAACCTCGAAACCTTCCGGTTCGTCTGAGCCGCGGTGTCTGCCACCACAGGCCGACCGCCCCGGAGTCAGCCGAGAGGGGACGGTCGCTTGGTCGTCTCCGTGCCGTCGAGTAACCTGTCGATCCGCCGGCCGAGTGGCGGGTGTGTCGAGAACAGTGTCCGTTTCTCCTGGCGGTTGTCGTGGGTGTAGAGCATTCCGACCAGCCCGGTCCGGGGGTCGTTCGCGCGGTGAATCTTGACGAGCGCGCGGGCGAGTGCGGCCGGACGCTGGGTGGCCTCGGCGGCCCGACGGTCGGCGGCGTACTCCTGGCGACGCGAGTACGCGAGATACGCAAGCGTGACGAGACCGAGCACCGCCCCGAGCACGAGCATCACCGCCCGCTGGAACAGCGTGGCGAGGCCCAGTCCGGCCCCCGGTCGCCCGGCGAACCAGCCTGCCGCCCGGTCGACGCCGACCAGGAATATCACCACCGGCGACAGCACGAGCATCACTACTCCGGCCAGCGCACGAACGACGGTGAGTGCGAGCGTGTTGGCGAGTGTGTCCCGCCGCTCCATGTGGGCGAGTTCGTGTGCCACGATCCCCTCGAGTTCCTCGGGACCGAGCAGTCCGAGCAGGTCCCGGTCGATTACAACCGCTCCCTTGCGGGGGCCGCCGACCGAGAGCGCGTTCGGTGCCCCGAGATCGGTGACCAGCAGCGGCGGTCGGTCGACCTCCATCCGCTCGACGAGTCGGTCGGTCAGGCGGTGGAGTTCGGGTGCCTGTCGACGCGAGAGCTCCTGTGCCTGCAGGCTGGCGATCAGTCTGACCGTTCCCGCACGGTAGCCGACGTACGCCGCCACGCCCACACCGACGACGAACACCAGCACCGCCGGTGCCAGTCCGGGCGGGTTGGCGGCGACCCACGCGAGAGCGACCACCCCACCGAGTGCGACCACAGTGTGGACCACGAGCACACAGAGACCGACCAGAACTGCAGACAACCGCCCCATACCACCACTACACCCACCGACGACAAAACTGCTGTTGTAGGCACACCCGCCCACGTGTCGGCGACCGGTGGACGGGAGCGGAGTGACTCACCCTCACCTGTCGACAGGATTATACACCGGTGTAGCGTACCGGCGGATATGCCCGATCTCATTCCGGACCGCGAGTGTCGGGAGTGTGGTGCCGACCTGCACCTCCTCCAGCAGGTCTGTGAGGAGTGTGGAACGGCACACGAGTGGTCGTGCCGTGCGGTGTGTTCGTGTGGCCGGGAGACGGAGTACCTCGACGGCCCCTGTACCTGCGGTGTGAGTCACAGCCCGTGGCGTGTGGCGGAGTTCGCGGCCCACGAGGCGGGGGCGGTGACCGTCGCAAAGAACGCCGTCGAGCGGCCGACCGAGGCCGGTTACCGGCGTCACGTCGGGACGATACGCGGTCAGTGGGCCGACTACCGGCGGGTGTCGACCGACGGCGAGTTCCACATCCGTGTGTATCTCGACCACTACGAGCTCCACGTCGACGCGGTCAGCGCACTCGGCGCTCCGACCCAACACACCCTCCGGTACGGCCCGCGTGCTGCCGTCCAGAGCGGTGTGACCCTCGCACACGGTGTCGGCGGCGCGGTCGAGCGTGTCGGGGGACTGCTCTCCTCGGCGGTCAGTGTCTCCGCCGACATCGTCTCCGGCTCCCGTGAGCACTGACCGGACGAACCCTTTTGTACTGCCAGCCGAACCAGACAGTATGACGACCACGACCATCGTTGCCGTTGTTCTCGCGCTCATCCTGTTGTTCGTGTTTTTCGTCTATCTGTTGTTGCGCCGGACAGCCCAGCAGTTTCGGGAGGGGATGGACGGGAAGCAAAAACGAAAGTAACTATTCGTCCCCGGCCCTCGGCGCGGAACCGGACCGCTGTGACGGTTCGTTACCCCCCAGTTGGAGTTCGCCGCTCGTGTCGTCGAACACCAGGTGAGAGTGGGGGTACGCGATGTCGACGGTGTCGTCATCGTCGAGGGCGTCCCAGACACGGGTCTGGACCAGTGACCGGACCTTCTCCAGCCGGTACGGCTCCTCGACCCAGTACCGGAGGCGCAACTGGACACCGCTGTCGTCGAACGTCTCGATGAGACAGTCTGGACCGGCCGGGTAACGGGCCCTGCCGATGCGGATGCCCGGGCCGCCGGTGATGACGCCGTCGGTTGTTCTGGCACTCTCCTCCATGAGCTGTCGCGCCCGCCCGATGTCACTCTCGTAGGTCACCAGCATCCGGAGCACCAGCCGCGTCCGAGTGTCGTCGGCGGAGTAGTTGACGACATCGCGCGAGCGCATCTCGCCGTTTGGCACCACCAGAAACGTGTTGTCGAGCGTCGACAGCTTCGTGTACCGGAGCGTGATGTCGTCGACGAACCCGCGGATCTCCCGGTCGGGGAGTTCGACCATGTCGCCGATCTCGTAGGGCTGGTCGGCGAGCAGAAAGACACCACTGATGAGACTACCGACGATCGGTGCCAGGATGACACCGACCACCGCCGAGAAGACCGTCACCGAGAGGGCGATGCTTCCGAGGTCCAGTCCGTAGATGCGCAGGATAGTCAACAGCCCCAAGACGTAGATACCGGCACGGATGATACCGAGCGCGACGCGACCGAGGCTGGGCCGGGTGACGTACTGCATGATGCGGCGGCTGAACAGCCGCATCGCGAGGCGGGCGCCGAGCCACACCACCCCGACGACGAGCAGCGCCGCGACCCCCTCGAGCAGCCACGCGGGAACCTGGTCGGGAACAAAGTCCGGCCGCGGGAGTGCGCTGTCGCCGCTGAGCACCACTCTGAGAGGTGCCACACCGCTCATGAGTCATCCAATCCGGGCCCGCGCAAAAACGTTCCGTTCACCGGGACCGGTGCTGTCGTCGCCAGTCACGCCCGCGGCCCGGGGCGGTCTCCCCGTCGAGTAGCCGTCCGGCGACGGTGCTCCAGGCCTCTGCGAGCGCCGGCGCGGCGAGCGGGGTCTCGACTGACGGTACCGCGGCCAGCACGGGACAGTCGGCGACCCGGTCGGGTGCTGTAACCGGCCGAGCGGCGCGGACGAGTGCTCCAACGGGTGGTGCGTCGAGTTGGCGGGCCGCTGTCGCCGTTCGCCGGGTGTCGTCGAGACACTGTGGCTGGTCGGTCGAGATCACCAGTGTCGCGTCCGCGTGTCGGAGTGGCCGTGTCGCGTCCGGGCCGACACCCGCCGGACAGTCGACCAGCACCGGACCCGACCAGTTCCGGGCCGCACGGAGTGCGGGTGCGGTCCGCTCCGGTCTCCCCGCCGTGACGAGCGCGACACCGGGAAGCGCGGAAGGGTACTGGCAGGCCCGGCCGAGCGGTGCCCCGCGGGCGAGTGCGTCTACCCCGGCCCCCCGTTCGATGCCGGCGATGTGGTGGCTGTCGGGCATGTCACAGTCCCCGTCCACCACGAGCGGGTCACGGCCGCGCCGGGCGAGTGTCCAGGCCAGACCGAGCGTCGTCGTGGTCTTGCCACAGCCACCCTTTCCGCCTGCGATGGCCAGCATACGCGGGGTGGTGCGGTATCCTACTTTAACCCGTGGTGGCCGTGGCGACACCGCCTGCTGTGTCGACCCGTTCGACAGTCTCAAGAGCCTGTGCAGTTCCCTTACAACCGATGGACCACGACCACATCACCAGTGCCAGACAGCTCTCGCGGGCCGACATCGAGACGGTGCTGGACCGGGCACGCAGTATCGCCGACGACCCGTCGGCGTTTGCCGACCGGCACCCCGACGCGCTGCTCGGGCTCCTGTTTTTCGAGCCGAGCACCCGCACCAAGATGAGCTTCTCCGCGGCGATAAAACGCCTCGGCGGCGATATCGTCGACATGGGACCGGTCGACTCCTCGAGTGTCAAAAAAGGGGAGAGTCTCGCCGATACCGTCCGTGTCATCGAGGGGTACGCCGACGCGCTGGTGTTGCGCCACCCCAGCGAGGGGTCGGCAGGGATGGCAAGCGAGTTCGTCGACGTGCCGTTGATAAACGGGGGTGACGGCGCGGGCCAGCACCCGACACAGACACTGCTCGACCTGTACACGATCAACGAGAACGCCGGGCTGGACGACATCACGGTCGGTATCATGGGCGACCTGAAGTACGGCCGGACCGTCCACTCACTCGCCCACGCCCTGACCAACTTCGACGTTCGTCAGGAGTTCATCAGCCCCGACAGTCTCAGTCTCCCCCGAAAGGTTCGTTACGACCTCACCGACAGCGGGGTCGAGGTCGGCGAACACACCGCCCTGTCGGCGGTGCTCGACCGACTGGACGTGCTGTACGTCACCCGCATCCAGAAAGAACGGTTCCCCGACGAGAGCGAGTACCGCGCCGTCGCCGGCGAGTACCAGATCGACGCCGGAACACTCGCCGACGCGGCCGACGACCTCACCGTGATGCACCCGCTCCCACGGGTCGACGAGATCGCCTACGACGTCGACGACACCGACCACGCGCGTTACTTCCAGCAGGCCCACAACGGTGTCCCCGTGCGGATGGCACTGCTCGACGTTCTTCTCGGAGGTGCACGATGAGCAACGACCACGAGATGCGCGTCAGCAAGATCGAGCGCGGCACCGTCATCGACCACATCACCAGCGGACAGGCGCTGAACGTACTCGCCATCCTCGGCATCGACGGCACCGAGAACGACGTCGTCTCGGTCGGGATGCACGTTCCATCCGACCGACTCGGCCGGAAAGACGTCGTCAAGGTCGAGGGGCGCGAACTCAGCCAGTCAGAACTCGACGTGCTCTCTGTCGTCGCACCGGCGGCGACGATCAACATCATCCGCAGCTACGAGGTGCGACGCAAACACCGCGTCGAACGCCCGGCGCAGGTGACCGACGTGCTCGCCTGCCCCAACCCGGACTGTATCACCACAGAGAGTGAACCGGTCGACTCCCGGTTCGACGTGCTCGAGGACGGGCTTCGGTGTACCTACTGCGATACGATTATCCGGGACAACATCGCCGGGCAC
>JAQCNM010000023.1 GCA_028275025.1 Halovenus sp.
GTGCCCGAGAGCGGTCCCGCACCCTCGTTCTCCTCCTCGTCCTCGTACTCCAGTTCGAGCTCTGCACCCTGGTAGGTCACCAGGATATTCAGCTTTGTGACGTTGTTAGCGACGCCGAACGATATCGTGCCGTCGGCGTCGGTGGTACCGACAAGGTCACCGTTTGCGGTGACGTTCGCTCCCGAAACGGCCGTGCCGTTCGCCGCGGTCACCACACTGACGGTAGCCGTGCCGTTCTCTACAGTCACACTCCCGTCGAGAGCTTCGCCCTCGTTTTCGTTTTCGTCTTCCTCTTCGTCCTCGTACTCCAGTTCGAGTTCCACGCCCTGATAGGTGACGAGGATTTTCAGCTTTTCGACGCCACTCGTCACGTCGAACGAGA
The DNA here is from genome assembly GCA_028275025.1 of Halovenus sp. Lineage (GTDB taxonomy): Archaea > Halobacteriota > Halobacteria > Halobacteriales > Haloarculaceae > Halovenus. The sequence continues at coordinate 383 of JAQCNM010000023.1, forward strand.
TTGTACCGCCGGCGTCGGTGGTACCGACAAAGTCACCGTTTGCGGTGACGTTCGCTCCCGAAACGGCCGTGCCGTTCGCCGCGGTCACGACACTGACTGTAGCCGTGCCGTTCTCCACAGTCACACTCCCGTCGAGAGCTTCGCCCTCGTCTTCGTTCTCATCTTCGTCTTCGCCTTCGTTCTCGTCCTCCTCGTCACCGTCGTCGAGGTTGTACTCGAGTTCGGCCTCGAGTTCGCCGTACTCGACATCGACCTCGAGTTCGTCGTCGTTCGGGAGGCTGAACGAGATGGTGCCGTCTGCGTTGGTGGTACCGACGAACTCGTCGTTCGCCGTCACGTTCGCCCCTTCGAGAGGAGAGCCGTCGAGAAACACCGACACCGTCGCGGTGTTGTTACCGACGTCGACCGTCGCGCCGAGGGTCTGGTTCTCGCCCTCGTTCTCGTCTTCGTCTTCGTCTTCGTCTTCGTTCTCGAACTCGAGTTCGAGTTCACCCTCGGCGTCGCCGAGCGCGGCCGCTATCTCGATGTCGTCGTCGTTTGGCAGGGTGACCGCGAGCGTGCCGTTTGCACCCGTGGTCCCGACAACCTCTTCCTCGATCTCCACGGTCGCGTTCACAACGGCGTCACCCGTCTGGGTCACCTGCAGTGTGATGTTCGCACCCGGGCCGGGCGTTCCGTCGGTGATGACGATAGCGAGTGAGCCGCTCTCGGTCTCGTTGTCGTCGTCACCGTCACCGAACTCGACCGACTCCTCGAGTTCGAGCACGGCCCCTGTCTCGCCGTCGACCGACACCTCGGCCTCACCGTCGCCCGGACCGGTGTAGATAAACTCGAACTCGTAGGTGCCCTCCGCGCGGGTGGTGCTCGAGAGCGACCACTCACCCTCCCGGTCGGAGAGTGCGACGGTGGCGTTGTCGAGTGCGGCCTCCTGGGAGATGCTGAACCCACCGCTCCCCCCGTTCGACCCCGAGAACTGCCGTGACGTGCCGTCCTCTGTGCTGGTGACGATCTCCACACCACCGTTTGCGGTGACCTCGATCTCACCGTCGATCTCGCCGGTGTACTGTGAGAAGATACTGCTCGACACGTCACCGAGCAGCGGGCCGAGCGGGTCGGTGAGCCCGTTTATCTCCGACTCGGTGATACCGAGAGCCTCCCGCACCGGTGTCTGAATGGTGGCTGCCATGCTTCCGACCTGCTCGACCGCGTTCGCGGTGACCCTGGCCTCCGAGGTCAGGGTTGCGAGCTCCTGCACGTACACTGTCACGTCGAGCTCACCGCGCTCGAAGGCGGTGGTCGTCGCCTCGTACTCCTGGCGCAGGTCACTCGCCTGCTGGTCGAGCTCGGCCGCCCGTTCCGCGACGACCTCTGCTCTCTCCGTCACGTCGGTCTGGTCGACCCGGAACTCGAACCCGGCGTTGTCTGCCGCGGTCCGCACCTCGTCGGCCGTTGCCTTCACCGCGGTCGAGAGCTGTGCGCCCACGCTGATCGAGACGTCACCCGATGCAGACTGTGAGCCTACCGTAGTCGTGGGTCCCACTGGCCCTTCTGATTGGTCGTTGACTGTGCTCCCGGTACTGGTGAACCCCGCCGCCGCGGCGGGTGCGGCCGTCACGCCGACTGCGACGGCCAGCGCGAGTGCGACCACCAGCGTCGATCTGTGCCACATGCCTTCTGGCATACCCACCTCTTGCTACTATCCCCACTTCAACCGGTATCATCGTCCCGGCTGGTTGTCGTCGTTGTCACAGATTTTCCGACAGTTGCAGCCGTTTGCAGCGATTTTCGCACGGGGCAGACGTTGTTTTTATCTACGCCCGGTCAGAATCTACAGATCGTGACTCTCCGTGTCGCGCTCGCACTCGGACTCGCGTGTTTTCTCTTCTGTGCCGGCGCCGCGGGCGCCGCCGGTCTCCCGGTCACCGGTGACCCGACCGCAGAACACTACGGTGACACACCCGGTGTACTCGGCGCGGATACGGCTCTCGCACAGTCCAGCCCACCGGAGACGTCGGCACTCCAAGCGCCCCCGGAGACGGACGCCACGGTCACCGATATCCGCGTACAGCCAAACGGGTCGGCGGTGTACTCGCTGACTATCCGGATGGCGATCGGGTCGGACCAGGCGGAGGCCGAGTTCGCGGCCTTCGAGAGCGAGTTTCGGGCGAACCGGTCGTCGTACCGGAGCGAGTTCCGAGAGCGGTTGACCGGCGTCGTCGAGAACGCCGAGACGGTGACCGACCGGGAGATGAGTGCGACCGGGTTCACCGCGGAGGTCGGAACGGAGGCGGTGCCCCGGGAGTGGGGTTTCGTCAGCTACAGTTTTCGCTGGAACGGGTTCGCATCTGTCGGCTCCGACGGTGTGACCGTCGGCGACGTCTTCGAGGACGACCTCTTTCTCGAAGAGACCGATATCCTGTTGATCCGTGCGCCGGAGGGGTACGAGACGACCGCTGTCGCCCCGACGCCGGACCAGACAGACGGTGGTGTGCTCCGCTGGGAGGGACCGGCGACGTTCGGCGACAGCCGTCCGACAGCCGAGTTCGTGCCGCCCGGGAGCCCCGACGGCGGAACCGGCACACCCGACGACCCCGGCGAGGACGGTACTAGCGGGGGTGGAGCTGGGCCGATATCCGCGCTAATGTTGGTCGGTGCCGGAGCGGTCGTGCTGGTCGGTGCCGGGGTGCTGTACGCACACCGTCGACGGCAGTCGACAGCCGACTCCGGGGCCGACAGCGAGGGGACCGGCGAACGGGCAGACGGAGAGACGAGCGGGGACACAACGGGGGGTGGTCACGAGACGCGGGAGGTGGTGTCGGACCCCGACCTGGCGACTGACGAGGACCGGGTCGTCGCAGCGCTGGCGGATGCCGACGGCCGGATGCGCCAGTCGGACCTCGCCGAGCAACTCGACTGGTCGGCATCGAAGACCTCGCGTGTACTCTCGGACATGGCCGAGGACGGACAGATCGAGAAGCTCCGCATCGGCCGCGAGAACGTCATCGACCTCCTCGAGGAGGACTGACGCTACACGGGGTCGTGGTGGACCCTGTACCCGTCGTCGGTCTGTTCGACGTTGGTGACGCTGTACAGTCTGAGTGACTTCTCCTGTCGTGTCGTCACCGGGAACTCGTAGTTGCTCGCCTCGTAGTCGAACGACCGCCCGTCGGCGCGCCGCTCGCGCACGAACCTCCGGTGGTCCGACAGCCGACGCTGGCTCACGCGCCGGGAGAGCTCCGGCACATCGGTGACACGTTCCCGAAACTGCTCGGTGAACGCCGCCTCACGCTCGTAGCCGATCGAGTCCCGGCCGGCGACCACGGCGGCGAGACTGGTCGTCCCGGTCCCCCAGAACGGGTCGAGCACCGTGTCGCCGTAGACGCTGTACATGTTGACCAGCCGGTAGGGGATCTCGAACGGGAACGCGGCCGAGCGCTCCCGGAGTTCGTCCCCGTCGAGTGCCTGCAACTCCCCCGTGATGTCGGTCCAGAGATCCGAGAACCAGCGGTTGCGCTCCTCCCAGAAGTACGCCGCACCGTACCGGCGGTCGCTGTGTGGCTCGAACCCCCGGGAGTCGGAGCCGTTCCGGAAAACCAGGATATACTCGTGTTCGAGGGTGACGTAGGCGTTTGGCGGGAGCATCCCGCTGCCCATGAACTTCGTGCCGGAGTTGACCGGCTTGCGCCAGAGCACCTCCGGCAACGGGTCGAACTCGCGCCGCTCGAACGCCTCGACAACCCGCGAGTGGTTCTGGTACACCCGGAAGCTGTCACCGACAGTCCGGGTGGCGTCACCGACGTTGACACAGGCGATACCGCCGTCGACGAGCACCCGCTCGACCTGCGCCCAGACGGTATCCAACTGGGCGTGCATGGCCTCGAACGCGGCAGTCCCGTCACCCTCGTCGAGGTGGCCGCCGATACTGCTGTCCAGTTCCACAAAGAGGTCGTCCCACATCTCGACCATCGGGTACGGCGGCGACGTCACCACCAGTTCGACCGAATCGTCGGGAACCTCCGACAGCTGCCGCGAGTCGCCGACGAACACCCGGTGTCGGGTCTCCATCGTCGCGTCTGTGACCGGCACGGCTACTGGTAGTCGACCTCCCCCTCACCCTCGCCGACCCACGCCTCGCGGTCGGGTTCACGCGCCTCGAGTGGGTCGATACTGTTGTACCACGGGACGTTTCTCAGCTCCTCCATGTTGTAGGCGAACTCGTCTTTCGTCTCGGCGACGAACTCGAAGTTCTGTGTGAGCAAGATCGCGTCGACCGGACAGACCTCCTCACAGAGCCGGCAGTAGATGCACTGGCCGATGTGGAGGTTGTACTGCTCGCCGTTGTGGCTGTCGTCCATCACAATCTGGATGGTGTCGTTCGGACAGATATTCTCACACTGCCGACACCAGATACACCGCTCCTGGCTGAACTTGTGGACGCCACGGAACCGGGGTGAGACCTCCGGTGGCTCCTCCGGGTACGAGACGGTGAACGTCTCGCCGTCTACGGCGTGTTTCAGCGTCGTCGCCATCCCCTTGAGCAGTCCGATCATGCGGCTAGCACCCCCACGACGGTGGCCGTCGCAAAGAGGTTGACGAACGCGAGCACGAGCAGTCGCTTCCAGCCGATCTCGATGAGTTGGTCGATTCGGACCCGCGGCACGGCCGAGCGAAGCCACTGTGTGAACAGAAACATCGCCCAGATCTTGAGCAGGAACCAGACGATACCCGGCAACACCGGTCCGGCCGGCCCACCGAGAAAGATTGTCGCGATGATGGCCCCGCCGAGAAAGATGTGGACGAACTCGCCGAGGTAGATGAGCACGAAGTACACCGAGGAGTACTCGGTCTGGTAGCCCGCGACAATCTCGGTCGGTGCCTCGGGGACGTCGAACGGGTTCCGACCGACCTCGGCGACGTTCGCGACCAGAAACAACACGAACGCGAACGGGTTGACGATAGCGAACCAGCCGGGAACCGAGAGCGGTCCGAGCGAAACCAGTGTCTCCCTCTGGGTGGCGACAATCTCGCTCATCTGGAGCGAACCGGTGTAAAGGACCACCGAGATACCGATCAGGATGAGCGGAATCTCGTAGGCGAGGTTCTGTGCGACCGCACGGAGACCGCCGAGAAAGGCGTACTTGTTGTTCGAGGCGTAGCCCGCCATCACCAGCCCCAGCGAGGCGACCGAGGCGATGGCGAACACGAACACGAGCCCCACCGCCGGGTCGGCGAGGTGGACACCGTTTCCCATCGGGATGACCGCGAACGCAAAGAGCGCAGAGAACACGAGCACGAGCGGTGCCAGGTCCCACGCCGGTCGGTCCGCCCCCTCCGGAACGATGAGTTCCTTCGAGACGAGCCGCACCGCGTCGGGGACGACGATACCGACACCGAGCGGGCCGAACTGGTTGACCGAGATACGGTCGGTGAACGCGGCCGTTATCTTGCGCTTCGCCCACGGCCCTGCGAGCGCCGTGTTGAGCATCACGAACGTCCCGATGACCGTCGCAGCAGCCAGTGCCGCCACCGCCTCCGCGGCGACCCCGCCGACCGGTAGAGCCTCCTCGATTGTGGTCGGGAGCGTCATCGGTCCACCTCCCCGAGCACGATGTCGAGGCTGCCGAGTGTGGCGATCATGTCGGCGATGTACTCACCCTCCGCGAGCACCTCGAGGGTCTGCAGGTTCGAGAACGCCGGGCTACGAATCTTGAACCGCGCGGGCGTGTCGGTGCCGTCGGCGCGGATGTAGATACCGAGTTCACCCTTTGCCCCCTCGACCGCGCGGTAGACCTCCCCGCCGGGTTTGACTGTGCGCGGCACGTCCGACTGTATCTCCCGCTCGCCCGACCAGTCGGCTAGTACGTCGACACACTGCCGGACGATACGGGCAGACTGCTCCATCTCCTGTAGCCGGACCAGCGCCCGCGAGAAGTTGTCACCGCCGTCGTCGGTGACGACCTCCCAGTCGAGTTCGTCGTAGTAGCCGTACGGGTCGTCACGCCGGAGGTCGTAGTCGATGCCGGAACCCCGGGCGACCGGTCCCGTCGCGCCGTAGCTCTTTGCGGTCTCTGCCGGGAGCACACCGGTGTCGAGCACCCGCATCTGGAACAGTTCGTTCGAGGTCAACAGGTTGTGGTACTCCTCCAACCGGTCGGGAAACTCGGCCATCACCGAGCGCACCGTCTCGAGATACTCCGCCCGGGGTTCGGGCAGCCCCCACGCGACACCGCCGAGGCGCAGGTAGTTGAACATCAGCCGCTGGCCGGTGAGCTCCTCGAGCAGGTTCTGGATGCGCTCGCGGTCGGTGACGGCGTACATGAAGATGGCGGTGAACTCACCGTAGATATCGAGCGCGAACGTGCCGATAGCCAGCAGGTGGGCACAGATGCGACACAGTTCGGCGGACATCGTCCGTAGCACCTGCGCGTACACCGGGACGTCGATGTCGGCGAGTGACTCGGCGGCCCTGGCGTAGGCCCACTCGTTCAGGATACCGGCCGAGACGTAGTCCCACCGGTCGGGGTACGGCATTATCTGGTGGCGGTAGGTGGACTGCTGGCACATCTGCTCCTCACACCGGTGGAGGTAGCCGATATCGGGGTCGATATCGACGACCTGTTCACCGTCGACCACCGTCTTGAGGTGCAACACGCCGTGTGTCGCGGGGTGGTGTGGGCCGATGTTGATGAACATCGTGTCCGACCGGTCGGCCACGTCGGTGCGACCCTCCATCGGGTTGGCGTGCTCGCGCAACGGGACGATCTGTGGCTTGTCCTGGTTGTAGTCGAGCGAGAGCGGGTGCCCCTGCCAGGTCTCGGGCAGCAGAATCCGTCTGAGATCCGGGTGGTCGTCGTACTCGATGCCGACGAGGTCGTACGCCTCCCGCTCGTGCCAGATCGCCGTGTCGAACACGTCGGCCCCGCTCTGACTGTGTGGCTGGTCACGGGGTGTCGGGACGACCAGTGACAGCTCCTGTGTCGGGTCGTCGTACTTCTTGAGGTGGTAGATCGACTCGTAGCGGTCACGGTACTCCTGTGCGGTCACGAGCGAGAGGTGGTCGAACGCCGCACGGTCGCGCAGCGTCGACAGCACCGCCGCCACGTCGTCGGGCCGGATCACGAACGCCTCACAGTTGAGGTGTTGCTCGCGGTCGAGAACGTACCCGTCGAGCAGTTCCGCGAGGGCGTCGTAGTCGAGACCGTCCGGTGTCTCGCCGACGGGTTGCCGTTGGAGGCTCATCTCTCCGTCCAGTCGTACCGCATGACGAGGTCGTCCTCGTCGATCTCGGCTGCCAGCTTCTGTACGAGTTCGTCCTCCTCGAGATCGCCGAACTGCCGGAGTTCGTAGGGTTTGACCGTGACGGGTGCGCTCTCACCGGCCTGAACCTGTTCCTGAAGCTTGAGCACGCCGTAGACCAGCGCCTCGGGTCGGGGTGGACAGCCCGGCACGTGGATATCCACGGGAATGAGCTCCTCGACACCTTTTATTACGTTGTACCCCTCCTGAAACGGACCACCCGAGATGGTGCACGACCCCATCGAGACGACGAACTTCGGCTCGGGCATCTGGTCGTAGACCCGCCTCATCCGCGGGCCGAACTTCGAGACGATGGTTCCCGGGACGATGATGACGTCGGCCTGCCGGGGGGAGGCCCGCGGCACACCGGCCCCGAACCGGTCGAGGTCGTGTTTTGTCGCGTAGGTGTGCATCATCTCGATACTGCAGCAGGCAATCCCGAAGAGCAAGATGAACATCGAGTTCCCCCGCACCCAGTTCATGAACGCGTCGAACTTCGTCAGGATAAACGGAGAGTCCCCGAACGCCTGCCGGAGCCGAGAGTTGTACCGCTCGTCGACGCCCTCGCCCGTGCGCGCCTCTCGTGTGGTCTGCTGTGCCTCGTCGAGCGTGTCGTGGAGTTGGTTGTCGCTCATAGTTCGGTTCGGTCAGTCACTTCTCGCTGTGCGGTGGTGTCTCTCACCCACTCGACCGCACCGTTGCGCCACGCCCACGCGAGCCCGAACACCAGCAGCCCGAGAAACACCACCATCGGTGCGAACGCCCGCAGGAACCCGAGCTCACCGACGGCGTCCTCGAAGACGACCGTCCACGGGATGATGAATATCGTCTCCACGTCGAAGACGAGAAACAACAGAGCGATCATGTAGTACTGGATGTTGAACCGGAGCCCGTAGCTGCTGCCGGTCGGCACCTCGCCGCTCTCGTAGGTGGCGCGTTTGCCCTGCTCGGGAACACTCGGTCGCAACAGCCACGAGACCACCATCATCGACCCCGGGATGGCGAGCGCCACGACCGCGAGCGCCCCGATCGCCGTCCACTCACTCATTTGCTACCTCGACGTTTGAATCGCGCGCTCATAAGCGTTGACCGTTTCTTTCTCTCACAGCCCCCGGCCACACGCGAGGAGGGCGGTCGGGTCGTCGGACCCGACCCGGACACCGGTGACCCGCAGTCAGGTGTCGTGCTCGCGCCTGAACCCCTCTGTGCCCATCTCGTGTAGCTCCCGGGAGGTCACAGCAACGCCCTGCTTGAGCTCCTCGCGGTACTCGACGAGAGCCTCGCGCAGTTTGTCGTCCCGACGGGCGAGTATCTGGACCGCCGAGAGCGCGGCGTTGAACGACTTGCCGGCGTCGACGGCGACCAGCGGTGCGCCCTGTGGCATCCCGATGACCGAGGACACCGATTTCTCCTGGACGGGGACACCGATGACCGGCAGAGGGTAGGCGATAGAGGCGGTCATGTTCGGCAGGTCGGCGCTCTTACCGCCCGCTCCCGCGACGAGGACTTCTAGCCCGCGTGCCTCGGCGGTCTCCGCGTAGGCGTACAACAACTCGGGTGTCCGGTGGGCCGAGACGACGTACGTCTCGAAGCTGAACCGGGTGTCCGGCGGGTCGTCGGCGTCGGTCTGTTCCTCGAAACCCAGCCGTGTGAGGGCATCGTGGGCCCCGGGTCGACCTGTCTCGGAGCCCATCATCGTGTCGAGATCGGAGTCAGAGCCCATCACGAGACCGATGTCGGGTGTCGCGGTGGCCGGGCGGTCGCGCTCTGCCTCGGCACGCAGTTTCGCGACGAGCGTGTCGAGTTCCGACGACCCGCCGTCCGGAACCGGGCGGTTTAGCCCGGTCCTCGCGGCGTTGTCGCGCTCGTTCGGTGGTGTCTCCGGGTCCATGTCCGGGTGTGGGTTCGGCTGAGTCAAAGTGTTGGTGATTGCCGGGCACGCCGGCGGGTTTAGAGCCTGTCACAGCAGATCGAGGTCCTTTGCCACGATGTCCTGTAGCTGCTCGGCGACGTCGGGGTCGACCTGCGCAACCGCCTCGCCGTCGTGCATCTGTTGATTGTGCTGCTCGACACTGTCGGCGAGCTCCGAGAGTGGGATGCGGGTCGTCGTCCCGCACTCGGAGCAGTACACCGGCACGTCCGGTTCCTCGTCTGTCATACCTCCGGGTACAGGGTGGACTGTGTTGATGGTTGTGTCTCCGGACGAGCCTGACGCTACGGCGGCGAGACGAGAGCGCGGGGCAGAGTCGGGCCCACCGGGACCGTCAGTTCGTGTTCGCGTCGAGCTGGTCGTCCTCGTCCGGCACCGCGACCCCCTCGACGAGCTTCGCCGACTCGGTCCCCTTCTCGGTGTTGACGTGCCAGCGGTCGACGTCGGTCTCGTAGTCGGCGAGCCGGTTCGAGACCCGTGTCTTCAGGTCGTCGTTGTTGATGTTGACCTCGAAGATGTACTCCGGGCGGTTGCCGCGGGAGACCCGCTGGACGTTCGCGCTGATGAGTTCGTTGTCGAAGTAGTACGGCGACACCTGTGTCATCACGTTCCGGTAGACGGTGTCTTCGACCTTCCGGATGGCCTTTCGCCCGGCGGAGTCGGCCGCACGGGCGACGTAGTCGATGCTCTCGCCCCACTTTCCAACGGCCTCGTCGGGGTTGTCGAGACTGTCGTAGGACTCCGCGAGTTTCTCCCCGGCGGTCTGGAGGTCCTCGTCGGGGTTCTTGCCGGCCCGTTCACCCTTTCCCTCCTTGACACGGGCCTGCTGTGCGGTCTTCTCGTTGACGTCGTCGTCGAGACGCTCGTGGCTCTTTGGCCGCCAGTCGTCGAACTCCGCGAGCGCGTCCTCGTCGACGTCGACGTCGCCGTCGGCTGTCAGCTCTCTCAGCGCGTGGGTGATTCGCTCGCCGTGTTCGACGATGTCGACCCAACCGCCCCGGTACTTGAACCCGGAGACGCTCTCTTCCATATCTGACATGGCAGGTGGTCTGTAGAGAGTGTATACTGCCGGTGTAATAAAAACGTTGTCGCCGGTATTATACAGGTGTCGGTCACAGAGTTACCCATGACACTCGAACAGCAGGGCGACACCCGGCTGGTCGCTCACCCGCTCGCACAGCAGGCACTCACCGAACTCCGCGATGTCGAGACCGACCCCGTGGCGTTTCGTCGCGCGTTGACCCGACTCGGTCGGGTCTGTGGCTACGCCCTCGCGGCGGCGTACTTCGAGACTGAACCTGTCGAGGTGGAGACACCACTCGCCACAACGACCGGCGAGCGTCTCACCGGCGACGTGGTGTTCGTCGGCGTGCTCCGGGCGGCGGTCCCGTTTGTCGAGGGGCTGGTCGACACAGTCCCACACGCCCGGCAGGGTGTGCTCTCGGCCAGCCGCGACGAGGCGGCCGGGATGGACGAGAACGGCCGGTTCCCGATCAGCGTGAACTACGTCAATCTCCCCGAGATACGGTCGGCCGATACGGTCGTCGTCGCGGACCCGATGCTCGCCACCGGAAGCACGATTGTCGCCGCACTCGGTGCGGTGCTCGACGGTGCCACCCCCGCACGGACGGTCGTGCTCTCCGCGGTCAGCGCGCCGGAGGGGATAGGCCACGTCGCCGACCGGTACCCCGAGGTGGAGCTAGTAACCGTCGGTATCGACGACCACCTCGACGAGAACGGCTACATCGTTCCGGGCCTCGGCGACGCCGGCGACCGCGCGTTCGGCACCGCCGAGTAGCCCCCGGACCGACACCTACATGTCGACTGCTCCGGGAGTAGAGAGTATGTACGTCGGACGATTCGTGGTCGTTGCACCGACGGTCGGCGCGTACCGGGTCTCCTCGCGCTCGTTCCCGAACCGGGCCGCGAGTGAACGTGACGAGCGGGTCACCGTCGGACCGACCCCGGATGCCCCCGAGACCGACAACCCCTACATCGCCTACAACTGTCTGCGCCGGACCGATCGAGGGGCCGTGCTCGGCAACGGCTCGCACGTCGACCCGATCGCGGAGAAACTCACACTGGGCTACCCGGCCCGGGACGCGCTGGCGACCGGTCTGCTCGCGCTCGACTTCGAGAGAGACGACTACGATACCCCCCGTATTGCCGGTATCGTCGGTGCGCCCGGAACGGCGACGGACGACCCTGAACAGACTGCACTCATCGGGATTGTCCGTCGTGACGCACTGCTCGTCGAGACGGTGACCGAGCCGACACTGGTGGCAACATACGAGCGTGACCACCCCGAACCGTTCGAACTCTCGGCGGCCGACGCAGCAGACGCCGCCCGGGCGGTGTACGACCACCGCTTCGAGCACGCGGTCTGTGCGGCCGGTGTCGCCGTCACCGACGAGGGGTTCGAGACTGCCGTGGTCAACTGAGCGGGTATCAGCCCCAGAAATCGAGCAGCCTGTCGACGGCCCGGTCGACGAAACTCTCCTGGTACCGGACGAGTAGCCCCATCGTCAGCTCCTCGTCTTCGACGGCGTACAGCGTCGTTCGTCCGTCGGCAACCTCGGTCACCACCCCCTCCTCGACGAGTCGGGAGACGTGCCAGGAGACTGTCGGTGGCGACACCCCCGCCGACTCGGCCAGCTCCCCGTTTCGCGCCGGCCCTTCCTCGAGCAGAAACAACAGGATCTGCCGTGTCGTCTCGTAGCGCAGCGAGGACAGTACGGCCCGCTCGTCCTCGCCGAGTGCCTGTGCCACGAACACCCGTCGCCTCCCCTGGTGCTCTTCACTCACCAGAACGTCGTACTCTTCGAGTGTCTCGAGGTGGTGCTGTAACAGCCCCGTCTCCATGTCGAGGTCACGCTTGAGTTGGTTGAAGTGTACACCCGGATTCGACTCGACGTACTCGAATATCTCCTTTCGCGTGTCGAGGTCGAGCACGTTCGACGGACCGCCTTCGGGGTACGAGCTACCCATCTTACTGTCCCCAGGTGATACGTGTCGGAACGCACAGACTCATTGTGTCTGCTGGTCGAACCGGCGAACGACCGTCACGAGCAGGAGTAACGAGATACCGAGCCCGAACAGACTCGTGAGCAACTCGAAGTTCGGGACGCCCTCCTCGAGAAACTCGTCACCCTCCTCGATCAGGATGTTCGTCGCGAGCAGTGCCGCGAGCAACGCGACCACGAGGACACGGCTAAGACGGGTCCGGTAGTACGCGAGTGCCGTTATCAGAAACACCGTCAACGTGATCAGGAGCGTCAGAACGTTGATCAGCGTCTCCGGTTCCAGGAGTTCGAATTCGGACATCAGCGGGAACAACGTGTGGGTGTCACCTGAACTGTCTGTTTGGTCTGTGACCGACCACAGTTCCGCTCGTGGGTGTCGTCCGGTTCCGGCGGCTCTGTTCTCGGGGTCCTGTCGCCGTTACCGTCTGTGCGATTCGGTCCGGTATTCGTGTTCACGTGCTGTCCTCATCGTCGTCCTCTCGGTCGTCCTCATCGTCGTCCTCTCGGTCGTCCTCGTCGTCGTCTTCCACCTCGGCCTCGAGGACAGTCCCGTCGTCGGCGTCGACCTCGACCTCGTGGACTATCCCGTCGGTGGCCTCTACCTCGACCTCGTACACCGGTGTGCCGTCCTCGGCCTCGAGTTCGACCGCTCGAACGGACCCGTCTACCTCGTCGGTGGCGGTGTCTCGGGCCGCCTGCTCCGTCAGCGAGACGTCGGCCTCGGAGACGGTGCTGTCGTCACCGCCCATCCGGGTCGCGGCCGCGGTTCCACTTCCTGCGAGAACGAGTCCTGCGATACCGAGTAGGCTGCGTCTGTCGAGTTTCATCTGTCGTGACCTCCTCATCGCTCGTACGTGGGCGGGACGTAAGTGTAATTTGGTGTATGCGTCTAACAGTGGTACGTGTGTCTAACAACCGGTTCAGCAGGCAGAGATTCTCCCTACCCTTTAGATATCTCGGGCGACCTGCCGGCCGGTCGTGGGTCGGCTTCTCACACGCCGATCTGGCTGCGGGCCATCGCGATACCGGTTTTCAGATACGAGGGACGGGTCACACGGTCGTGTTCCTCCCGGGTGAGCATGAAATCGAAGATGTCGATGTTCGCCTCGATGTGTTCGGGGTCGGTCGACATTGGAATACTGATGACGTTCCGGTGCTGGGTGGCCCACCGGAGCGCGACCTGGGGCCCGGTTTTGCCGTACCGCTCTCCGACCCCTGCGAGCAGGTCGTCGCCGACGGCACCGCCGTTCGCCAGCGGGCTGTACGCCGTCAAGAGAATATCGTTGTCCTGACAGTACCGGAGCAGTTCGCGCTGTGGCCACCACGGGTGAAAGAGCACCTGATTGGTGAAGATGGGTGCGTCGGAGAACCCCTGTGCGCGGGCGAGTTGGTCGGCGTCGAAGTTCGAGACACCGATAAACCGTGTCATCCCTCGGTCGACAACCTCGTTCAGCCCCCGCACGACAGTCTCCATGTCCGCGAGCGGGTGGGGCCAGTGAACGAGCAGCAGGTCGACCTGGTCGGTCTGGAGCCGTTCCAGGCTCTCCTCGACGGACGCCACGATATCACGGATGGTCCGGTTCGACGGGTCGACCTTCGTCGTGAGAAAGACCTCGCTGCGGTCGACATCGGACGCCGCGACTGCCTCGCCGACGCCGTCCTCGTTGTCGTACACCTGTGCGGTGTCGATGTGACGGTAGCCGACAGAGAGTGCGTGGCCGACACTCTCTTCTGCGGTCTCACTGTCCATCTCCCCGGTTCCGAACCCGAGTTCGGGAACCGACACGCCACACCGGGTCTCGTATCCCATCTCGGTCGTTGCTTCGACAGTCATACCACGACAGTTCGTCCGCCAGAATAAAAGGGGTACTCATCCAGGGTGGAGGGTCCCGACGTTGCTCCGGGCTGTCACCTGCTGTGCCGGGCGCGACTGTGCTCCCGTCGCCGGTGTCGACAGCCCGCCGGTCGACCGTCGCGTGTCGGCCACCCGTTCACGTGCCCGGTAGTCGTATACTCTCGTTGACCTATTCGGCCGAGCGGTATCGAACAAGCCAACTCAGTCTTTCGACTGCCGAGATTCTGTTCGCGGTTGTGAAGCCTATGTTTGTCTCATCTAAACGAGCCCCGTCAGGTTTAATTACCCTTCTATCAAAGGTCCAGTAGCGTAATGCCAAAGGTAGAAATCACTGTTCCCGAGCACATCGAGATGCAGATAACCCAGCTCGTCGAGCGAGGTGAGTTTCTCAACCGCGAGGAGGCTATCGAGGAGCTCATCTCGACTGGTCTGAAGGCGTACAAGGCGAGCGGTCCCTCCGAGGAGGAGGACGGCCCCGGCGGCTCCGGCTACGAGGACGACGGCATGATGGGTCACGACGACGAGTACGTCTTCTAATCGGTGTCTGCAGACACTCACTCGACGGCGCGGCCGAGCTGCTCCGGGACCCCGTGTCGACCGCACAGACCGTGAGAGAGTATCCGTCGATTCCACGCGCGGCGGACGCCCCGGCCGGACTCTTCGAGGAGGGACACCTCTGGGTCCAAGAGAAGGTCTGCGGCGGCACGCTCCGGTTCCAGCTACAGGCCGCCGGGTTTCTCCAGTTCGGTGACGAAACGACCGTCTACGACGACCACGATGCCGTTCCGGAGCCGTATCGGCCGGCTGTCCGGCACGTTCGTGGCCAACTCGACCGCGACGGGCTCCAGACGGCAGTCGACGAGGTCGAGCAGGTCGTGTTCTTTGGCGTCTCGACTCACCACCGACGGATCGACTACGACTGGGGGCGGCTCCCACCGTTTCTCGGGTTCGACATCTGGGACGGCGGGGAGTTTCTCACGCCGGGGGCCGTCCACAGCGTGTTCGAACGGCTGGGTCTCCAGCCGGTAAACGCCGTCGAGCGTGAGCTTCCCGCGCGCGATTTCGACCCCGACTCCTACACCGTTCCGGACTCTGCCTGGTACGATGGCCCGGCCGAAGGGGTGCTCGTCAGGAACAAGCGCGGGGACCGTGCCTCGCTCCGTCACCCCGATTTTCGCGCCGAAACGGCGAACAACCCGACCGATACCCCTGTCGAGGAGCTCACAGTCAAGCACACGACTCCGGGACGGCTCGAACGGCTGGCGACGGCACTCGAACGGCAGGACAACCCCGTGACCGTCGACACGCTCCGCCGGCGCGTCGCCGAACAGATCGCCCGCGAACACGCCGGCGAACTGCCCGATCCCGCCGAACCCCTCGGTCCGGAGACAGCCCGCTCGACGGTCCGGAGACGTGTCAGGGAGTTCCTGACCGAGCGCTACCGGTAGCTCCGAGCGGGCCGGTCAGCCCCCGTCGTCGACGTCGACCAGGTCGTACAGGCGGTCGAACGCGGCCCGCTCGCCCGGGCCACCACACCGCTCGGTGACCCTCTCGAGGTACGCGATCCGGTCGCGGAGTTCGCCCGTGTCGTAGGCGTCGACGTCGAGGCGGGAGGCCGCGACCGTCGCCTCCACAACCGCAGCGTACCCCCGGTTCGTCACCGGAACGACCGCCCGACGAGTCGCTGATTCGGCCGGCAGAAGTCGCCAGTCGACCCACTCTGTGCCCCCCTCCACTCCCTCGTCGATGCGCTCGACCGTGACCCGGACCCAGGCGTCGGCGCTGTCGAGTACCGGCTCTTCGGTCTCCCGGATACCGAGCGCGGCGTCGACGAACACAACTGGGTCACGGACGAACTGAACGTACCCCTCACCGCGTGCCTCGAAGTTCCGCCGGGTCCGTGTCCGTCCCCAGGTTCGGGCCTGTGGCACGGGGCCGTCGGTCTCGTCGACCGATTCCTCGGCCGTGTCCGGTGCGTGCACCCCGAGTGCTGCGGCGTTGTACAGGTTGTTCGGACCGAGTGTGGTCACCACCGACTCCGTGACGCCGCGGAGTCGGTCCGGCCAGTCGGTCACAGCTCGAGCCCCCGTTCGAGTGCAACAAACAGTGCACCGGCGACCACGTCGGCGGTCGTCCCTGGGTTGATGCGGCGGTCGACCAGGTCCTCCGCGAAGCTGTAGACGCTCTCCTCGCCCTCGATAACGGCGTTTGCCCGTCTGCGGACCTCGTATGCGGTTTCGCGGTCGTGCTGTGTGACGACGAACGTGTCGAGTTCCTGTGCGAGCAGGGCCAGAAACGCCGCGGCGGCGCGGTCGGTGACCGGTTCGTCACCGCGCTCGAGCACCCGTGCGAGTTCGAACGTCCAGCCGTAGCCACCGGTCATCTCCGCGGCGACACCGTCCCGTTCGGCGCTGCGTTCGAGTACGTCCCCGAGTGTCAGTCCCCGCTCCCGGAGCACCGGTTCGGCATCGCCGCCACGGCGAACGTCGAGTTGCTCCATCGACGCCGGTGGCTCCGGCACCGCCACGTCGACGTAGTCGAACGCACGGTAGAACCCGACAGCGTCGTCGACGGTCGTCTCGCCGACCAGTGCTGTCGCTCGATTCGGGTCGAGCGCCCCCTGGCCGGCGGCGGTCACCAGCGGTGTGAGCAGCAGTGCCGCCCCGAACTGCGTGTTGCCACCGGTCTGATTGCTCATACCGGCGACCGCCCGTTCGAAGGCCACACCGAGCGGTTCGCCGTCGGCCGCGACAGCGAACCCCCCGTGTGCGCCCACGGCACCGGCGAGAAACTGCTCGAACCGGAGGTCGGGGTACTCCCGTTCCCGGTCGACGTTGCCCGGTTTCGGCGTACTCGCCACCTCCAGCAGGAGCGCGAGCTGTGCGTTCTGTGCGGTGGTGCGTCTGGCCCGTGTGGCCCCGTCGGGGCCGGAGCTTGGCTGATCTGTCATCGGTTTCCTCCTGCTGTGCCCCGGACCGGCTCTCGGTCGAACCACTCCGTGACCGCCTCGCAAACGCGACCCAGTACCGCCGGGTCGTTGCTCGGCCGACCGACACTGACCGCGTCTGCGCCGTACGCGAGGTACTCCCGGACCGTCTCCCGGCCGCGCACACCGTTGTTCGCAACCACGAACAGGTCTGTCGAAGCGACACTCTCGACGACTGACTCCGAGTCCATCGCGTCGACGTGGAGCAGGGCCGCACCCGCGGTCGCCAGTCGCCGAGCCAGCGCCGGCAGATCGACACCTGTCCCGGCACGGAGCTTCACACTCACCGGTGCACCCACCCGGCGGACGGTCCGGACCTGCTCACAGAGCCGGTCACCGTCGGCGAGGAGTGTCTCGCCGGCCCCGACACGGCACATCTCGTCTTGTCGGCAGTGGGCGTTCAGCTCGAGGAGTGCACCGTGGCGTGCACAGACCGCCGCGACACGGGCCAGCGGCTCGGTCCTGACGGCCCGGACGTTGACCCCGGGTCGTAGCGGAACGTCCGCAAGCGCTCTGAGCTGCTCGTCTACGAAGGCGACCGGGTCCGGGGGGAGAAACTCCGCTCGGCCCCGGGCAACGAGCTCTCGGGCGGCCGTTCGGGTCGGCTCGTCGACCGCGATGCCGCCGAGAAAGGCCGCACCCGCGTAGTCGGCACCGTTTCGTGCCCACGCGGCGTCGGCAGCGCCGCTGAGGCTGGCGAGCGCGACGCGGGGCTCGAAGGCGGGCCGGCTCATCGGGCGGCAACCTCCAGTGCTTCCTGTACCGCCCGGGCGACCCGGGTCGAGTCCCCAGGTTCGTCCATCGCGATGTCCGTTCGGACGACCGGTCGGTCGAGACCCGTCTCGTCGGCCGTGTCGAGCACGAACGCGTCGGCAAAGGGGTACGCCTCGGCCACACCGGCCGTCGACGGCTCGTACCCGGCCGCGGCCATCAGGTCGGCCGCCGGGCCGGAGAAGACGCGGTCCTCGACAAACGGCGACACCGCGACGACTGTTGTCTCTGCCAGTGCCTCGGGAACCCCGTCGACAGCGAGCATCGGGCCGATGCTCGTGACCGGGTTCGACGGGCCGACGACGACCGGGTCCGTGAGCGCGTCCCCGACCGACCGGGTCAGGGTCGCGCCTCGCTCGCGAAACTCCACCCGGTCGACCGCCGGCTCGCCGTTCCGGGCCACCCAGAACTCCTGAAAGTGCATCATCCCCTGCGGGGTGTGGATCAGTGTCGCCACCGGGTCGTTGCTCATCGGAAGCACCCGCCAGGGCACCTCGAGCGCACCGGCGAGCCTCTCGGTGACCGCCGTCAGCGTCTCCCCCTCGTCGAGCAACCCGGTCCGGGTCACGTGAATCGCCCGGTCCCGGTCCCCGATGAGCATGAACTCGGCGACCCCCGAGAACCGCCGCCACCGGGCGAGTCGCCGCCCCGCGGTCTGTGCCTCGTCGTCGAGATACCGCGGACCGGCCGCGAGCCCCGCGGCGTCGGCGAGTCGCTCGAGTTCGTCGTGGGTCGCTGTGGTGTCGTCCGCGATACCCCACCAGGTGTCGCGGTCGAGGATGTCACCGCCCAGAAACAGTACCGTATCGATATCCGGACAGACCAACAGGCCGCCCAACTCCACGTCGTCACCGGTGTTACCGACGACGGTCACCGACGACGGCGGAAAGACAGACCCACTGCCGGCGAGGAGTTTCGGCGTCCCCGTGCCGCCGGCCAGAAACGTCACCATACTACCGCTACGTGTGTCCCGTTCTTAAGTCCCGCGTGCCGACGGCCGCTCCGGGTACCGACACCCCGCCGTTTGGCGGTCCTCCGATGGTCGAGACAACACCCCCGACGCCGGTCGAACAGACGAACCGAGGCTGATTTACTATCGACACACCTGGTGTCTCAGTATGGATACGTGGAAACGGCGTGCGACCGGGTATCTCGTGTTTCTGCTCTTGGCGCTACTGTTGACCGCAATCGGCTATCAGTTCGGTATGCGGGTGTACGAGGACCGTCCCCGGACACTGCTCGAATCTCTCCGGTTCACCGTGGAGATGTTCACGACCACCGGGTTCGGCGGTGACGCCCCCTGGACGAGTCCACAGATGCAGGCGTACGTGGCCGTGACAGACCTGCTCGGGATGGCGGCGCTCGTCGGGGCACTCCCGGTGTTTGTCGGGCCGACCCTCGAGCGCGCGCTGTCGACCGACGCCCCACAACAGCTCGACGACAGCGTCACCGACCACGTCATCGTCTGCTCGTACACGGCGCGTGCCGACAGACTCATCCAGAAACTCGAGTCGAACGACGTCCCGTACGTTCTCGTCGACGACGACCCCGAGGGGGCTGCCGACCTGTACGAGGAGGGGTACCGGGCTATCAACGCGGACCCGCAGTCGACCGAGGGGCTGGAGGCGGCGGGACTCGGCTCGGCCCGGGCGCTGTTCGCGGACGTCTCCGACCAGGTCGACGCCAGTATCGTTCTCGCCGCGCGGGAACTCTCTGACGACCTCCTAATCGTGAGTGTGGTCGAGGAGCCCGACAGGGCGCGGTACCACCGGCTGGCCGGGGCCGACCAGGTTCTCACACCGCGGCAGCTCCTCGGTGAGAGTCTCGTCCAGAAGGTGACGACCGCCCTCCGGTCGCAGGTCGGCGATGCGATCGAACTAAACGACGAGCTAGAGCTCGTGGAGGTGTCGATCCGGCACGGGAGTGAGCTTGCCGGCACGACGTTGGCCGGCAGTCGCATCCGCGAGCGTGCAGGTGTCAACGTGGTCGGGGCGTGGTTCCGCGGGGAGTTCGACGCCTCCCCACCACCCGACGTGACACTGCAGCCCGGGACCGTGCTGCTTGTCTCCGGGCGGCCGAAACAGCTCGAACAGCTGGTCGAGCTCACACAGTCGTCGGTTCGGGCGTTTAGCTCCGGGGAGACACTCATCGTCGGCCACGGGACCGTCGGGCAGACCGTCGCCGCCGAGTTCGAGGAGCTCGGTGTCTCACACACCGTCATCGACAAGGTCGAGATGGAAGGGGTAGACATCGTCGGTGACGCAACCGAGACAGAGACACTCTCTACCGCCGGTATCGAGGACGCACAGACGGTCGTGCTCGCACTCCCGGACGATACGACCACCGAGTTCGCCACGCTCGTCATCCGGGACATGGTGCCCGACATCGAGATTATCGCCCGGGTCCAGGAGGACGCCAACATCTCGAAGACCTACCGGGCCGGAGCGGACTACGTGCTCTCACTGTCGACAGTCACCGGGCGGATGTCGGCGTCGTACCTGCTCGAGAACCGGGACACGATATCGATGAAACAACAGGTCGAGGTGATTCAGACCTCGACACCGGGGCTGGTCGGCCGGACCATCGCGGACGCGGGCATCCGCGAGCGGACCGGCTGTACCGTGCTCGCCATCCGGCGCGGGACGGAGA
>JAQCNM010000025.1 GCA_028275025.1 Halovenus sp.
CTGCCCGACCCCGACAGCGGGCACGACTTCAGCCAGTACGACGGTGTCGCAAACGCCGAGGAGTTCTTCGAGCAGTACCCCGGTGTCGAACCCGAGGACGCGAACGGGAGTATGGCGGAACTCGACTGGGACATCTGGGAACCGGTCTACGAGACCGAGGTCGACCCGACAGACGGGACTGTCCGGACGGTCAACGAGAGCTACCCCATCTTCGAGTGGGAGTCTGACGGGTTCGTCACCGTCGATATCACCGACGTCTCGACGGACACGCTCGAACCCGGGGCGCTCAGCGGTGACCGCGACCTGACGGTGAAGGCGACTGTCGAGAACACGGGCGACACCACACAGACACAGACCATCACGATGCAGAACCCCCGAACGGACGTCGCGAGTGTCGTCGACTCCGAGACGGTCGAACTCGATGCCGGCGGGTCGGAGAGTCTTGAGTTCACCTGGCAGACCGGGTTCGCAGACCGGCTCAACGAGACACAGAACGGCACGATTATCGTCAGCGGTGACGACGACGCCGACACCCGGGCTATCGACCTGCTCTCGTTCGTGCCGACCAAACTCAACGTGACGGCCCTCCAGGTACCCGACTCCGTCGAGGCGCTAAACGGCTCTCTCACCCTCAGTGGCGGTCCGGATGGCGGCAACTTCACCCTCCGGTACGACGGGTCACCGCTGACCAGCGTCGGCGCCCGTGCCATCCAGGGTGAACGGATCGGACTCGTCGCCGGCAACAACATCGTCGACGCGGTGATACTCAACGAGTCCCGCGCCAACACCCTCACGAACGACACTGCTGCGACGGTCGACCTCTCCTGGACGCCGACACTCGCCGACATCGGGACGACCGATATCGAGGTACAGGTGCTGGGTTCCCAGCAGCGTGCGGTAAACGAGACAAAGGTCGTCAGCCCGGCCGACCCGTTCGTGACCGGTGATACTCTCCCGGTCGACGCCGACCTCGACCTCATCACCGGCGGATAGACTGTCCGGCGTCTCCGTCTCTCCCGGGCTCTCGGGGTTGCCCGACACCCGACGTCAGTCCGCCCGGTCGGGGGTCTCCCACTCACCGACACCCTCGGGGTCGAGGTGCAGGTGGACGTCCCCGACGTCGTCGAACCCCAGGACCGTCTCGACGAGTGTCGACTCGATGCTGTGGGCTTCCTCCAGGGTCAACTCCCCGGCCACCTCGACGTGTGCCTCGACCTCCAACTGCGGGCCCTCGTAGAACACCGCGAGGTCGTGGACGCCGTAGACCGACTCGTGTGCCAGCAACACCTCGCGGATCTCGCTGCGACGGTCCTGAGGGGCGGCCCGGCCCGAGAGGTACGTGAGGTTCTCGCGGGCGATGGTCACACCCTGATAGACAACGAGCAGGCTCACGAGTGCGCCGGCCAGTGGGTCGAACAGTGAGACACCAAGCGCCACGCCGAGCACCCCGACGAGCGCCCCGACCGACGTGTAGAGGTCGTTGAGACAGTCCGCCGCGAGTGCGCGCAGTGCCGGCGCGTCCAACCCCTCGTTCATCCGGTCGGTGTACCGGTACACCAGGTACATATCGAGTATCGCGACCCCGAGTGCGCCGACCAGCACCGGGCTGAACTCGATGTCGGTCCCGCCGAGAACCCCGAGCAACGACTCGGAGAGGAGATACCCGCCGAGCAGCACGATGACACCCCCGACAAACAGCGCCGTCAGGGGCTCGATGCGGGCGTGTCCGTGCGGGTGGTCGGTGTCGGCGTCCTCGAACCGGCTGTCCCCCCAGACCAGCACGACCAGACTCGCCACCAGGTCCGCAATCGAGTGGGCCGCGTCCGCGACGAGCGCCGCGCTCCCGAACGCCAGTCCGGCACCGCCCTCGGCGAGAATCTTCGCGGTGTTGCCGATGACGTTCGCCCACGTCGCCCGGGCGAACCGGCTCCGCTCGGAGCGGGTACCCATACCTCACTGTAGGGGAGATCGGGCTTTCAGGGTTTGGACTCGACGTGTCGAACCCCCGGCTCAGAGCACACCGGTCAGGCCGAGTGCCTCGGCCAGGGTGAGTCCACTCGCGAGTGCGCCGAGGAGGTACCCACCGATCGCACCGCCGTTGAGCAACGGCAACCCCGCGTGTGCTCGACCCCGTGCGACGAGCCAGAGCAGGACCGACAGACCGACCAGGGTTCCCCCCATCGCGGTGACCGCGGGCAGTGTGGTGGAGACCCCGGCGAGTTCGAGGGTCGGTCCGGTGTCGACAAAGAAGGCTGCACTCGCCACGAGCACCGTCGGGATAACGGCGTCGCCGAGACCGATAAACAGTGCGTCCCGGTCCGGTGTGGCTGCCGACAGCGCCTCGCGGGTCTGCTCGTCGACGGCGTCGAGCACGTTCGGGTCGACCCCGGCGGCCCGTTCCGGGTCGAGTGTCTCGATGTCGGCCGGTTCCATCGCCGCGAGTCGCTCGGCTGTCAGCTCCGTGTCGCCGTCCTGGCCGTCCTCGGGGGGTTCGCCGTCCGGGTCGGCGCTGTCGGCGTTGGACTCGACCTCCCCCTCGGACTGGACAGACGCGGGCTTCTCCGCGTCGAGAAACGAGTACGACAACGAGAGTGGGACGACGAGCACCACCGGCACCCGCATCTCCATCACGCCCGAGGCGAGTGTGAGCATGTGTTCGGTGCCGTAGACGCTGATAGCGTCGTAGGCGGCGAGCACAGAGAGCAACACGATAGCCGGGAGCACGCCGAAGTTGATGCCGAACAACCCGGCCGCGCCGACCCCCATCACCACCCCCGCGGCGTCGACGACGTACCACTCCGGATACACGTACAGCACGACCCCCAGGGCGAGTGCCGCCCCGAGCGCGACTGCGGTGGCCCCACGCCCGGCCGACAGCACCGAGGTGACGAGCACGTCGAAGGCAAAAAACGAGATGTAGACACTGGCGAAGATAATAAACAGCCGCAACTGCGAGACGCCGCCGTACCGGATTGCGAGGAGCATGAGCCCCGTCGCGACGAGCATCGCGGCGACGAACGCGATACTGAGCGTCGGTGTCCCACCGCCCTCTATCTCCTGGAGACCCTGCTGCTGTGCCGGGTCGACAAACGCGAGCGCCCCGAGTTGCACCAGGAGGAAGATGCCGAAGACCCCCCCGCTTGCGAGTATCATCCGCTCGCGGTGTTCCATACTGGACGCTCGGTCGTGACGGGTTTGAGAATTGCGACTCCCCCGTGACGGCCTGTCGGTACCTCGGTCTCGTCCAGACGACGGGTGGTCTCTACCGGTGACACTGGCCCAGTCCTGGCGTGGGTCCGTCTGACGGGCAGGCCTCTCAGCGGTAGAGGAGTCGCTCGCACGGGCCGGTGTCGCCACCCAGGCAGACGTCTCCGAGGGCAGAGCGACTGGTCGAACCGGAGCGGCGACAGCACGGTCTCGAGCGGAAACTGGACGACCCGCCGAAGCCGGTCGAGTGACGACGCCCCGACCCGTTCACAGCGGTGCTCGACACAGAGACCGGCGCGTCGAGGGCCCGACGAACTCCGCGTGGTCTCAGCGCCGGCTCGCCCGCGGGCTCGTCCCTGTGTGTGGGGTTTGACGGCGCCGTATCTGTGCCGCGTGAGCCGTCTCGGTGGCGTCGTCGACGAGGAGCACCTCCCCGGGCTGTGTCGGCATGCGCTCGGTCAGCGAACTGTCGACGTAGCTCGGCCGTGCTGCCCGGAGTGCCGCGATATCGTCGCGGGCGGTGAGCCGGTGAGCACAGAGGAGGTCGGTCTGTGAGATGCCGGCCGCCGGCACCGCGGCCGGTCGCTGTGTCGCCAAGACGAGACTGACCCCCGGTGCTCGTCCCCGTGTGAGCAGGCGGTCGAGCACTGGTCCCGCCACGCCATCGAAGAACGTGTGTGCCTCGTCGACGAGCAGCCACGGCAGTCGCTCCATCCGGCCGGCCACGCGGGCGCGATACAGCGTCTCGCCGACAGCCCGCACCACGGCGTTCATCGGTGCCACACCGAGCCCCGACAGCGCCAACACCGTCACCCGGGGGTCACCGAGCCGTGTCGCGTCGAGACCGTCGCTGTCGAACACGCCCCACGAGTCGGCGAGCGCGAGGTGGTTCTGTGCGGCCCGTCGGTCACGAGGTGTGGCGTCGATACCGTCGAGTACCCTGGTCATACCGGCAAGTGACCCCGCCCGCTGTGCGGCCCGCCAGAGGAGACCCCCGGGGCCGCCCGCGGGGTCGAGACCGACCAGCCCACACCACGACCGCGGGTCGAGCGCGCCCGGGTCGACCGCCGGTTGCTCCAGCACGTCGGCGGGCACCGGGTCGCCGGTCGCGGGGTCGGCCAGACCGTCGAAGGCACCCATCGGGTCGACCACGACCGGTGCGACCGGCGGTGTCTGTGCCAGCGCCTCGGCGACGACCCCGAGTGTGTAGGACTTGCCGTAGCCGCGCTTGCCGACGACGAGCACCGCGTGTGGCCCGTCGAGGTCGAGATACAACGACACGCCGTCGCTGCCGTCGAGTGCCCGGTAGCTGCCGATGTGACCGGCAGGACGGTCCGTCGGTGCGTCGTCGCCCCGGCCGATGACAACGCTCATACCCGGTGTGGTCCGGCATCCAACTTCAACCCTCGCGAGGCGAACCACAAGCGTTTTCGACACCGCTGACCGCGACCCTGGTGATGAGCGAGTACACTGCGACGGTCACAGTGCGGCTCAAAGCCGGGGTGCACGACCCGGAGGCGGAGACGACGCGGCGTGCTCTCGAACGACTCGGGTTCGACCTGTCGGCACTGCGCGCGGCCGACCAGTTCGAACTCGACCTCGACGCCGAGAGTGCAGAGAGCGCCCGCGAGCGCGCAACCGAGATGACCGAGCGGCTCCTCGCGAACCCGACAATTCACGACCACGACATCGAGGTCGAACCGCGATGACGGTCGCAGTCGTGCAGTTCGGGGGGAGTAACTGCGACCGCGACACGGTGCGTGCACTGACCGCGCTGGGGATCGACGCGCGCCGGGTCTGGCACGACGACGGTCTCCCGCCCGAGACAACCGGTGTCGTGCTACCGGGCGGGTTCTCCTACGGCGACTACCTCCGGGCGGGGGCGATGGCGGCCCGGTCACCGGTCGTCGAGGCAGTTCGTGAGGCCGCCGCCGCGGGCACACCGGTGCTCGGTATCTGTAACGGCGCACAGGTCGGCTGTGAGGCGGGGCTCACCCCCGGTGTGTTTACCGTCAACCGGAGCGCCCGCTTTCGGTGCGAGCACGTCCACCTGCGCGTCGAAAACGCCGACACCCCCTGGACTGCGGGTTACGAACCCGGCGAGGTACTGCGGTTCCCGATTGCCCACGGCGAGGGCCGGTTCGAACTCTCCGCCGACCGGCTGTCGGCACTCGCCGACGACGACCGCGTCCTGTTCCGGTACTGTGACGAGAACGGCCGGGTTGTCGACGCGGCGAACCCGAACGGCTCCACCGGCAACGTCGCCGGTCTGCTCGGCGAGCGCGACACCGTCGCTGTGCTGATGCCCCACCCCGAGCGGGCCACACTCGGCGACATCGGGTCGACCGACGGGCGGGCGCTGCT
The DNA here is from genome assembly GCA_028275025.1 of Halovenus sp. Taxonomy (GTDB): domain Archaea; phylum Halobacteriota; class Halobacteria; order Halobacteriales; family Haloarculaceae; genus Halovenus. Next base: position 5,572 of record JAQCNM010000025.1, read on the forward strand.
GCGGGCGTTCGTTTAGTACGACGGGGCTCTCCTCTGGGTTACAGCTTGTTCTCGGCGTCCTCTGCGAGCTCCTGCATCCGCTTGCCGACCCGGCCGGCGTCGGAGAACTCGTCTTCACTCATCGCCGTCGCCAGCGAGTTCCCCAGCACGAACACCGCGTGCTTGTGCTCACTCTTCGACATGTGGACGTCGTCCGGCGTCACGTCGAGTTCGTCGTAGGCGTCGAACAGGCCCGCGTCGACCTGTTCGAGACTTCTGAAGTACTCCATTATCATAACCATCTGTTCGTGGAGTTCGAGCAGTTCGTCTTTGTGCATAACAGCAGTTGGAGCCCCGGGGTTAGTACGCTTACGGCGGTATCGGGGACGAGAGCCCGCGACTGACGCCACACAGGTCGGGGGTGTGTCACTCGAAGGCGGCGAGACTCGACTGGAGAGCGCGCTCGTCCCGTTCGGTGAGTTCGTGACCGACGAGGTCGCGGCTGTCGACAGCGTAGCTGCTACCGGCCCGCTCGAGAACGAGCACCCGCCCCTTTGTCCCTCGGACGCGGCCGGTCGCCAGTGTCTCCGCGACGGGCGGGTCCGCCAGGTCGGGTCCGTGGTCGAAGCTGAACGTCTCGACGGGGTCGAACCCGGCGAGTAGCTCCTCCCAGGCCGCCGCCCTGACGGCCTGTCCGAGCC
>JAQCNM010000033.1 GCA_028275025.1 Halovenus sp.
TAAGAGGCGAGACACTGCTCTGCTCGGGGCGGTCAGCTGTCACCCGGAGTGCCTGCGAGGAGGCTTCGAAGTAGATGTAGCGTGTGTCGCCGGCAGAGAGGGAACTGTCCAGGCTGACCGTGTCGGTCGTCCCGTTGGACTCCACACGCACCGTTGTCGCAGCCGGGACCGTGTCACCCCCGGAGTGTGTGAGTGTGAGATAGGAGTCCGCTGTCACGTCGGCGGAGAGCTGTGCCTGGATGGTTGCACCCGGTGGCACGTCGTCTATCCAGTCCGGTCTGGGGACGCTCTCGACGCCAGCTTGGCGCAGCTCGTAGCTGGCGGTCACTGTCTCACCGTCCTGAGTGACTGTCACCGACGCGCTCCGAATCTGGCCGGATTCGCTGACGACGAGACGGCCATCGAAGGACTCGGCGTCGACTGTCGGCGCGCCTGTCTCCGACACGCTGTCGGCAGTGAGCACAACGCCATCACCGGCCGTCTCGTTTGCGACCTGGAACTCACCCGCGGAGAGGAGTCGCTCCACCGAGGCGAGGATGGTGAGTCGGTTGCCGTGTCCCTCGACGACCCGGTAGTTCGTCTCCGTGTCCGAGGCGGTGCGGACAAACCGCGTGGTTTCGTTGCTCCACTGGTCGATGGACGTGGGCTGGCCGTCGCCCACCGACCCCGTCCCCGAGAGGCGATACGTCGAGAGGTTCGCCCCGACGACGAGACGGGTGCTAATTGTCGACCGGGGCGAGGACTGGTTGACCTGGAGAACGGCCCCGTCGGTCGTCACCGCGTTCCGGTTTGCCTCGACGAGCGCCGAGGCGTTCGAGAGCGTCCCGTTCGTGACACCCGGGACCGCTCCGGGCGATACGTCTGTCGGACCGGAGGGGTCTGTCTCCCCGGTCAAGCCACCGGCACAGCCCGCAACGGCGAGTGCGGTGACGAGTGCGAGGACCAGGTTGTATCGTTGCACACTCGAACGACACCCCCGACAGGGATAGTGGTTGAGTTAGCACAAACTCCTCTTTGTGTGTGACCGACTCACACGTCGGTCAGGTCGACCATCGGCCGGTCGGTCGGGCAGCGACCGGTGCCGGTATGACCCACGGCGGGAACCCGCAGAGACAGGCCAACGGGGTACCGAGTAGCGAGTACACAGTCACTGCCACGGGGGCGGCGCGTGACAGGGGTCCGAACGAGGAGCCGGTTGCAGTTCGTCGCACGTCCGGCGACCGCTACGGGGGCCGGCTGTTTCTCGCGCTGAAACAGTCAGACCGGGCTTAATAGCTGTCTGACGGGTCACTGTGTATGAGCACACCCGAAGCGGTTGTCGCCACGCTGTTTCTGTTGGGGGTCGGCTACTCCACCCTGCGGTGGTACCTGCGGCCGGGACGTGGGTTGAACAGCGAGTGGGTGAGGTGACCGACCGGACAGCGGTTGCGGCGGGTTCGTGGCTCGTCGGGGCCGTCACGGGGTCCGGAGAACCCCGGTGTAGTGGTGTCGACCCTCGACCGTCCGCTCGTGGGTGTAGTCGTCCGGCGGGCGAACGCTCCAGGAGCGAAACCGGTCGTCGAT
>JAQCNM010000039.1 GCA_028275025.1 Halovenus sp.
GAGTGCCTCGGGGTCTGCGAAATCGGAGATTTCCGTGATGAACGGTGGACACCGTCCACCGAACCTGCGAGCGGGCGATGCCCGCGAGCAGCTGACGAGAGACGAAGTCTCTCGAACCACGTGACCCCGGAGCAGTTCACCTCGACGAGTACGGGGTCCCGTACGGCTACACCCCGGTGTTGCTGGCCCGTCCCGACGTTGTCGAGCAGCGGGCCCCCGACCTCCGTGCGTTTCTCCGTGAAACGGGTCGAGGCTACCGGTCCGCCGCCGAGAACCCCACCGAGGCCGCCCGGATGCTCGCCGAGACTGCCGACGGTCCCGAGACACTGGACGACATCGACTTTCTCCAGCAGAGCCAGCGCCAACTCGCGGACACCTACCTGACCGACGACGGGGCCTGGGGCCGGATGACCGAGGACCGCTGGGCGGCCTTCGTCGACTGGCTCGCCGGCGAGGAGGTCCTGACCACCATCGAGGGTAATCGTCGGACACGACCGTCCACACACCACGGGCTGTTCCGGGTACTACCGACACCTGCGACAGCCGAAAGTCGTCACCCGGTGACTGTCCGGTCTCAGAGCTGGCTCTCGAAGTCCTCGAGCGCGTAGAAGGAGTCGGCACCGCGGTGGTCGAGGGTCTCGTTCGCGAGCAGCCAGTACACCACCGACAGCGCCTTGCGACCCTTGTTGTTCGTCGGAACGACCAGGTCGACGTTGCTGGTGGTGTTGTTCGAGTCACACATCGCGATAACCGGAATCCCGACCGTGATAGCCTCCTTTACCGCCTGGGAGTCACCGATGGGGTCGGTCACCACGACGACGTCCGGCTCGATGTAGCCGTCGTATGTCGGGTTGGTGAGCGTGCCGGGGATGAACCGGCCGGTACGGGCGCGGGCACCGACGGCGTCGGCGAACGTCTCCGCGGGGAACCGGCCGTACTGTCGGGAGGAGGCGACCAGTATCTGCTCGGGGTCGTAGCCCGACAGGAAGTTCGCCGCCGTCCGGATGCGCTGGTCGGTCATCGACACGTCCAGCACGTACAGCCCGTCGGTTCGGACGCGGTGGATGAACCGGCTCATGTCCTCGGTCTTTTGCTGGGTGCCGATGTGGACACCGGCCCCGAGGTAGTCCTCGACGGGGATGAGCAGGTCCGCCGCGTCGTCCGACATCACGTCCTCGTCGAGCGTGGGTCCAGACGCCGTGGACTCGGCCGGTTCGTCGCTCTCGGTGTCGGCCTCGTCGGGTTCGGGCACCTCGTCGGGCTCTGTTGGTTCGGCCTCGGCCTCCTCGACCTCGGCGGGTTGTGCTGTCGTCGTCTCGGGTTCGGTCTCGGGGTCCGACCCGTCGAGACCGTCGTTCTCGTTTCCGCTCATGCGTTGTGTTCGATTCTGATGAGTTCGTTTAGCTTCGCCGTTCGTTCGCCGCCGACCGTGCCCGTCTTTAGATACGGTGCGCCGGTCGCCACGGCGAGGTGGGCGATCGTCGTGTCCTCGGTCTCCCCGCTCCGGTGCGAGACGACCGGTCTGTACCCGGCTGTGCGCGCCCGCTCGATAGCGTCGAACGCACCCGTCAGTGTGCCGACCTGGTTCGGTTTGACGAGGATGCTGTTCGCGGCACCGGCCTCGATGCCGCGGGTCAGCCGCTCGACGCTCGTCACGAACAGGTCGTCGCCACAGAGCAGCGTCCCGTCGTGCTGGGCAGTGGCCGGTGGCTGTCCACCGACCCGCTCGGTGAGTGTCGCAAAGCCCGCAAACTCTGTTTCGGTCAGCGGGTCCTCGACGTAGACCAGGTCGTGGGTCTCGATCAACTCTGCCACGTGAGCGAGCTGTTCGTCCGGGCTCCGGGCGGTGTCGCCGTAACGGTAGACACCGGCTGTCTCGTCGTACAGCTCCGTCGCGGCGATGTCGAGCCCCATACGCATCTCGAAACCGACGTCGGCGGCGACGCTGTCGACCGCCTCGGCGAGCACCGCGAGCGCCTCGCTGTCGGCGATAGCGGGTGCCCAGGCTCCCTCGTCACCTTTACCCGCGGCGATACCGCGGTCGGCGAGCAGGTCACCCACCGCGTCGTGGACCGCCGCGTTGGCGAACGCCGCCGCCTCGGCGGAGGGGGCACCGACCGGAACGGCCAGAAACTCCTGGAAGTCAGTCGCGTCGGCCGCGTGCTCGCCACCGCCGATGACGTTGCCGAGCGGGACCGGCGCTTCGTCACCGCGAAACGCACCGCCGAGATGCTGAAACAGCGGCGCACCGAGCACGTCCGCGGCGGCGTGTGCGGCCGCCATCGAGAGTGCAACGGCGCTGTTTGCGCCGATCCGGGAGAAGTCGTCGGTCCCGTCGGCGGCCCGGAGCGCCCGGTCGACCGAGCGCTGGTCCCCGACGTACACCCCGTCGAGCAGACGCGGGACAGCGTGCTCGCGGGCCGCGGCAATCGCCTCGCGTGCCGGGAGTTCGACGGCCTCGAACCCGCCGGTACTCGCCCCCGAGGGGGCACACGCCCGGCCGAGACCGCCACTCTCTGTCCGGATGTCGGCCTCTACCGTCGGGTTCCCACGCGAGTCGAGCACCCGACGCAGCACGACATCCGTGACCAGCGTCACCGGCGCTCACCTCGACGGACGGTGAACGGCAACACGTCGGCGTCGTACTCCTCGGCGGCGATGAGTATCGGCTCGGTCTGGTCTGTCTCCACGAGCACCGGCGCACCGTACGCCACCTGGAGCGCTCGTGCACCGATGATACGGGCACGCTCGTAGCGGTTGTCTGTCCTGACCATTATTGATACGGCGCGACGATGTCCACGAGGTCCTTGTGAGACACCAGCATCCGCCGGCAGCAGTGGCGGTCGATGCCCAGGTCGTCGAGCACCTTCTCGGGGTCTTCAGGGTCGTCGGCCTCCCGGGTGCGCTGTTTGAACTCCTCCCAGTGTTCGCCGACGACGTTACCACAGGTGAAACACCGGACTGGTACCATCATCGCTGGCTCACCTGTAGGACTTCTGGTAGCGGGCCCGTGCGCCCGGGCCGCCCCACTTCTTGGACTCGCGCTGGCGCACGTCGTTGACCAGTAGCGACCGGTCGAACTCCCGGTACGCGTCGCGCAGTTCCGCGTCGTTGGTGTGCTCGACGACCCCGCGTGCGATGGCCGTTCGCACCGCGTCGGCCTGACCGACCGTCCCACCACCCTCGACGGAGATGGAGATGTCGACGTTGTTGCGGACGTTCCGGTCGATGACCCGGAACGGCTCCAACATCTTCAGTCGGGCCAACTCCGGTTCGACCAGTTCGACCGGCTGGGCGTTGACCCGTATCTTGCCGGAGCCGTCTCGGACTGTCGCCCGTGCGATCGCGGTCTTCTTTTTGCCTGATGTGTTCGTTACCATGTAACGTTCGCCCCAAGTGACTCGCTGATATCGCCCAGTGAGACAAAGCGGATGTTCGAGAGCCTGTCCAGCGACGTGTCTTCGAGTCGCTCGGCCTCGTCGTACGGGTTGCCGACGTACACCCGGACGTTCTCGAAGGCCTCCCGACCCCGAGACTGCTTGTACGGCAGCATGCCGCGGATCGAGCGCTTGAAGATACGGTCCGGACGCTTCGGGTAGCGTGGCCCACGGTCCGACCCGTGTGCCCGTCGTTCGAGGTACTTCTCCTCGAGTTGACCCTCGCGGCCCGTGATGACCGCCCGCTCGGCGTTGACCACGGCGACCCGCTCGCCGTCGAGTGTCCGCTCGGCCACCTGTGACGCGACACGGCCGAGGATGCAGTCCTGTGTGTCGACCACCAGGTCGGCATCGAACTCGGCGTAGCTCATCGCATCACCCGTACGTCGGAGCCGTCGGGGTTCTCTTCGAGTAGCTGTTCAAGTAACAGGGTCTCGCCGACCTGATCGATCTTTGTCCGTGCCGTTCCCGAGAAGTCCACGGCCGCGACGGTGACCTCCTTTGTCAGTACGCCGCTGCCGAGCACCTTGCCGGGGACGACTACGGTCTCTTCCTCCCGGGCGTAGCGCTCGATGCGCCCCAGGTTCACCTCGGCGTGGGTGCGTCGTGGCGCCTCCAGGCGATCTGCAATGTCCTGGTAGACGTCAGCGCCCTGCCGGGCAGCCGATTTCAACTCGGCGATGAGACCCTCCAGTCGTGGGTTTGTCTTACTCATAACGGTCCTCCTGAAAACTGCAGGGAGCAGGATTTGAACCTGCGGACCCCTACGGGACAGCGCCCTGAACGCTGCGCCGTTGGCCTGACTTGGCTATCCCTGCGCGGTTGTACTCTTTGCGCTGAACCAGTCAAATCGTTTTCGGTCCCGAACGCACCGTCCGGTCGACGGGACGACCGCCACCCGCTCTCCGGGTGACCGTCGCGGCGTCGTGTCGACCGCACCGTCCGGCGCGCTCGTCGGCTCATAGCTGAACTGCCTCCGCTAGCTCCACACCACGGGAGCGCAGCGAACCGGCCGCCTCCTCGACGAGCTGGTCTGCCGACAGCGAGCCGTCGGTCTCGACGTGGAACACGAACGCCTCCTCGACGTCTGTGAGCTCGAGCTCGCGGTCGGGGTACCGGTTGCGGAGGTTGTTGTCGAACGTCTCCGTGGCGACCAGGTCACCGTCGCTTGCGTCTGTCACTGCGTGCTCCGGCGCCCCCTCCTCGATGACGCCCCGAACGATCCGTGTCTCGTCGTCGTCGAACTCGCCACGGGGGCCAGCGTCCTCGACCCGCTGGAGGTGCCGGTAGCCGACCGCCACCCCGCCCTGGTGTTTGGCGTGCTCTTGGCCGACGTCGAGCACCGCGTCGGCCTCAATCTGGAGTCGCTGGTCGGACTTGAGATCGATTACGGGGACGTTCTCGTCTGCGGGCTCGACCATCGGGTCGTTTGCCACCAGATCACCCGAGTAGGCGGTCCGGGTCTCCGCGGCGGCCTCGCGGTCTGGCCCCGAGACGTCGAGCGAGAGGGTCACCTCGTCGCCGTGCTCGAACTCACCGGGTGGTGTGGTCAGCGGCACCAGCCCCAAGCGGAGTCCGATCTGCTCGTCGAACATCACACTCGAGTTCTCGATCACGCGGACGGTGTCGATACTGAACGTCGGAACGTCGGCGAGCATCGCCCGGCGGATACCGTTTGCGAACGCCGGGGTCATCGGCCGAGCGACGAACCTGGCCTCGCGGTCGCCGTGTTCGACGAACTGGACCTCGTACTCCATGGTCAGAAGCCCGCGTTCTTTGGTGCGCGGGTGCCGTCGTGTGGCGTCGGTGTGACGTCTTCGATACGGCCGATCTCCAACCCGGCCCGCGCCAGGGCACGGATCGTCGCCTGCGCACCCGGACCCGGGTTCTGTTGCTGGTTCCCGCCGGGGCCACGAACGCGGACGTGGACGCCGTCGATACCCTTTGCGAGCACCTCCTCTGCGGCCTCCTCGGCCATCTGCATCGCCGCGTACGGCGACGCCTCGTCGCGGTTCTGTTTCACCACGGTCCCACCGCTCGACTTCGCCAGCGTCTCTGCCCCTGTCTGGTCGGTGATGGTGATGATGGTGTTGTTGAACGATGCGTGCACGTGGGCGACTCCCCACTTGTCTGTGTCTTCTGCCATTGTTTACTGGTCTGCCCGTTCTGGGTGGAGTTCGTCTGTCAGCGGTGACGAACTGTCGAAGTTGATCGTCGACTCCTCTGCGGTGGTCACGGTGTAAGAGGGGACACGGACCTGGCTGCCCTCGACGGTGATGTGACCGTGGCTGATGAACTGCCGGGCCTGTTTTGCCGTGTTGGCGTACCCCTTTCGGTAGACCTGTGTCTGGAGACGCCGCTCCAGGATGTCGGTCACCTCGAGTGCCAGCACGTCGTCGAGCGTGTCCTCCGACCCGAGCACGCCGATGCGCCGGAGCCGGTCGAGAAACTCCTGTCCCTCGCGGTCTGCGGCACCGACGTCGCCGCCCGCGCTCCCGATGAGGCTCCGGGCCTCGCGGCGGTACTGTCTGAGGGAGGACTCGGAGCGCCAGAGCTCCTCTTTGTTCTTCAGGCCGTAGGTGCTCACCAGACCCGCCTCCTCGGCGATTCGCTCGCCCTGGTAGGGGTGGTTCGGCGTCTCGTAGAACGTGGTGTTGGTACCAAGAGCCATTACTCCTCCTCGGCCTCCGCGGCCTGTTCTTCCTTTATAGCCTCGACGTTCACGCCGATCGTACCCTCGGTACGACCTGTCGACTTTGTTCGCTGGCCACGCACCTTCTGACCGCGCTTGTGCCGCACGCCCCGGTAGGAGTCGATCATCTTCATCCGGTTGATGTCCTGCCGGCGCGTGATACTGAGGTCGTTACCGACCTTGTGTGTCGTCTCACCGTCGAAAAAGTCAGACCGATGGTTCGTCATCCACGCGGGCACCTCGTCCTCGTACCCGTCGACGGTCTCGACCACCCGGTCGATCTGCTCGTCTTCGAGCGCACCGAACGTCGCGGTGCGGTCCACGTCTGCCTTTTCGGCGATGATGCGGGCTGTTCGCCGTCCGATTCCGTTGAGGTCTGTCAGCGAGCGCTCGACGGACTTTGTTCCGTCAAGATCGGTCTGACCGATGCGGACGAAGTAGCGAAGTTCGTCGTCCGCCTCGTCTGTCTCTGGTTCTTCTGCACTCATGTGTGTGGTGTCCACGTCGTGGCGGGGATTCGAACCCCGGAGGCATTACGCCACATGGTTAGCAACCATGCGCCTTGGGCCGCTTGGCTACCACGACTCGTTGTGCTAATACTCACGCCCCCTGCGGGACTCGGGGTTCGGGACCCCTGCACGATTCTACACGTAACTCCCAGGCGTATCTATATAAACACAACGGTCCCAGGCGGGTGTGGGCTCTGCTGTCGCACCTGGACACCCACACCGGCTTGTCGTCTCCGGGTTTCCGATCGACCACCGGTTCCGGCGGCGCTCAGGTCGTCTGTGAGTACTCGTCGATCCACTCCTGCAACGAGATCCCCATCGTCGCCTGTGTGATAGCGTTCGAGGAGGCCACGTTCGCGCTCTTTACCAGCTCCGCCTCCAGGGTCCGGTCGGGAATCTCGCCGATGTAGTGGGGGATGGCACGCTGGACGGCCAACGGACAGCCGACCTCGTGTGCGAGGCCGTACCCCGACAGCGAGTGGGGGACGACTCCGCTCGCGTACTCCGGGTCCGGGTCGACCAGGTCGCTCTCGACCACGTCGACGTACTCGTAGCACTTCCCGACGTCGTGTAACAGGGCGGCGGCGACGGCGACGTCGCGGTCGGGGTCGGCACCGTGGAACGCGCGCTGTTCGGCGGCGGTATCGCTGGCGATACGGGCAACACCGCGGACGTGCTCGACGTTCGACACCTCGTGGATGTTCCAGGCGTAGGGGATGTCACCGATGTCTGCCCAGCCACCCCGCTGGAGCCCCAGCACCCACGCCCGGACAACCGTCTCCCGCAGGCTCCCCTCGTCGATTGTCTCGAGTTCCGGCAGCGCCGCCCGTACCTGACTCTCGTGGTCCGGCATCGCTCACTGTCTCTCCAGACGCACCGTCTCACGGCCGATGAACCGGGGGCGACGGTCGATTGCCAGAAAGTTGTTCACGTCCTCGCGGGCCCGCTTTGCCATCCCCTTCTCCGGGTCGTAGTCCCGGGAGCCCGCACCGCCCAGGGCATCCTGAAGCGCGCCTACGTCCTCGAAGTAGAGCTCCGCGACCCCGTCGAAGGCGGCGTGTTCGGGCTCGGCCGGCAGCACCGTCGCGTACCGCACGACACCCTCTATCTCGCGGGCGATGGGGGTGTGGTTGTGCTGCCAGTACTCGACAAACGCCTCGTGGCTCATCCCCTCCTGGCGAACGAGAAACGCCGAGTGCTTGTACAGCCCGTCGGTGTCGCCGTCCACGTCGTCGCGCTGTACCGTCTCCTCGCCGGCGAACCGGGTGAGTGCCCCCAGGTCCGCGAAGTTTCTCACGTCGGTGTTCACCGCCGCGACCGCCTCGCGCCCGAAGTCTGGTTCGTGGTCACCCCGGCTCCCGAACACCTCGTACAGCTCTGTCAGGCTCTCGAAGTAGAGTTCGGCCAGTCCGTCGAACTCCGCGTTCTCGGGGTCGGTCGGCAACACTATGTTGTACCTGCGAACACCCGCGATGTCCTCGGCGAGCGGGGCGTGTGTCTCCCGCCAGTAGTCGGCAAAGGCCTCGTGGGTGGTCCCCTTCTTGCGTGTGAGCAGAACGATCTGCTTGTACATCGTCAACTCGTTCTCGCCGTCGACAAATAAATCTAGAGGGGTTCCGGGCGGGCGATATCGACACTCCCGGTCTCTGCGGCGTCCCCGGTCACACATAGGCCCAGAATCGCCGGTCGGTCGCGCGTCACCGACTGGCTGTGGTGTCGTCGGCCGGTTGCCTGGGTCGGTCGACCGCCCCGGGTGCGGCCGTCACCGGCTCACCCGTCGATATTGACGGTGACGTTCTTCAGACGGGTGTACTCCTGGACGGCCTGACGGCCCTGTTCGCGGCCGACGCCGCTCTGTTTGACCCCGCCAAAGGGCGTCTGTGGGAAGGTGTTCGGCGTCTCGTTGACCGTGACCATCCCGTACTCGAGGCGACGGGCCAGCCGGTGTGCCCGGTCTAGGTCCTGCGTCCAGACCGAGGCGAGCAGGCCGTACGGCGAGTCGTTTGCGACCGCGAGCGCCTCCTGTTCGCTCTCCACCTCGATAACCGACAGCACCGGTCCGAAGATCTCCTCACGGGCGATGGTCATGTCGTTCGTGACGTCGGTGAACACCGTCGGTTCCACGAAGTAGCCGTCGCGGTCGGGGACACCACCGCCGGCCGCGAGCGTCGCCCCCTCCGCCGTTCCGGTTTCGATGTACTCGAGGACGCGCTCGCGCTGGGACTCACTGACCAGCGGTCCCATCCGGCCGTTGTCCTCGATACCACCGCCCAGCGGGAGGTTCTCGGCGACGGCGACGAGCTGGTCGACGACCTCGTCGTGGACCGACTCGTGGACGACCAGCCGGGAGCCGGCCCAGCACATCTGGCCGGCGTTCATGAAGATGCCGTACTGGACCCCCTCGGCGGCGGCCTCGGTGTCGGCGTCGGGAAACACGAGCTGTGGACCCTTTCCGCCGAGTTCGAGTGTGCAGTCTGCCACTCTGCCGGCGACCGTGGCACCGACCTGTTTGCCGACCGCCCGACTGCCGGTGAAGGTGAGGTGGTCCACGTCGGGGTGGGCCGCGAGCTCCTCACCCGCCACCGGTCCGTCCCCGGGGACGACGTTGACCACACCGTCCGGTAGCCCGGCGTCCTCGGCGGCCTGGGCAAAGGCGAGCGCCGACAGCGGCGTCTGCTCGGCCGGTTTGACCACCACGCTGTTTCCACAGGCCAGCGCGGGGGCGAGACTCCGGCTGGCGAGCTGAAACGGGTAGTTCCACGGGACGATGTGGCCGGTCACACCGACCGGTTCGCGCACCGTGTAGTCGAGCCGTCCGCCGGGAACGGGTATCTGACTCCCCTCTATCTTGTCGGCCCACCCCGCGTAGTACTGCAGCGTGTCGACGGCCATTCCGGTGTCCAACTGTGCCTCGAACTGTGTCTTGCCGTTGTCACGGGACTCGACGAGTGCGATGTCCTCACGGCGCGCCTCGACGGCGTCGGCGAACGCCCGGAGCTGTGCCGCCCGCTCGGACGGGTCCAGCCCGCGCCACTCGCTGTCGGGTGCCACGGCACGGGACGCCGCCGCGACCGCCCGCTGGACGTCCTCGCGACCCGCCTTTGCCACCGCCGCGTACCGCTCGCCGGTTACAGGGTCGACCGTCGGCAGTTGCTCGCCCGTCTCGCCCTCTGTCCACTCACCGTCGATATACAGGTCTGTCGGACCGTCGTATCCCATACCCGTAGCCGGGAGCGCAGGAATAATAAGTGTACCTGGAACCGGTGTCGCCCGCTGCCGGCCCGGTATCGGCGTGTCAGACCGAGCCGAAACCGACAAACGCGGCCGGGACGAACCGCGGTCGATGAGTATGCTGGAGCGCTACGAGCCGCTCGTAGACGACCCCGAGAGGTTCCGGGCGGCCTGTCGGCGGCCACTCCCCCACGCCGTGCGGGTAAACAGCATCAAGAGTAACATCGCGCGGGCCGAGACGGCACTCACAGACGCCGGCGTCACCCACGAGCGGGCCGACTGGCACCCGCGGCTGTTCCGACTGCCCGAGGACCAGCCCGGCGCGAACTGGCCGTACGTCCACGGCTGGCTCCACGGCCAGGAGGAGGTGTCGGTCCTGCCGGCGACCGTTCTGTCGCCGGAACCCGGTGAGCGCGTCTGGGACGCCTGTGCTGCCCCGGGCAGCAAGACCACACAACTGGCAGCACTGATGAACGATACCGGGCTCGTGGTGGGGACCGACGCCGACGTCGGGCGCATCGCCCCCCTCCGGTCGAACGCCGAACGGCTGGGCGTCACGAACCTCGCAATCACCCACGAGGACGCCCGCAATCACTCGCTACGCCCGTTCGACGGGACCCCGTACGACCGTGTACTCGTGGACGTGCCCTGCTCGTGTGAGGGTACAGTCCGCAAGAACAGTGACGTGCTCGACGAGTGGACTCTCGACCGCATCGAGGGGGTCTCCGGCGTCCAGAAGGGGATTCTCAGGCGGGCCGTGGAGGTCACCCGGGATGGCGGGACCGTTGTCTACTCGACGTGTACGTTCGCCCCCGAGGAGAACGAGGCCGTGCTAGATTTCGTTCTCGGGAGACGGTCGTGCCGGCTCGTCGACTTCGACATCCCGCTCGACCACGCCCCCGGGGTCACCGAGTGGCAGGGTGAGACGTTCGACCCGGCCGTGCGGCGGGCGAAACGCATCTACCCACACCAGAACGACACCGGCGGGTTCTTCTGTGCGAAACTGGAGGTGACCGGGTCGTGAGCGACGACGGTGGGCCGACGAACGTCGGCACCCGGTTCGACAGACTGCCGGCGACGGCCGCCGAGCGGACCGTCTCCGGTCGGGCGACGAGAGAGGCGGTGCTCGCGTTCTGGGCGAACCGGTACGGCATCGATCGGGCGGTGTTTGCAGACCACAGCTTCTGGGAGCGGGGCGCGGGAAAGCTCTGGGCGTTCCGCGGTGATATCGACTCGCCCGCGAAAGTCCAGGGGCTCGGGATGACGGTCCTGCGCACGCGACAGGAACACTGGAAACCGACACTAGAGGCCACACAGCGGTTCGGTCGACACGCGACGCGCAACTGTGTTCGGCTCCCGCAGTCGGCCGCAGAGCGGTTTCTCGCTGGCCGGGACCAGAGCCTCGACTGGGACGGCGACTGGGGGTACCTGCTCGTCACCCACGAGCTCGCGGGCGACCCCGAGCCGCTCGGCGTCGGCCTGTACGTTCACGGCGAGTTGCGCTCGATGGTTCCAAAGGGCCGTCGCCGCGAACTTTAACTCGTGAGGACGAACACAGAGATATGTACGCAGTTGTCGGCTGTAGCGAGTGCCAGGCGCTCTGGATTGTCGAGGGCCGCCCGGAACGGAGTGGCTGCCCGCGTTGTGGCCGGACACGTCGTCACGAGAAACGCCGGGAGTTCGTCACCACCGAGGAGCGGGACCACGCCCGCGAGGTGCGCGCCTCGATGCTCGCTGCCCGGGCCGGACACGACGAGGCGTTCGCCGAGCTAGACTCCGTTGCCGAACTCGGCGAGCAGGCCGAGAACGCCGGTGTCGACGACGAGACCTACCTCGAGGCGTTCGGACTCGACCCGGCCGAGGTCGCAGAGGCCGGCGAGCGCGACCGCGACAGCAAGAGCCGGAAAGCGACCGTGCGCGAGGCGGTGCGTGAACTCGACGACCCGACACGAGCGGACGTCGTCGCGTACGCCGAGGCCCGCGGCGTATCGTCGTCGTACACCGAGCGTGCGCTGGAGAAACTGGTCCGTGCAGGAGAGGTAACAACGCAGGGAGGGAGCTACCGGCCGGTGTGAGCTACAGTACGGGTGGCCGGGTGAGTAGCCACGACAGCCCCGAGAGCCCGAGTGAGAGTGCGGTGATGCCGAACACGACGAAACTCCCCGACCCCAGGAGCGACCAGCCGATGTTCGTGAGCGCGACCGGGAGCAGCAGGGCCCACGAGCCAAACACCACGAGACCGAGCTGCGGGATGACGACGAGCACCACCACCACGAACAGGAGGAACGTGGCGAGCACGACACGGGTGGCGGGGAGAAACCCTGGGGTAGCCGACCCGATAGCGAGTAACGGAAACGCGGCGAAACAGAAACACGTCAGGACGATTGTCTGGATCGGCGAGAGGAGGCGGTGAGGCGGAAAGGCCCCCTGTTTGTGCCCCTGCGCCAAGCCCCGCCACGACCTGTCACCGCTCGTGCCACCGATACTCCGGGAGTTTGGTCCCGAGCCGGACGGGTCACCACCGTCGTACCACCCGGCGGTCGGCTCACCCGTGGTAGCCGCCACGCGCTGGCTGTCGGTCGTCTGTTCGCCGGTTGGGTCGGTTCCGGGGGAGACCCCGGTGGCAGTGCTGCCGTTCGTCTGCCGGCCAACCGACCCCGACACGGTGTGACCGGTTCCCGCCTCGGAGGGGGCTTCGTCTGTGACCTCCTGCCAGACGGCCTCCGAGACCGCGTCCCAGTCTGTCTCTGCCCGACTCTCCCAGTCGATATCGTCGCCAGCGGGGCCGGCCGTGCGCCCACGACCGGCCCGACCGTAGGACCCCTGCCCGTCGGCAGCAGACCGGGACGTGTGCGAGTCGGGGTCGTCAGAGACCGTGTCGGGCGAGTCGTCGGGCGAGTCGGACTCGGACGCGTCGCCGCGCTCGGCGCTGACGTAGCGCTCGTGGCCGACCCGGTCGTACCGGGCCCGCTCGTTCTCGTCGGTAAGCACCTCCTTTGCCTCGATGAGCCGTCGGGTGCGTCTCTTCGCGTCGCTCGCATCGCTGACGTCGGGGTGGATCTCCTTCAGGCGCTCCCGGTATGCCGTGGATATCTCCTCACTGGGGGCGTCGGAAGACACACCGAGGCGCTCGTAGTACTCCTCTCGCATCCGGGTTACACGGTCTACGAGCGAGGAACACATAAATGCTACCAGAGACGGACCCGGACAGTCGACCGGTATCCGTGACACGGCGGGAGACTACCCGTTTTCTCCACACAGGGTGTCTAGCTCTGTCTCGAACGCCTCTGTCATCTCTCGTGGCTCCGGGAGCAGGTTGGCGTCGGCGGCAACCCCGACGCGGATACCGCCGTTGTAGCTGATGATGCTGATACCCAGCCCCTGGTCGTTTGCCTGTGGGACCCAGAATATCATGTCCTCGATCTCCGTTCCGGCGAACTTCGCGGGCCCCGTCGGACCCGGAACGTTCGTCACGATTCCGGTCGCCTGCTTCTCGAACAGTCGCATCGCCAGATTCTGGACCGGTTCCGGGAGGCGACCGGCAACGGCGAGCAGTTTGTACATCAGGTACGCCTCGACGCCGGCCTTTCGGGCGTCTGTTCGCTCGGCAACTATCTCGAGACGCTCCTCGAGGTCCGAGGTGCCAACGGGAACGGGGAGAAAGAGCAGCCCGAAGAAGTTGCCGAGTGACCCCGTGCGCTGTGCCATCGGCCTGAGATTGACCGGCACCGTACAGCGCAGTTCGAGCCCGTCAGTGTCCTCGCCGCGGTCGTCGAGCACACGCCGGAACGCGCCGGCGGTCGTCGCCAGCAACACGTCGTTGACCGTCGCGTCGTGTGCCTGCCCGACCTGTTTGACCCGGTCGAGGTCGAGCCGCCGCGTCCAGGCTACCCGTTTCGTCGGGCCGAGCGTACCGAACAGCGAGGTCTGGGGTTCGTCGGGCATCGTCAGCAGATTGTAGCCGGCCTTGACCGCCCGGAGTGCGGTGCCGAGTGTGTCGAGTACGCCCGAGGGGGACCGACCGTCCATCGGGTCCGTGGTGGTGGTCGGCTCCGGACTGTCCCGGCCGTTCCCGTCTCTCTCCGCCGCCCCCGGCACCGGCGGGGCCGAGAGACCGTCGACCGGAAACTCCAACTCGCTCGGGTTGTCGGCGAGACCGAGCATCACGTACAGGAGCGCGAACCCGTCACCGAGGCTGTGGTTGATGCGCAACACCGCGGCGTTCCCGTCGCCCGGGCCGACGTTGTCGACGAGATACAGCTCCCAGAGCGGCCGCCGCTCGTCGAGTGGACGGCTCATCAGGGTCCCGACGAACCGTTCGAGACAGTCCTCGTCGGCTGGCTCCGGGAGAGAGAGGTCGTAGACGTGGTTGTGAACGTCGAACCCGTCGACGAACTCCCAGTACGGTCGCAACAGCCGTCGCTTCTGCCCGCCGATACGCTGACCGAACCGGTCGAACCGCAGCAGACGCTCGGCGAGCCTGTCACACATCTCCTCGTAACCGACCCGCTCTTCGAATGTCAACAGCCCGGTGACGGACATCAGGTTGGAGGGTGTTCCCATCCGCCGCCAGGCGTTGTCCATGCCGGAGAGCGGCTCTCTGTCGGGCATCTGCTTGCTCCGTTTATTATACCGGTTGAAAAAGCTTCGGACCACCACCGCGACCGGGCACACCGACCACCTCACCACCAATGCGGTCGGGAGACCGGCTCTCAGTCCGACCGGGGCCGAACCAGGTCGGCGAGCGTGACCACTAGACCGAGTGTCCACCCGAGCGGAAACGAGGCGACAAACCAGATGACGACGTGGTCCTCGTCCTGCCGGTCGAAGCTCTCCTCGAGCCACCCGACGAGACCGAACGGGTCGGGACCCTCGGTGGTCACCCACGAGGCGACCCCATCACTCCACCGGATGAGCCCCGAGAGTGGGTCGTAGAACAGGGCCGCCACGACCGGCGGCAGGAGGAGAGCAGTCACGGCAAACGGGTACGCGAGCAGGACAGTCGCCGGACGACCGTCGAGACGCCAGCAGAGATACGAGAGGACGGCAGAGACAGTGGCGACACCGCTCGCGAGCGCCAGGGCCGTCACCGCACCCTCCTGGAACTGGCCGGACTGCACAGCCACGACGGCGGTCAGACCACCCCAGGCGAACGCGAAAGCCACGACCACACCGAACAGACCCAGACGGACGGCGGCGGCACCGACCGCTTGTGTCTGGTACCGGACGATGTAACCGGCGAGCAAGAACGGGTACACGACCGGTACAACGACGAGACCAACGAGCGTCCAGAGCCGGTAGGCGACCCACTGGGCTGGTGTCTGTGGGCGCCACGTTCCGACCACCCTGGGCCGGGCCTCGCGCTGTCGGGGAAACAACAGCCCCATCCACGTCTCGTGGAGCACCCGGAGGTCGATCTGGATCGCCCCGAGCAGTCCCGGTCGTGTCCCGGCGGCCATGTCCGGTCGTACACCGTGCCCGGTCGTATAGCTTTCTACCTGTGTAATGCCAGTTTTTAAATCCTGTGAGGCGACACGTCAGGTATGGTCGAGGCGTTCGCGGTCGCCAGCGGCAAAGGCGGCACGGGAAAGACGACGAGCACGCTCGCGTTAGGGATGGCGCTCGCGGACAGCCACGACGTGACCGTCATCGACGCCGACACCGGGATGGCGAACGTCCTGTTTCACGCCGGTCTGGCCGACGTCGAGACGACGCTACACGAGGTGTTGGCCGGCGAGGCACCGGTCGAGGCAGCCGTCTACGACCGGTTCGGGATGGACGTTGTGCCCTGTGGCACCTCGCTGGCCGGGTTCGAGCGGGCAGACCCGACCAGACTCCGGGAGGTCGTCGCGACACTCGCCGCCGAGACTGACGTCATCTTGCTCGACTCGCCGGCCGCGCTCGGCAGTCGGAGTGCTGTTCTCCCGGTCGTTCTCGCCGATCGTGTTATCGTGGTGTTACAGCCCACCGTGCCGTCGCTGTCTGACGGACTGAAGGTTCAGGAGTACGCCCGCACCTACGGAACGGGTGTCGCAGGGATCCTGTTCAACCGGGTCGCCGACGACGAGGACGTGGCGGCGGTCACCACGAAGGCAGAGCGGTACTTCGAGGGGGAGACGCTGGCGACAGTGCCCGAGAGCGACGCGGTACGTGCCGCACGGCGGGCGGGTCGACCGCTGCTCGCACACGCCCCGGGGTCGACACCGGCAGGGCGCTACCGCGAGGCCGCCGCCGAACTGACCGTCCGTGATATCGCGTCCGACGACGTCGCAGACCGGTTCCGTAATGCCGTTATTCCCGAGCAGTCATGAACCTCCCGGACGGACAGCTCCGTGTTCGACGGGTCGTCGCGCGACTCGGTGAGGTGCTCCGGGATGCACTCGACTCGGAGCTGACCGGCTACCTCCGGTTCGAGTCTGAGAAACTGCTCCGCGACGGCCCCGGTGTGACCGTCCTCACGCTCGACGCGGGCGTCCCGGTGGCCGCCACAACGACCGGCGGCCCTGTCGGTGCCGAGGCGCTCGCACAGGCGGGTGCCGAGGGGCTCTACCGGGTGGAGTTACGCGAACTCGACGCGGGTGAGCTGCCGACGTTTCACCGCCACGAGGAGGCCCGCGTGCCGCCGGCTCTCCCCGCCGAACAGCTCGTCGGTGACGCCGACCTGGTGGCACACACGCGAGCTATGGCACCGGACAGCCGGGTCGCGGAGCCCGGTGAGGGGGCGGTCGGTCTCGATGCCGTCGAGTCGTTTCTCGACGACGAGAGCACGATAGCGAGTATCCGGGACCGCGCCCGAACAGAGGCAAGAGAGCGGGCCGACGAGTGGGGGTTCGAGACCGTCGACCGGCCGGACGACTGAGTGCCCGGCCACCTCACCCGGACCCCCGTCACCGGGCAGGAGACCTGACGTGTCCGCGAGTATCCGCAGACGGCGGCCGCAGTCGTCGACTTCGACCCCGATACGGGCCGTGTCCGGCAGGGCCGGCGTCGGCTCCAGACAGTCACAGGTGGCCGACAGACCGCGTCGGGACCCACCGTTTATATCCGATGGCAGGACCAGTCCGGAGCAGATGATCTACGGCAATCCCGCCGAGACTCGGCCGCCGGAGCGGCACGGGTCACCGGACCGGGGCGGAACGGAGCCGCTCGCGGCGTTGGTGTCTGTTGCAGCTGTCTGCATCGCGGTCTCGGTGTACGCCGGTGTGGTCTCACTGACCATCGCGGCCACCGGCGACGACGACCGGGTGGAGCGGTCGACCCTCGACAGTGTCTGGGACGAACTCGACGAGGACGGTGTGCTCGTCGGTGGGGGGTTCGAGCACCGACTCGGTCCGGAGACACTCCCGCGTGGCCACCGGGTGATGGTCAACGCGACCGTCGTCGGCCCGGACGGTCACCTCGTCACGGTGGGAGCAGCGACGTTCGACACCGACGCGAGGCCGGCCACGCTCGAACCCCCGCCCTCGGCGGCGGTGAGTGACCGGCCGATCCCGGTGCGTCTCGGCGACGGCGACGTCAGACCCGGTCGACTGACGGTGGTGGTCTGGGATGGCTGAGAGGCGCGGACTCAGCAGTGTCGCGGACGTCTCACTGGCGCTCGTGCTCGTGCTTGCCGGTGTCACCGCGCTCGTGACCGTTGTCGACACCGGGAGGACCGACCACGACCCGTCCCGGTCGGCCCACACCGCCGAGACACTCGGTGCGTCGACGCTCGACGTGAGCTACTCACTCGCGCCGATACTGGTCGACGACTCCGAGCACGTCCCGGCCGTCGGTGCGGAGAGCGCCCCGTACGACTCCGCCGATTTCGACCGGTCTACCCACGGCTCCGCGACCGGACACGTAGCGCGTGCGGCGCTCTCGAAGGCCAGGTTCCCCGGTGGGCAGGAGCCGGTCTACCCGCTCGCTGTCGGTGCGGGGTACGAGCGGATGCTCGAGCAGCGACTCCTGGTCAGTCTCGTCGGTTCGAGTTTCGCGACGAACGTCACGGCCATCTGGGAGCCGTTCGACGGCGCCACTGTCCGTGGTGTCGCCAGTTTCGGCCAGCCGATACCGCGCGAGACGGAGCGGAGTGTCGTCCGGACGACCGTTTCGAGTGAACTACCCAGCGCCCGCACGGCGGCAGTCGACGCGGCAACGGCGTCCAACGGGTACGCGGCCGTCGCAGCCGTGGTCGCCGACGCCATCGTCAACGGTAGCATAGGCGGAACACAGCGCGAACTGGAGACGACTGGTGTCGAGCGGGCCGTCACCGTCTCGCGATTCCTCCGGTTCGCCGACGGGGTCGACGGCCTGGACCGGCGGAGTCTCGGTGACGCTCTCGGGCGGTCGAGCGCCGACGCCGACGCGATGACCCGACTGCTCTCCGACACGCTCGCTACACAGCTGAGAACAGAGCTACACGGCACGTTCGGGACACCCGGTGAGGCCGCCAGGGCGGTCTCGACCGGCGAGGTAACAGTCGCGGTGACGACCTGGGGCCGATGAGAGGGGGCGGGTCGAGCGACAGACGGCTCCTCGCAGACGGCCGTGGTCGGATTCCGTTCGCGGTCGTCGCGGTGCTGTTACTCGTCTCGGCGGTGGTGCTGGTCGGCTATCTGGAGACCCGCGGGTCCCCGGACGCTGACACGGATGTCTCACTCGCCATCGACCGCACAGACGCCGCAGTGCAGACCGCACTCCGGGATGCCACCGCGAGTGCAGCCCACCGGGCCGCAGAGGAGCCACTGACCGTGCCGGCGAACACGAGTTACGGTGACGCACTCGACCCTGACCGGCCGTTTGTCTCGTATCTGGAGGGGCTCGTCTACCTGGCGGCGGCCGACCGGTTCGAGGCAACCGGTCAGCGCGTCGGAGCCGTCGAAACGTCGGTCTCACTGCCGGCAGTCTCCGACGCGGAACGTCTCGGCGAGGCGCTCGACCGGGTCGAGGTTACCGAGACCGAACCGGGGTTGCTCCGTGTCGAGGTCGACGGGGTCCGGGTAGACGCCCACCGGGAGGGGGAACGCGTGGCCTCGGAGACCCGGGCCGTTACAGTCTCCGTGCCGACACCAGTCTTGCAGCAACACGAGCGCACCGAGACGTTCCAGAGTAGACTCGATACGGGTATCACGAGCCCCGATATCGGGTTCACACACCGGTTCAACGCGCGTATCTACGCGCTCGGCTGGCTGCGCGGCTACGCCCAGTACAGCGGTCTCCCCGTCACCGAAGTAATTGCGAACCGACACGTCGAACCCTCGGCGAACAGCGCTCTCTACCGAACACAACAGGACGTGTTCGGCACCGCCGACCCGAGGCTAGCCGACGGTGTTCGGCGGGGCTGGTTCTGCATGGCAGCACAGGACGCCGAGGGGCTCTACGGGGGGTATACCGGCGGCTCGCCAGAGATCGCAGACGACATCTGCACGGCCAGCGAGTGGGTGTTCGGTGAGAGACACACGGCCGAGCTGCCCGAGTTCGACACGCTCGACGTGCTCGCGAACACCCCAGGTATAAACGGGGAACACACCATCGGCGTCAACGAGACGGCCTACTCGCCGCTCCGGACCCTCGTCGCCGGGGACGAGAGACACTCGATCAAGCAGGCTATCGAGCGGGCGTTCACCATAGAGACGGCGATCGACGCCGGCATCGACGTACTCGACACGCCGGAGTTCGACCACGAGCGGCCACACCCCGACGCGGTGACTGTCGAGACAAACCGTAGCCACCGGAGGGTGACCGTCACCGACGGGACGGTGGAACCAGGCGACCCGACCACCGATGGAACCTACTACCGGTTCGCCGATGTCGAGACGACAGTCGAGGTCGACGAGACGGTGACCTGGAACTGGGCCGAGAACGGGTCCACAGAGACCGTGACCACTACCACGACGGACAGTATCGACCTGTTGGTCACGGTCCGACTGGCCGAGAACGAGACTGCACCTGGTCTCCACGTCGACAGTGTAACCGGTGACCTCGGTGTGAAGCATCGCTACGAGTTCGGGCCGGGGTCGCCTGCCGAGGACCGAACAGTGCCGGCACCCGGGTTCCGCAACTACGCCGACAGACAGACTCAAATCGCGGAGCGCGTCGTCGGTGGGCCGGGTCTCTCGGCGTTCGGTAGCTGGCTCGGCACGCAGTGGGCGAACGTCACCAGTATCGAGGAGCTGGGGCTCCCGGCCACACAGAAGATTGTGCTCGACATCGGGGGTCGACAGGAGCGCAAACTCGTGCGTACCGCACTCGGTGATGTACAGACTCTCCAGCAGGAAGTCGAGGGGATAACCCACACGTTCGAGCGGGCAGATCTCGTCCACGGAGCAGACGAAGTCGGTCCGGTCGGCGAACTCACGGCGAAGGTAGCGGACGAGCGAAACGGCTATCTCGACCGCGAAACCGACTACGAGAACGTCGGTCAGCAGGCTGTCTACGAGGTGCGGTATGCCTACTTCGAGCAACTCCTCGAGGACCTCTCGCGGCTCGAATCGGCACACAGCGAGGTGATGAGTGAGCTCGACAGCCAGCTCGACGACGTCGACAGCAGTCTCGACCACGCCCGCTCGTTTCTCCGGTCGGGTGTGAGCGCCGAGCAGCCGGACCCGGTTCCTATCGAATCGCCGCCGCTGACCCCGGAGATAACATACGAGGTCAGCGGTTCACCGACGTACCTCGCCGGCGAGGTTATCACGACCGAGAAGGTGCCGGCGGTGACACAGGGAGAGGAGTTCTCGCCGTTTGCTGCGAGAACCACAAACTACCTCAAACTCCCGTACCAGCAGATTGTGAGCAGCATCGTCGGTCACCTGCTCGAGTTTCTCGGACTCGGCGACCCGGAGGTCGAACTCACACTCCGGACCGCGGGTGAGGCGCTCCGTGCGGGTGAACTGGCCGGTGACGCCGCAGACGCAGACGAGGGGTACGGGAACGGAAAGAGACTCGACACACTCGCCCGGGACCTCGAACTGGCAGTCGAGAGTGCGCTCCACGGAACAGGGGGGTTCACAAGCCAGTTCGGCGTCGAACTGGTCGCCGAACTGTACGGTGTCGACCCCGACTACCCGTCCGTCGGGCGGCCACCGTTCGCCGACAACGAGACATACAGTCTCGCCTACGAGGTGACCAGAGCGGCCACAACCGATGCCGTTGCCGACTACGACAGCACGGCCGAGGCGGCGATCGCTATCGGCGGCGGCACCGCAACGGAACCGCTGATAGCCGGTGTCGGCGGCGCACTCGACGGCGAGAACGTCACCCGCCCGTCGTACGCCCGGCACCTCACCGGGCAGGAGTGGCAGGCGGTCGTTGCGTCGGCAGTCCGACCGGCGCTCGATCGTGCGGCGGCAAACGCCACTGCCACACTCGACGGGACCGACACCATCGAGCGCCTCGACACCGAGACACGGCGGGCACTGGCGAACGTCTCCGCCGACATCGTCGACGAGCGTCTCGCCGCGTACGTCGAGAACAGTACGTTCGACCTCTCGGAGTACGAGGACTGGGTGGGCGACCGGGACCAGATCGACACACCGGTGCGTGTTCCCGCGGGACTACCCCTGTTACCCCTGCCGTCACACTGGGTGGCCACGATGAACCTCTGGGATATCGACGCCGATGGACAGTACGCCCGGTTCGAGCTCGTGGCGAACATGAGCGCCCCCGGCCGTGCGACCAGTACGACGTACGTCCGCGAGAACACGACGGTCACACTCGATGTCGGTGGCGAGGAACGCACGCTCGGCCGGGTCGAGCCGATCGGGTTCGACGGGCGGTCGCTGCTGGTCGTCGTCGTGCCGCCGGGGGGTATCGGTGTCGGCGACCGCGACGACGAGAACCCCGAGTGTACCGAGACGTACCCCGTTGTCGGCCCCGTCGACGGCACCGAAACCGCGTGCGGGTAGACCGACCGACGGCTGATTTTGAACGTTGGGGACGGTCGTCTCAACCAGGTGGCCGTCCTGTTGGTCGTCGCTCGCAAGTACGCGCCGGCAGACCGACGGTTGCTGAGCGCCACCCTTCTGTGGGAGCAGCCAGCCAACGACGAGAGCCCGGCAGAAGCGGTGCGGGAGACACTCACAACCTGGTATCCAAAGAACAGCTTCGGGGCGCTGTGTCTGCTCAGGACCGACCGCATCGAGTTCGCACAACCGGGGTTCCGGGCCGACCTGCCGGCCGTCGACGAGCCAGACGGACCGGTGTATTTCGCCAGTGAGTACACGACGTGGTAGTCAACCCGGGGTGCAGTCGAGAGTGGGCGTCGGGTCGCCCGGACCGTGACCGACGCGCTGGATTAGAGTTCGAGACGGTCGACGATGCGTTCGCCGCGGTCGGCGATGTTCGCCGCGACGATACGGAGAGACGGGTCCAGCCCGGAGTCGGCTATCTTCGAGCCGAGCAGGTTGTCGACCTGGTAGACACCGGCAGCGTTGGTCATCACGATCTCCACGAGCACCGGCCGCTGCTCGCCCTCGATGAGACGGACACGCTCGATCGCCTGGCTCGAGACGGTGTTGATACCACGGCCACCCTGCTCGTAGGGGACCCGCGAGCGGCCCCGCTCCATGTCGAGCCCATCGGCGACCCGGACCACACCGGCCTCGAGTGTCAGTGGTTCCTCCTCGGTCTGGTGGCAGATGATGGCGTGCAGAATCTCGCCTTTCATCCGCACCGCCTCCGCGGTGTCGTAGAACTGCGGGAGTAACCGGTCGAGCACTGTCGCGGCCAGCGGGATAGAGTAGTAGGGGTGTCGCTCCCGGTGGACGACGTGACCGATGTCGTGGAGGGTGGCCGCGAGCCCGATGATAACCGGCTCGTCGGCCTCGGCGAGACCCTGCTGGCGTGCACCGTCGAACTCGACACCGCCTCGTTTGAGGAGTTCGTAGAGACAGAGGGCGCTGTGACGGACAATCTCTATGTGTTTTGGCCCGTGGTCGTTGTACTGCATCCGGTCGACCGGGTTGACGTTCTGTGCCTCGAGATAGGCGGTGACCTCCTCGTCGGCGTCGACGGTCGCGAGAACCTCGTTGAGACGTTCGTCGGGAAAGGAGTGTGCCTCCTCGGGGTCGTAGGTTCGGAGCTCCTCGCGGCCCGACAGCTCCTCACTCTGGTCGTCGGTCGGTGTCATCGGAGAGTTTACACACGTCAGGCAGAAAAACTCCGGCACTCACTGGATCCGGTGTTGTCGACCGCCGCGAGCAGTTCGTCGTAGTCGGGTTCGGCACCCGGGTCGTCCGACACCCAGGCGTACGTCACCGTCTGGGTCTCGTCAACAACAAACACTGCCCGCTTTGCGATTGTCTCGATACCGACGGTCTCGAACTCGGTCGCCACGTCGTAGGCCTCGACTATCTCCCGATTTGTATCACTCACGAGAGCAAACGACAGCGAGAGTTGGTCGCGAAACTCGTTGAGTGCGAACGGCGAGTCGATGCTGATGCCGTACAGCGCGGCCCCCGTGTCGCGGAGTTCGTCGAGTCGGTCCTGGAAGGTGCGCATCTCGTGACTGCAGACGGTAGTGAACGCCCCCGGGAAGAACGCGAGCACGACAGGTGTACGCTCGTCGAGTGCCGTCTCGAGTGAGAACGTCCCGATGTCGCCGTCTGCGAGCGGTGCGGTGAACGCCGGCGCGGTGTCGCCACCTCTGGGCATACCGCAGGTATCAGAGCGGTGGTGATGACGGTTGTGTTTCCCGGGAGAGCAAAAAACCTATAATACGTAGTGGGTAAAGTAAGAATAGAATGTCAAGCACACTCGTGCCTCTGTTCGGGCCAGTTCCAGGGGGAATCGAGATGGTCGTGATTCTCCTGATAGCCGTCCTGCTGTTCGGGGCAAACAAGATTCCGAAACTCGCTCGCTCGACCGGGCAAGCAATGGGTGAGTTCCAGAAGGGGCGTCAGGAAGTCGAGGAGGAACTCGAGGAGATGGAGAAGACGATGGACCCCGACGCCGAGGTGGGGAGCGACGACGAGCTCAGCGTCGACGACGAGAAGAACCGTGACGACGATTACATGGACCTCGACTCCGACAAGAACTAACCACTCGACCGAGACACCCGGACCGACAACCCTGTTCCGGGTTCGACACCGTTCTCTCGACAGAGATGTGTGGCCAACCGGGTCGCTGTTCTGTTCCGACCCGGGGTACAGCGGGTGTGTCCCCAGTCAAAAACACGGGTACTGCCCGTGAACCTCGTCGACGAGTTGCTCGATACGCCCGCTGAGCGCGTGTTCGACACCGGTCGGTTCGTACCCGTCGAACACCTGATGGACCATCCGCACACAGTCTGGGAGCGTCCGGAGACCGTACCCGCCCTCCAGCACGAACCCGAGAGCGGCATCGACGTTCGCACACAGGGTGCGAACCGCGGCTGTGAGACGACCGAACCCCTCCGTCGAGACTGACATCCGCGAGATGGAGTCGCGTTCGTGGGCGTCGAACCCGGCACTGACGAGCAACAGGTCCGGGTCGAACGACTCCAACGCTGGGTAGACAGCCGTCTCGAGAACAGCCAGGTAGGCGTTCGACGTCGAGCGGGGTGGCATCGGGAGATTCATGTTCCTGAACTCCCCTGCTCCCGCTCCGGTGTCGGTGACCGCTCCCGTCCCGGGGTAGATACCATCCTCGTGTAGCGAGACGTAGAACACGTCACCCCGGTCGTAACAGAGCTCCTCCGTTCCGTTGCCGTGGTGGACATCCCAGTCGAGGATGGCGACCCGGTTGGCGTCACCGCTGTCGAGAACAGACCGGGCCGCAACCGCGGCGTTGTTGAAAAAACAAAACCCCATCGCATCGTCGCCGAGCGCGTGGTGGCCGGGTGGGCGACTGAGTGCGAACGGCGTCTCGCGGTCGCCGTCACCCGCGAGCGCCCGTCGGGCGGCCCACTCGGCGAGCCCTGCGCTCGCCCGGGCCGCCGCCCAGGTGTCGGTGCCCGCGACGGTATCGGCGTCCCACCGACCACCGCCGCGGGCACAGAACTGCTTGAACGCCTCGACGTACTCCGGGTCGTGAACCGCCAGCACCCGTTCGATATCGATTCGTGGTGGGGCGACGTACTCGACACCGTGCTCACCGGTCAGTGCCTCCCGGATGGCCGGGAGACGGTCGGCGTTCTCGGGGTGGTTCTGGCCGGTGTCGTGGTCGAGACACGCCTCCAGATAACCGAACTTCATGTAAAGTGTGGCTTCAGGTCGTCGTAGGTGTCGATGTCCTCGGCCTTTACTGTGCGCCTGTTTGCGTGGCGGGCGAGTTTCGCCGCGACCACCGCAACATCGTCGGCATCCGCCTCGAGTTGTGCCGCGAGAGCGACACGGGCGTCCATCGAGACGCGGTACCGGTCGTCGATATCGAGCCGTGCGACACGGTCGATGGGGGCAATCGGGAGTGCGAGTTCCGCCTTCGACGGCGGCGAGTCGGCACCGAAGTCCCCGGTCATCAGCGTCTTGCGGCCCTCGGTCTCGGCCCGGTCCGCGGCGGTCCTGGCCCGCGCGGCCCCCCGGCGTTGTATCCAGGCCGCGAGCCGCTCGGCTGCCCCGGAGCTCACGCGCAGCCCACCCGCGTTGCGTCGAATGATGTCGTCGACCGGTGCGAACGGCAGCTCGACACTCATAGTCCACACGGAGGCTGTCGTGGGTTTAAGCGTTTCTCGTAGCCGTCGGTTGCAGACACCGACGACGGTGTCGCCGGGAGTCTGTCTGTATTTAACTCCGGGGCTCCAGGGTCCCGGTATGGGAGATCTCGCAGTAACCGGTGGCAGCGTACTCCGGCCGGACCTGCGCGTCGAGCGGGCCGACGTGCTCGTCGACACAGACAGCGGGACAATCACCGCCGTCGAGGCGGGCGACAGCCCGCTCGCGGGCACGGCAGACGACCAACTCGACGCGACCGACGGACTCGTCGTCCCGGGGCTGGTCAACGCCCACACACACGTCGCGATGACACTGTTTCGCGGCGGGGCCGACGACAAGCCGCTCGGGGCGTGGCTCCGTGAGGACATCTGGCCGGTCGAGGCCGAACTCCGTGCAGAGGATGTCCGGGCGGGTGCGGCGCTCGGTGTCGCCGAGATGATCCGTTCCGGGACCACCGCCTTTGCCGATATGTACTTTTTCATGCCGGAGGTGGCAGACGTGGTGGCCGAGGCCGGGGTTCGCGCGCGCCTGGGACACGGCTGTATCACCGAGGGCAAGTCCGACGAGGCGGCTCACACAGAGTTCGAGACGGGGCTCACCTTCGCCCGGGAACACGACGGCCGTGCGGGGGGGCGTGTCCGGACGCTGTTCACGCCACACAGTCTGACTACCGTCGACGAGGCGTTCTACCGCGAGTACGTTCCGGCCGCCCGGGACGCCGGTGTGCCAGTCCATCTCCACGCAAACGAGAGTGTCGACGAGGTCGACCCGATCGTAGCGCGGCGCGGCGAGCGACCGCTCGTCTACGCCGACGAGATGGGTGTGCTCGGTCCCGACACGTTCCTCGCTCACGGTGTCCACGTCGACGACGAGGAACGGACACTGCTGGCCGAGCGTGACACCGGTGTGGTGCACTGTCCGGCCTCGAACATGAAACTCGCGAGCGGGATGGCCCCGGTCGCCGACCTCCGGGACGCGGGCGTGACGGTGGCACTCGGAACAGACGGCGCGGGGTCGAACAACGATCTGGATATGTTCGACGAGATGCGCGACGCCGCGATGCTGGGGAAACTCGCCGCCGCCGACGCGAGCGCCGTTCCGGCACCGGCGGTCGCGGAGATGGCGACCGCCGCCGGGGCAGAGCTACTCGGGTTCGACAGCGGCCGCATCGAACCCGGCGCGAACGCAGACCTCGCGGTGCTCGACCTCGACGCCCCCCACCTGACCCCGCGTCACGACCTCCTGAGCCACCTGGTCTACGCCGCCCGTGGGAGTGACGTGTGTCACACCGTCTGTGACGGGCAAGTGCTCATGCGAAACCGCGACCTGTTGACACTCGACACCGAGGGTGTGATGACGGCGGCCGACGAGCACGCGCAGGCGCTCTTTGCGCGGGCCGGCAAGTCGTAGCCGTCTGTCACCCTGGACTCAGCGGGTCTCGGATGAGTCGAACAGGGCATCGAACAGGCGGCGCTGTGCCTCCCTGAGGTGGTGTGTGACGGTCGGCTGTGAGACCCCGAGGCGGTCCGCGAGTTCGACACCGGTCGTCCCGCGTGGTGACTCGAAAAACCCCGTCCGGTATGCCTTCCGGAGAACCTCCCGCTGTCGGTCGGTGAGGTCTCTCGCCAGTGCGCGCTCGACGGTCGCCTCTGTCTCGTTTTTCGTACCGACATCGCGTCGCGACCGGAGCCCGGCGTCCGGGTAGCGCTCGCGCACCCGCTCGATGAACCCCCGAACGTCGGTATCGGGTGGGAGACGGACTGTGGCTGTTGTGCCAGTCGGGTCGGCGAGCACCTCAGTCGGGACGGCCCCGCAGGCGAGCAGTCTCGTGACGACCGGTGTTCCGGTGAGTGTGGCCTGGAAGGTGACGTCTCGGGCGTGCTCGACCACGTCGAGTGACTCCACAGTAATCAACTCCGTTTCGAGTGCGAGGATCTCCTCGATCGGAGGCTCGGTGAGCGTGAACTGGACACGTGTCCGGTCTTCGGCAATCGGTGTCACCTCGTGGTATGTCACCTCGGTCCCGGCGGTATCTGCGAGGCTGCTCAGAACCGTCCCCGGGTTCGGCAGGTCGAGTTCCACCTCGATACCGGGCCCGGGAAGCGTCGTGTGCTCCCGGGCGAGAGTGGTGAGAGTGTCTGGAACGAGTGCACCGAGCTGTTCGAGCGTGTCGCGGATCGTGTCGTCGAACACGTGCGAGACGGTTGCGTACACCACGAACACACCACGGACCTCGTCCTCGTGACACAGCGGGACGGCGAGCACCGACTGGTAATCGTGTTCGACGGCCGCCCGGGCCCAGTCAGCGTCGCGGAGACGGTCGGTGATATCCGGGACGTGAACTGTCTCGCCGGTCGACAGCGCCCGTGCGGCCGGGGTCGACCCGTCGAGACCGAACGAGACGTCGTCGAGATACCCCCCCTCACGCTGGCTGGCGGCGTCGTCCTCCGCCCACGACCGGGGTTCGACCATGTCACCGTCCGGCGGCACTGCCCCGACCCAGGCGAGTGCGTACGGCTCGGTGTCGGCGAGCTGTTCACAGAGGCCTCGCTCGACCTCGCCCGGTGTGGCGGCACGGCGTAGCGTCGTCTCCACCTCGTTGACCAGCCCGAGCAGTTCGTCGAGCCGGTTTAGCCGGGTCGTCTGTTCGGCGAGACGGCGGTCGCGCTCGCGGATGTCTGCCCGGTCGGTGACCCGGTCGAGTGCTGCCTCTGTTGCCGCCGCGAACAGTTCGACCGGACGTCGCTTGCGCTCGCCGAACGTGACCCGTTCGTCGGTCAGGAGAACGAGCACACCGTGTTCTCCGAGCGGGACGAACAGACCAGACCGGGCGGCTGTATCGGAGTCGGAGACGTGGTCTGACCTGCGGACATCAGAGAGAAACCGTGACTCGCCACTCAGGTACGTCTGCCAGGCGATCGAGTCCCCGTGGCCGGGGCCAAACAACGCCGACCCGTCGTAGAACTCCCGTAGACGGTCTGTGCCTGCGGCCAACTCCAGTACGTTCTCCTCGTCGTCGAACAGAAAGACACCGACACCCTCCGGGTCGAGTACCGTCGAGACCGTCTCCTTTGCGCTGTGACAGACGGCCTGCCGGCTCTCGGCGGCCAGGAGCGCCTGGGTCGCCTCGTACATCGAGGCGAGGGCGGTCTCGCGCTCGCGGCTCTCGACGGCCGCTATCGCGTGTCCGACGGTCCGACCCAGCCTATCGAGCACCGCGAGTTCGCGCTCGTCGAACACGACGCGGTCGGCACGAACGACCAGAACACCGTGAGTCTGACCGTCGTGGCGAAACGGGACGGCAGCCGTCGACGTGGAGCCGTCACTGTCCTGACGGACACAGGCCGTGCCCGTTTCGAGCGCCTGTCGGGTCGGCGCGTCTGCCGACATCGACATCAGCTCCCTCGGGTCGGCCGCCGTCTCGTGTACCGGCCGGAGCGTTCGGTCGTCGCCACCGGCTCGGAACATGGTCACACCGTCGTACCGGAGAGAGCCGGTGAGTTGCTCACAGACGACTGTCTCTATCTCCGCCCGGCTTGTCGCACCGACGAGCGCCGCGTCCACCTCGCGGACGAGACGGTTGACGCGGTCGAGTTGGGCGAGTTTGTTTCGCTGTGTCTCGAGTGCCTGCTCGCGCTCGACGCGGTCGGTGACGTCCTCGACCGTAGAGATGAGCCTGTGGAGGTCGCCGTCGTCGTACAGCGGGGTCACGTCGGCCACGACGTGACGGCGCTCGCCGGCGGGGGTCTCGATGATGTACTCCTCGTTTCGAACCGGTTCACCGGTCTCTTTGACCCGGTTGACCGCGATATCACGCTCCGAGCGGACCTCCCCGGAATCGGTCAGGATATCGAGCCCCTCCGGCGGTGGCTGCTGGCCCTCGACCTCCGCGGGCTCTACACCCATGATGCGGGCGGCCTCCTCGTTCAGACTGCGAACGGTCAGGTCGGGGTCGCTCACCAGGATGCCGACCGGACTCGTCTCGAGAATCCGGCCGACGAGGTCGCGCTCGGCCTGGAGACGGTGTTCGCGTTCGACCCGGTCTGTTATCTCCCGGACGACGCCACGAACGCGGACCACCTCGCCGTCCTCGAACTGTGGGTCACCGCGGAGTCGTACCCAGCGCGTCTCGTCGTCACCGGCGGACATCCGCACCTCCAGGTCGAACGGGTCACCGGTCTCGACAGCCCGGTCGAGCGCATCGTCGACCCGCTGCCGGTCGTCTGGATGGTAGAGTTTCCTGACACGGTCGAGCTCTAATCTCGTGTCCCGGGAGAGTCCGTAGAGCTCGTACACCTGCTCTGTCCAGAGGTTCGGCCCGTCGAGGTTGTACTCCCAGGCACCAACGTCCGCGATATCCTGTGCCTTCGTGAACAGGTCGTTCTGGCGTTCGAGTTCGCGCTTGCGTTGTTTCTGTTCGGTGATGTCCCGGCTGGTGCTCAGAACCCGGTGTGTCTCGCCGTTCTTGCGGGTGCCGAGTACCCGGTCGCGAATCCACCGCACCTCCCCGTCGGGTCGCAGGATACGGTACGTGAGCTCGTGTGTCCCGGATTTCGCCACGTTCGGACCGACCGTGTCGAGCACACGGTCCCGGTCTGCCGGGTGGACGGTCTGCTCGAACGCCGCCCAACCGCCTTCGAGGGCGTGCTCCTGTGGTCGCCCCCAGACGTCCTCGTAGCTCGCACTGACGAACTCGATCTCCCTGCCGGACCGGTTGGTCGGGTTGTACACCCAGACGACATCCTGGAGATTCTCACTGAGTTGCTGCAGCAGTGACTCGTGGGTGCGTGGGTGGTTCTGTGCGACACCAGAAACCGTGTTCTCACAGACTGTCTCCACACGCTGCCGGAGGAGTGGCGGTGGTGTCTCCGCGGGGGCCGACCGCACGAGTTCACTCGCACCCGCGTCTAGCACGCGCTCGACGGGACCGTCGTCACCGACGAACGCCACGAGTGGTGTCGAGGGGTACGCCCCCCGGAACTGCTCGACGGTCTCCACCGGCCGGTCGCCGGTGGCGTCGACGACCAGGCAGTCTATCGTCTCCCCCTCGGGCCGGTCGGGGTCTGTCCACCCGGTGACGGCCGACACCCGGAACCCCTCGTCGAGTCCGGAGACACTCTCGCCGACACACAGCACGTCTATCGGTGAGGAGGCTACCTGCACCCGTGAGCACCCCCAGTGTGACCGTCCGCAAACAAGTCAACCTGAATGAACATCTGTTTCGTGTACTCCTGTTGGTCGTGACAGGACAAGAGTCTTCGGTTCGGACCGGCCGCCGTGTGGTCTCGGGACAAGAGCTATGTTCCGCTGGGTCCGTATCCGGTGTATGCTCGACTACCTCGAGTTGGAGGGGCAACTCAGTCAGGAGGAGCGTACGGCGCGGGACACCGCTCGTGAGTTCGCAGACGACGTGCGAGACGAGATGGTCGAGAGCTACCGAGCCGGCGAGTTCCCGGTCGAGCGCATCCCCGAGATGGGCGACCTGGGGTTTTACGCCCCCAATCTCGAGGGGTACGGGCTGGTCGGCACCACCGACCGCGCGTACGGGCTGGTGATGCAGGAGTTGGAGGCCTGTGACTCCGGACTGCGCTCGATGGCGAGTGTGCAGGGTGCGCTGGTCATCTACCCGATTCACGCGTACGGCTCCGAGACACAGCGCGAGGAGTTCCTGCCGGAGTTGGCGACCGGCGACATGGTTGGTTGTTTCGCACTGACAGAGCCCGAACACGGGTCGAACCCGGCGGCGATGGAGACCAGTGCGGTTCGCGAGGGTGACGGCTACCGGATGAACGGATCGAAGAGGTGGGCCACGAACGCCCCGCTCGCCGATATCGCCATCGTCTGGGCCCGGACAGGAGGCGGTGACGGTCCGGTGCGAGGGTTCATCGTCGAGACCGACCGCGAGGGGGTCTCGACCACGTCGATAACAGGCAAGCTCTCGATGCGCGCATCGAGCTCCGGCGAGGTACATCTCGACGACGTCTGGGTGCCCGACGGGCACGTGCTACCCGGCGTCGAGGGGATGAAGGGGCCGCTGTCCTGTCTCACACAGGCCCGCTACGGGATTGCCTGGGGGGCAGTCGGTGCGGCCCGTGACAGCTATCAGACGGCACTCGACTACGCAGGTGACCGCGAACAGTTCGACGGCCCCATCGCCCGCTTCCAGCTCCAGCAGGAGAAACTGGCCGAGATGGCGACCCAGATAACGCTCGGACAGCTACTCGCCCACCGACTGGCCGACCTGAAGGAGGCCGGAGAGCTCCGCCCCGAGCAGGTGTCGATGGCGAAGCGCAACAACGTCCGGATGGCCCGCGACCAGTCTCGGGTGGCCCGCGAGATGCTCGGTGGAAACGGCATCACTCTCGACTACTCGCCGATGCGCCACATGGCGAACATGGAGACCGTCTACACGTACGAGGGAACCCACGACATCCACACGCTGATTCTCGGCAACGACCTCACCGGGATTCCTGCCTTCGAGTGACGGCCCCCGAACGGTCAGGACCCGCCGTACCCCTCGACCAGCGACTCGACGTACTTCGCGACGACGTCCACCTCGAGGTGGACGGGGTCGCCGACCGACTTCGTCGAAAGGGTCGTCACGTCGTAGGTCTCGGGGACAATCGCCACCTCGAACTGCTCGTCGTGGAGGGCAGCGACGGTGAGGCTGATGCCGTCGACCGAGATGGAGCCCTTTTCGACGATGTACGGTGCGAGCGCCGGCGGGAGCGAGAACCCGAACCGCCAGTCCTCGTCGACCTGGCGGATCTCGGTCGTCTCGGCGGTGCCGTCGACGTGTCCCTGGACGAAGTGTCCGTCGAGCCGGCCGTCTGCCGGCAGAGCGCGCTCCAGATTCACCCGGTCACCCGGTTCGAGGTGACCAAGGTACGTCCGGTCGACGGTTTCGCTCGCGAGAAACACCTCGAACGCGTCGGTGTCGTGCGTTTCGACGGTCAGACAGACGCCGCTCACACTGACACTCTGACCCCGGGTGAGCCCATCGAAGCTCGTTCCGATGCGCACGCGGCGGCCGTCGGCACTCTCCGTGACGGTCTGCACCTCGCCGGTTTCCTCGACGATACCGGTAAACATACCATTTACTCGGGACCGGTGCTGTTAGCACCTTTCGTTTCTGTTGGCCCGGACCGGCAGACGACGACACACCACGTCGGCCGGCGGTCGTAGGGTCCTCACAAGCGGCGCCCGTCAGCGTTAACACACTCCAGACGATACCAGCGTGTATGAGTACGACAGACGAGCCGACAGGGCGAGCGGGTATCTCCGTCACCGAGACGGCGGCCGCCGAGGCGCTCTCCCTGCTCGAAGGCGAGGGTCTCGACACCGGCATCGCGGGGCTCCGGCTGTACGTGCAGCAGGGTGGCTGTGCCGGTCTCTCCTACGGGATGCGGTTCGACCACGAGCCCGAAGAGGACGACACTATCGTCGAACACCACGGACTGCGGGTGTTTGTCGACCCCGCGAGTATGAACTACATCGAGGGGTCGCGTCTCGACTACGAGGGCGGCCTCCAGGGTGAGGGGTTCCACGTCGAGAACCCGAACGTCGTCAGCGAGTGTGGCTGTGGCGAGAGCTTCCGAACCTAATCTTCGAGCCCGAACGCGACCTCGACCTCCGCCTGGTACTCCCGTTGCTCGACGCTCGCGAGTTCGACGCCCAGTTCCTCTACCTCGACCCAGTGGAGATTGTGCAGTGTCTCCTCGGCCCGGTCGATTGCATCGTCGACCGCGTCGTCGAACGACTCCGTACTCGAACCCATCAGGGTGACTTTCTTGAACACCATTGCACGTTCGACTGACACGCCGCGTTGGCATAAACCCCAGCCGCCACCGGCACACCGGGGGGAGTGAGACGGAAACGGGTCGGAACGGATTCTCCACACGTACAGTAGGGCCCCGCAGTACCCACCCGGGACGGTCACGGACCGAGGATACGCGATGAATAGATTGATAACCGACAACAAGCTATGGCCTGTGAATGGCAGGAGCGCTCGACGAAGATACAGCGCAGACACTCGCCAGCGGTCGTCAAACAATCGGGTCACTACTCTCGGCCGCGCAGGCGAATCTCAAGCGCGTGTTCGTTGTTTTCGTCGTCGGTTGGCTGCTCACCTTCTACCTGTTACGGACGTTCGTCTGGGAGCGCCTCCAGGCGGACCTGGTGTTCAATCGCCTGGACGGGGAGTACCTCGACCAGACACAGATTGTCGCCACAGACCCGTTCCAGGTTATTCTCCTGCAGGTGAAAATCGGGATTGTCGTCGGGATACTCGTCGCGCTTCCCGTGCTCGTCTACTACAGCCGTGACTCGCTCAGACAGCGCGGTATCTGGCCCGATGCCAGCATCCCCCGCTGGAAGAAGGCCAGTTTCGTGGTGACGATCGCACTCCTCTTTCTGGTCGGTCTGTCGTACGCCTACTTTGCCTTTTTTCCCATCATGTTCTCCTTTCTGGCCGAGAACGCGGTCAACGCGGAGTTCAAACCGACCTGGTCGATCGTGCTGTGGACCGAGTTCGTGGTCTTTCTCTCCCTGTCGTTTGCACTGGCGGCGCAGTTGCCACTCGCGATGAGTGCGAGCGCCCGAGCCGGGGTGATAAAGTACGAGACCTTCCGCGACAACTGGCGGTACGCGGTTCTCGCGATTTTCGTGTTCGGGGCGATGTTCTCGCCACCGGACCCGTTCACGCAGGTCATGTGGGGAGTCCCACTCGTCTTGCTTTACTTTTTCAGCCTGGGGGTGGCAAAGCTCGCGGTCGTCTCGAAACGGGCCAGCGAGAGTGTCCCCGTTCGCGAGGTGGCCCGCGACCGCTGGAACGTGCTCACCGGGGCGGTGGTGCTCTCTGTCGGCGCGGTCTACCTGTTCATGTTCGAGGGTGGCCCCGAGGCGGTAAACGAACTGCTCGCGTTTGTCGGCTCCAACTACCGGGTCGTCCCCGGTGAGGAACTCGATCTCCTCGGACTGGCGCCCGTTACCGCCGTCGTGGGGATGGGGGTGGCACTCGGGCTGGTCGTGAGCGGTGTGTTGCTGTTTTACTTCCGGGTGCAACGGCTCGAAGCGGTCGCCCGCGAACAGGTCGGAGCCGGCCGGCGACCGGACGACACGGAACCGGGTGAGAGTGCCGAGATCGACGTCGCGGGGATGAGTCCACAGGCCGTTCGGGCCACCCCTGTCGAGTCGTTTGCCACGCTCGACGAGGAAACGGCACTCGGCTACGCACAGCGCGCCGTCGACAACGAGAACCCGGCAAAGGCTCAGGCTATCCTCGACAAGGTCGACGAGGTAGCAAAGCTCGAGGCCGAAACAGAGGAGACACAACAGGACGAAGAAAGCGAGGACGAGGGCGGCAACGTCGTGACGTCGACGGCCGCGGGCATCGTCGACCCGTTCACGGAAAACGACACGACTGAGGACGACATCGGGGGGTACTACTACGACATCCGGTTTATTCTCGATTCCCTGACCTCGAAGGCAATCTGGATCGTCGCCGTGTTCATGATAGTGCTCGCCGGGACGTTCGGCGTGCTGTTCCGGGGCGGACTCGGTGTCGCGACGGACTTTTTCTTCCAGAACATGCCCGCCGCGGCCATCGAGGAGCCGGATATCGTCGTGCTACACCCGGTGGAGGCGCTTATCTTCATGCTGAAGTTCTCGACCGTACTGGCCGCGCTCTCTATTCTCCCGTTCGTGTTTTACTTTGCCTGGCCGGCCATCGAGGAACGGTTCGGCACCAGCGGTGACCGGAACGTGTTGCTGGTCTGGGGTGGAACGATGGTCGTTGCCCTGCTCGGCGGCACCGTGCTCGGATTCCTCGTTATCGCTCCGTCGGTGATATCACTGCTCGCCCAGGACGTGGTCAGTTCGAACATGGTCATCGCCTACCGCATCAGTAGCTTCGGCTGGCTGGTCATCCTCCTGACCGTGGGTATCGGGGCACTCGCGATGATCCCCGCCACGATGGTGCTTTTCAACCACGGCAACATCGTCTCCTATCGGCAGATGCGAACGCGCTGGCGTGGGGTCGTGCTCGCCTTTTTTGCCGCCGCGGGCTTTCTCTCGCCGTCCGGCCTGCTCACCATGTTTCTCGTCGCCATCCCCGCGTCGCTCGCGTACGGTCTCGGCATCGGCCTGACCTGGCTCTACGAACGTGTCGGCGGCCGTGACCCGTCGGTGTACGGCGAGCGGGCCGACTGAGACGGCTGTTGCTCACTTCCGACGCGGTAAAAAAGATGGAATTCGAGACGTATCGGGAGCCGTCAGTTCGCGGCGATAACGTCGTCGATACGGACGATCATCGTCGCGGCCTCGGTGGCGCTACGGACGGCCTCGTGCTTGACCGCTGCGGGGTCGAGCACACCGTATCCGATGGGGTCGTCGATGACACCCGTCTGTCCCTCGCTGATGATGCCGGCGACGGTCCCCTCGTCGTGCTGGCTGCGGAGTTCGACCAGTGCGTCGATGGAGTCCAACCCGGTGTTCTCGGCGAGAGTGCGCGGCAGTACGTCGAGCGCGTCGGCAAACGCCTCGACGGCGAGCTGCCGGCGACCCTCGACTGTGGCAGCCGACTCGCGAACGTGGTTTGCGGCCGCGATCTCGACGGCACCTGCGCCCGGAACGACACCGCCCTTCGACACTGCCGCCGTCACGACGTCTAGCGCGTCCGCCAGGCCACGCTCTAGCTCGTCGACAACGTGTTCGGTGCCGCCGCGGGCGAAGATCGTCACCGCCGTCGCGGCCTCACCACCCTCGATGAACACCAGTTCGTCGTCGGTGAACTTCTCGACGCGAACTGCCTCTGCACTACCGAGGTCACCCTCGTCGAGCGTGTCGACGGAGCCGACACGGCTCGCGCCGGTCGCCGCACAGACGTCGGCTGTGGTGTCGCTGTCGACACCGTCGAACGTGACCACGCCGTGTTCGGCGAGGAAACCGGCGACACGGTCGTCGACATCGCCGTCGATAAAGACGACATCTGCCCCCGAGGCGGCGAGCGTGTCCGCGTACCCACGGAGCTGGTCGACCTCGGCGTCGAGTGCCGCGTTCAGTTGATCGACGTTCGAGACCTGGTACTCGGCGTCGACGTTGCTCTCCGCAACCTCGAGGTCCGTTTCGACGACCGCGATGTCGGCGTCAGTAACCGACCGGGCCATCTCGTCGCTCGCGCGGTCCTCGTCGACGACGACGCCCTCGACGAGGTCTGTCGCGCTGGAGGACGCGCCAACCTGCGTGTGGACCGTGATGTTGTCGCGGTCGATCCCGTCCGCGTGACGGACTGCGCCGACGACCGTCTCGGCCAGGTCCTCCGCGGGCAGGTCACCGGTCCCCTTGCCGGTCATGCTCGACTCCGCGACCTGCAGAAGCTGGTCGTCCTCGGGGTCGGCCGCCACGATCTGCTCGTCGACCGCCTCGCGGGCGAACTCGGCAGCGCGGTGGTAGCCCTCGACGATAGTCGTCGGGTGGACGTCGTCGTCAAGCAGGCTCTCTGCCTCGGAGAGCAACTCGCCGGCGAGTACCGTTGCCGTCGTCGTCCCGTCACCGACCTCCTCCTCCTGTGTTTCGGCGACGTCGGTGAGCATCTGTGCCGCCGGCTGTTCGATATCCATCTCGTCCAGGATCGTCGCGCCGTCGTTCGTGATGACGACGTCCCCGTCGGAGACGAGCATCTTGTCCATCCCTCGGGGTCCGAGTGTTGTCCGTACCGCTTCGCTGACGGCCTTTCCAGCGGCGATATTCGACGACTGCGCGTCGTCACCGCTCGTTCTGTCCGAATCGTCGTTCAGAATGAACATCGGCTGTCCGCCCATGCGTCGCTGATTTGACTGTGACATAGTCTTACTACCTCGTATAAATTGTCGTTTGCGGTTCTACATAAACGTTGTTACTCCACCACGGGTTGTAGCGTGCGGGCATGTGTCACGGAGACGGGTGTCAGGCGTCGACTCCGGCGTTTCCCGGTCTGAACTCGCGGCTCGCGAACCCGCTGAACCGCCACGATATAAACCGGACCGAACTGGACAGGAACGTTTAGGAACACAGAGACACTTTGGCTCGTATGGGCGATAATCGCGTGGTGCAGGGTCGGATGGTCACCCCAACGCGTCTTGCAGAGCTGCTGGAAGACGACAGTGTGATAGACGCCGAGCCGATCACCGACGCCGACCGGAGCTGTCCGGACTGTGGCGGAGACGTGTTGGAGGTCGGATACATGCCGTCGGCACTAGAGTTTGTGACCGGCTGGAAGTGTCAGAGCTGTGATTGGGGCGAAACCGACCGGGAGTGAACCGGGGAACCGAAATCCATTTAGGTCGAATCGTCTAATCTCGCGGTGAGGGCTCGTGGCCTAGTCCGGGAAGGCGGCTGACTCCAGAGGCACTGTGCCCGGTGACGAGACTCCAGCTGATATACTGAGCGGCCGGCTGATCACCGGCCGCACTGATGACCCTCTGGAGTACCGAGGCACATCCGGAGATATCAGCCGATCGGGGGTTCAAATCCCTCCGAGCCCACTCGATTCTGACTGCGAGGACACACGAGCAGTCGAATCGGTAGAGACGAGGTGGATTTGAATCAGAGAGCGAAGCAGCGCGGAGCGACCGTGGTTCAAATCCCTCCGAGCCCACTCGATTCTGACTGCGAGGACACACGAGCAGTCGAATCGATAGAGACCGTGCTCGCGGACGTCGAAATCTTGTCGACGTCGGGGGACAGCACCCGAGTAGTGTAGCAACGCGGTCGGTGTCTGTGACTGTCGGGTTGCCACGGTGGTTCACAAGCCGGAGTTGCCACGGCCGATTTCTGTGGAAACCCGCTAGCACACCGCAGTGAGACAGGTTGCCGGTACGTCTCGGAGCACCGAACGCGGCGACGGCTGCAACACCGGCCGACGACCTACTGGCGCTTTGCGTGCACGTACGGCGTGGTTGCCAGCACGGCGAAGATCACAGCCATCCCACCGAAAAAGCCCTTCTCGAACGACGAGAGATCGAACGTCAGCGCGACCCAGACGGTGAACACCACCCAGAAGACCAGCAAAGCAGTACTTCGTTCGTCATACGGCTTTGTCTCGTCGCCCCCAGCGTCCACGGTTTGACTCACTCTATTGTCACGGTAGATAGTATGATACATAAAGCTTGTTTTGTGTGGTGTTGAGACGCCTCGCCGGGGTCTGGCACAGTCCCGCCTCGCGGGTAACAGAAACGAGTTACCCCCTGCGGCGAGGGCACCGTATGCACGGTGGTCTGTGTCCTCACTACCCGGTGGGGTAGTCTATCGTCGGGGATACCCCCGCCGGTTTCACGCTCCCGAACGCCACGTCCCATCTCCCGTGTGCAGGACAGACTATCGACATCCCGGGACCGGAAGAACAGGGTATCCTCAGCTGCCCGCGTGGACGAGATGAGAGCCCGACAGACAGTGCTGGCTCTCCGCCGGAGATAAGACCGGGGCGGCCGAGTCGACGGGTGTGAGATTACACAGGCTCGACACGCGGGCGGCAGTCCGTGGAGCCATCGAGGCACACGGCCGTGCCTGGCGGGTGGCGTACGCGGATCTGCTGCCGGCGTCGGTGCTCGACCGGGTGACCGTCGAGCCCGATGTGGCGACAGTCGAGGAGTGGCTGGACCGACTTCCCGGTGACGACGACCCCGGTGAGGCCCTCGGCGTGACTGTCGACGGGTCGGTCAGGGGGTACCTGTTTGTTCGCTGGGGAGAGACGAAACAGTTCGTCGGACCGGACGAGGCAGGGCTCAAGGAGCTGTACGTCCACCCCGACTGGTGGGGGGGTGGGCTCGGAACGTCACTACTCGGACGGGGAGTCGAGCAGCTCCCGCCGGCCGTGGAGACACTGGTGGTCGAGGCGCTGGCCGGCAACGAGGTCGGGCAGTCGTTCTACGAGTCCCGAGGGTTCAGGCGCGATGCCACCGACGAGATTCAGATCGACGGGGCCAGCTACGAGACGGTCGTCTACCGCCGGCCGGTGAGCCCACGGGCCGGGGTGTAGCTGTCGACACCGCCGACCACGGGGCCGCGAGCGTACGGAAGCAGTGACACCGTGTCGAGTGACCGGGTCTCCGTGAGCGAACAGATACGGCGCTGTTCTCGACGTGTTCGTGCGCGAAGATCTCTGGTGTGGCTACCGGCCAGGTCGGGACCCCGTGGTGGTCGGCCCGTGGGCCGACGGGGAGACCGGGAGAGAGACGCGACCGCCTCAGTGTGTGGCGGCGGTCACAGTCGCTCGCCGCAGTTCCGGCAGTAGGTGAACGTCTGGTCGCGTTTGTTTTCTACACCACACACGTCACAGCAAACAGCCTCGTCGGCGTCGATAGCCGCTACTGAAGCCTCGGTGCTTTTCTGGCCTGTCTGGTCGTGCTCGGCATCGACTGGCCTACCGGTTCTCGCGAGTCCGGCGGTACCGATACCCGACTCGGTGGTCGTTCCGCCCGAGCGTGACCCGCTGTGGCCGATGACGTACCGGTAGAGCAGCACCTGCAACACGACGAATCCGACCAGATACGCGCTCAACCATACCCAAATCTCCATAGCTGGGTGTACACAATCCTGCTACTTGGAAGTTAGGCCCGAGATCACACCGCGAATCCAACTCACTTTTTACGCCCGGACTCCGAGTTGCGTGTATGAGCTTCGAGAAGGGGAGTGCGGTCCGACTTCGGGACAAGCACAGCGACCACGACGGCGAGGTCGGCGAGGTGACACAGGTCTCCGAGACGATGTTCGGTGACGAAACCTACACGGTCCAGTTCGATGCCGGGCAGGAGGCTGGTCTCCCGGCAGACGCCCTGGAGACCGTCGAAGAGAGTGATGGGGACGAAACCGAACCGGACGGCGGGTGAGCCCCGATGTCGTCGGTTCCGCTTCACTACGTCGACCTCCGCGCGTTCTCGTACGTGACTGAGGATGAACAGCGGGTGGCCACGGCCCTGGGGAGTCTTCTGCCCGAGGGGTTCGATCTGGAGCGGACAGAGTCGGCGGGACACCACGGTGCTCCGATTGTCATATTCTCGGCCCGTGTGGAGGAGACAACCGCGTTGCGCTCGGTGCTCGACGGTCTCGGTGAACTGCCGGCGGCGGAGCGCGAGACGGTCGCGGCCGAACTCGACGAACGTGTAACAGAAGACTGTACGCTGTTTCTGAGTCTCGACAAGCAGGCGGCCGCCGGTGGGGAGATACGTCTCGGCGAGGGGCTCACCGTCCGTGCGAAGATCGAGGCCTACCCGGCAAAACACGAGCGTGCCGTCGACGCCATCGAGACCGCCGGTGTCCTGTGATGTACACGGCGGTCCACGCCAGACCGGACGGCGAGAGCACCGTCGCGCGCCTGGCACTGACCGCAGCCGAGTACGGGTTCGACGGTGTCGTGGTCCGGAACCACGGCGACGAACCGGCCACGTACAGCCCAACGGCGGTCGGTGACACACACGGGATAGACGTCGTCCCGGGGGTCGAGGTGCGGGCCGACGACCCGTCACAAGCGGGCGGTTTCGTCGGTGCTCACCGCGACCGACACCCGCTGGTCCTGGTCCACGGTGGTGACCCGGAGCTGAACCGGTTCGCCGTCGAGCAGGCCGCTGTCGACGTGCTCGCCCACCCGATGGTAGACAGCGGCGGGTTCAATCACGTTCTCGCCCGGACCGCCCGGGAGAACGGTGTGCGAGTCGAGTTCAACCTCCGGCGGGTGCTCCGCGCCGAGGGCGGCCGGCGGGTTCAGGCGCTGTCCGACCTCCGACGGCTCTGGGAGCTAGTCGACACCTACGACACACCGTACGTCGTCAGCGCCGACCCGCGGTCACACCTGCAACTACGTGCACCCCGGGAACTGCAGGCTGTCGGTGACGTTGTCGGTCTCCCGGAGGCGGCTGTCGAGCACGGTCTCGCGGAGTGGGGACGGCTCGCCGAGCGCAACCGTGCCCGTGACTCCGATGCGTTTGTCGAACCCGGGGTGTGGCGCGTGTCCGAGGATGACGGGCGATGACGGCTCACGAGGTGCGGACGTTCTCACCGTCGAAGCGGCTGAACCGGTCCGTGTCGCGGCGGTAGACGATCTGTCCGCGACACATCGTCCACTCCGGAAACACCGCTTCCATCCCCTCGAACGGGGTCCACCCGCAGGCCGTGTGGAGCGTCGTCGCGTGAATCTCCTCGACGTCGGTGGGGTCGACCAGCACGAGGTCGGCGTAGGCACCCTCGGTGACACTGCCACGGTGTGAGAGCCCGAACATCGCGGCGGGGTTGCGCGCGGTGAGATCACGAACCCGCTCGAAGCCGAACGCCCCTGCCCGGACCTGCGCAAGCAACAGCGGCAGCGCGGTCTCGACACCGGGAACACCGCTCGGTGCCTCCCAGATTCCGACGTCTTTCTCCGCTTTCGTGTGTGGCGCGTGGTCCGTGGCCACTACGTCGACCGTTCCGTCGGCGACACGCTCGAACACTCGCCGACGGTGTCGTTCGCGCCGTAGCGGCGGGTTCATCCGGCCGTGGGTGCCGAGCGTGTCGAGGTCGCGCCGCGAGAGCAGCATGTGGTGCGGGGTGACCTCACAGGTCGACCCGGTGCGCGCCGCGGCGTCGACACTCTCGGGTGTACTGGCGTGGGCAATATGAACACGGGTATCCCGGTCGGCGGCGAGTTTGCAGGCCCGCCGGACCGCCGCAATCTCGGCGTCGGCCCGCCGGTAGGCGCTCCAGGCGTCGGCGTCAGTTCGCTCGCGGGCGCTCGGATCGAACCGTGACTCGTCCTCGGCGTGGACCGTCACCGGCACCCCCTCGGCGCTGGCCCGGTCGAGCGCGTCGAGAAACAACGGCTCCTCGATACCCATCTCCCCCGTCGAGTCGGCGAGAAACACCTCACCGAGCGCAAAGAGCGGTCGGTCGAACAGCGAGTCGGGCTCCCATCCACCCGTGACCCCGCCGTTGATACCGAAGTCGACCTGTGCGTCCGCCGCGAACGCCGTCTTCCGGTCGAACGCCTCTCCGTCGACGGTCGCGGGGTCGGTGTTTGGCTGGTCGACGACGGTTGTCACACCACCGGCAGCGGCACTGCGGGTCCCCGTCTCCCACGTCTCCTTGTGGTCGAACCCGGGCTGTCGAAGGTGGACGTGCACGTCGATCATCCCGGGGAGGAGGCGCTTGCCGCTGGCATCGACGACCCGCTCGTCTCCGGCCTCGAGCCCCCGGGCCACCCGCCTGATTCGCT
Organism: Halovenus sp.; assembly: GCA_028275025.1. GTDB lineage: Archaea > Halobacteriota > Halobacteria > Halobacteriales > Haloarculaceae > Halovenus. The sequence goes on from JAQCNM010000039.1 coordinate 42,699, forward strand.
CGTCGCCGACACGAACATCACGGCGCCGGCCGTCGGCGAGTGTCGCGTTCCGGATGAGCATATCTGCTCTGTACGCCCGACAGTCCTAAGTCTCCCGGACCCACTCGACGTGCGGGTCGGTCGCGAGTCGGTTCTGGAGTGCCCGCACCACCCGCTCGGGGTCGGCCACCCCGCCGGCACGGGCGACACTACCGACGGCCGTGGGCTCGAACGGCAGTCCGAGCGCGCCGTACACCGGTTCCAGCACCTCGGCGATACGGTCGTGGTCGGCGACGACGACCACACCAGAGACGAGCGCGGCGTCGCGCTTGACACGCTGTGCGAGTCCGGCAATCTTGCCACGGGCCGACAGGGAGTGTGTCCCGGGACAGAACGCCCCGTCCGGTTCACCCTGCTCGACCGGCGCCCCGACGGTAGCGAGTGCCGTGGCAACGTCCTCGGTGGCACGGTCGTACCGGGTCCCGATACCGGTTCGGGCCTCCTCGACCGGTTCGGCCCGGAGAAACGCGACGGTCGACCCGGTGAACGTGACGGCGTGACCGCCGACAGAGCGCTCGACGACCTCGTACCCGTGCTCCCGGGCCGTCCGGAGTGCACGGTCGTACCCGTCGCGGGTCGCGTCACGACGACCGAACGCCACCGTGGGATGTGGTCGCCAGACCCGCACCGCCGGCTCACCGGTGTCACCGGCCCACGCTGCCAGGCGCTGTGTCGTCGCCCGGTCAGACTCGGGGTCGACGGCACGGCCACGGAGGACACGCATACCGTTCTGTATGGGGTGAGTCGACAAAAATCCGCGCCCGGGCAGTCGACGGCCGAGGTCACCGGGGACCGGGGCCAGGGTCGCCGGAGATCAAGACGTGCCCGTCGAGTCACGGAGGCCGTGAGCCGACGGCAGTCGCGTACTGCGAGAGGAGAGCGGTGTTCGGCCCGGTCGGCGGGTCTGTTGGTGGCCCGGCAGGTTTAAGAAGCCTGGCTCTCTACGATTCGACAGGTAATGGCCGGAGAAGTCTGCTCGACGTGCGGGCTCCCCGAGGAGCTTTGTGTCTGTGAGGATGTCGCAAAGGACTCCCAGGAGATAACGATCCGTATCGACGAGCGCCGTTACGGCAAAGAGGTAACGATAATCGAGGGGTTCGACCCGAACGACGTAGACTTGGACAGTCTGTCCTCGGATCTCAAGTCGAAGTTCGCCTGTGGGGGCACTATCGACGACGACCAGATCGAGCTACAGGGCAACCACACGGGTCGAGTCGAGGATTTCCTCCGGGAGAAGGGGTTCAACGTGGCCTGACTGCTGTGTGGCGGGCCGGCGACGAGGGAGGCGCTGTTCGAGTGACTTATTATGCCAGCACCCCTAAAGGATGGAGATGAGTGACCCGGCGTTCGATGTCGTCGAATTTGTGCTCACAGTCGGTGTCTACGACGAGAACGAGCGGTTCGAACCGGACGACCTGCCGCCGGCACACCGCCGACCGTTCTGGAGCGAGGGCCGCATCGAGCGGCCGCTGGCTGCGAGTACTGAGGCTGCCCAGGAAGCAACAGGTGTCGACCGCCCGTGGGAGGCCGTTTCTGATCTGCTTTTCACCGATTACGAGGAGTTCTCGGGCACCCTGTCGTTCACCGACCACGAGATGGCCCGGGAGTGGTACGCCGACCGGGTCGACGCCGCCCGACTCGCCGAGAACCCGGTGCTCGCGGCCGAGTTCGAGGCTGGCGACTACGAGCAGGCCAGCGAGACGACCAGACCGGCCCGTGCCGACCGCGCGTTTATCGACGCTCTCCTCGAGGAGTACTTCGAGGAGGACGACGAGATGCTCGACCTGGTCGAGGTGAGTGCCCCCGAGGAGATCGAGCAACCTCTCGACGAGATTGTTCTGACCGGCCAGCAAGAACAGGAGGTACAGAAGGTCGTAAAGGCGATCGAACACAGAGAGTACCTCGCGAGTATCGGGCTCCGCGAGATCGGCAAACTCCTGTTCGTCGGTCCACCCGGCACCGGCAAGACCTCGGTCGCACGGGCACTCGCACGCGAACTCGGACTGCCGTTCGTCGAGGTGAAACTCTCGATGATAACCAGCCAGTATCTCGGCGAGACCGGGAAGAACGTCGAGAAGACGTTCGAGGTGGCGACGCGGTTGGCCCCCTGTATCCTGTTTATCGACGAGTTCGACTTCGTCGCAAAGACTCGCTCCAGTGACGAACACGCCGCTATCAAGCGGGCGGTCAACACCCTGCTGAAGAGCATCGACGACGTGTCGCTCATCCGTGACGAGGTGTTGCTCATCGGTGCGACGAACCACCCCGACCAGCTCGACGCGGCTGCCTGGCGGCGGTTCGACGAGATTGTCAACTTCCCGAAACCCGACGCCCGGATGCGTGCACAGATACTCGAGCTCGTCACAAGCGAGATGGATATCGTCGACTTCGCGCCGTCCGAGGTGGCCGACCTGACCGAGGGGCTGACCGGGAGCGACCTCCGACTGGTGTTGCGCGAGGCCGTACTCGAGGCGCTCATCGAGGAACGGACGACGCTCACACAGGCAGACCTCGTCGAGGCTGTCAAGGAGTTCAACGAGCGTGACACGCTGAAGAACCTCGATATGATAGACGGCGACCACGACGCGCTCGTCGCCGGCGGTCTCGGGGAAGAGTCCGGCGGAGACACCGGACACGGACACGACGGTCACGACCACACGGGCGGTGAGGAGAGTGTCGGCCGCCAGCAGGAACCGGGCGCGAGGCAGGACTGACACGCGAATGCGGGTCACGCTTCTGGGGACCGGCGACACGACGGGGACCCCGACCGTGGGCTGTGACTGTGACACCTGCAAGCGGGCACGAGACCCGGGGGACGACCTCCGAGAGCGCCTGCGCGAGCGCGGCGGCCGGGTAACCGCCGGCGGCGGTGTCGAGCGGACACGGTTCTCCGTGCACGTCTACAACGAACGGACCGGGGAGTCGCTGTTGATCGACTGCAGCCCGGACTTTCGTCAGCAGTTTCTCCGCGAGGACGTCCCCCTGCCGGACACGGCGGTCGTGAGCCACATCCACTTCGACCATCTCGACGGACTCGGCAACGCCTACCGGGTGCTCGACGCACTCGATGTCCACGCCGCCGACGAGACAGACCCTCTCACGGGGGCGACTGTCGCCGAGACGGTCGCGGACGACTACGACTACCTCGACCAGGTGACCGTCAGGGCACAGTCACCGGGAGAGCGGTTCGAAGTCTGTGGGTTCGAGGTTCGACTGGTTCCGGTCGAGCACCCGCCGCTTCTGTGTTACGGGCTCGTGGTCGAGGAGCCCGAGACGGGGGCGAAGCTCTCGCTGTCGGGGGACACGAGCTACGGTATCCCCGACCGCTCGCGGGCGGCACTCGCCGACCCGGACCTGTTGCTCGCCGACGCAATCGTCCCCGCACACCTCTGTGAGTACCACCCGAAGGGCGGGAGACACCACGACGAGAGCGGCGTTCCGCGTACCTTCGGTGACAAGCACATGACCCGCGAGGGGGCGCTCGCGCTGGGCGACGACCTCAACGCCGACCGGACGCGGCTGGTTCACGTCTCGCACTTCTACCCGGCCGAGGAGGCGTTCGAACAGCCCCTGGCCGTCGATGGTGAGCAGTACCGCCTGTAGAACCGGCGAGGCCGGTATCAGGTTTGCTCGGCGGGTCCGGTCTCGGGACGCAACTGCCCGTCGACCCCGGTCTGGAGAGTGACGGTGAACACGCTCCCGTACTCGGGTGGTGACTCGTAGGAGAGATCTCCCCCGTAGTCGTCGAGCACCAACCGGACCAACCACAGACCGAGCCCGGAGCCGTGTGTGAGCTGTGTCCGGTCGCGCTCGCCGACGATACCGACGAGCTCGTCCGCCGGGACACCGGGACCGTCGTCGGCAACGCGGACCGACACGGAGTCCTCGTCTGCCGTGACGGTTATCTCGACGGCCGGTGGCTCCCCGGTGTGTTTGAGCGCGTTCTCGATGAGTTGTTCGAACACAACGCGGAGTCGCCAGTCGGCCCGTACCTGTTGCTGGGTGGCCACCGAGAGTCGCAGTGACGCCTCCGGGTACGCCTCGTCGAACTCCGTACAGGCACTCCTGAGCAGTTGCTCGACATCGACGGGGCGATGCTCCGAGGTGGACTCGGTCACGACCTGTGAGAGCTTGTGGGCGGTGTCACTCAGGCCGACGAGTTCGTCGACGGCCGTCTGTATCTTTTCGACAGGTTCGACACTGTCGGTGCCGGCGAGTTCGTGTGCCAGCAGGTCGGCGTTCCCACGGATGACGCTCATCTTGTTTCGGAGGTTGTGCCGGAGGAGCCGCTGGAGCACACCCAGATGCTGCTCGCGCTGCTTGAGTGCGGTTATCGTCCGTCCCTCGACAATCAACAACCGGACATCGCCGTGTTCGTCGGTGAGCGGACGAACCGAGAAGTCGATCGTCTCCAGCCCGTTGTTTCCCTGCACCTCGAGCTCTGTCCGAAAGAGCTCCCCCCGGCGGGCCCGTTCGGCGGCCGTCCGAACGGTTTCGGGAACTGTTTCGGTGTGTTGGAAGAACAGGCTCTCCCAGACGGGTTGCCCGAGGACTGTCTCGCGGTCGAGACCACCGAACTCAAGCGCCGTCTCGTTGACCTCGACTACCGTGCCGTCGGGGTCGGTCAGACCGGTAAACTGGTAGGTGTTGTTGAACACGGCCTCGAACCGACGCTGACGCTGCTTGCGGTCGGCGATGTCCCGACCGATACCGACGATCCCGAGTGGGTCGCCCGTGTCGTCTGTCATCCGTGCGCCGGTGAACTCGTAGGGGAACACCTCGCCGTTTTTCGCCTCAAACCGTGCCTCCACTGTGACGGCCTCGTCGGACTCGATGATACGGGCGATGGCGTCGAGTATCTTCTGTCGGTCCTCCTCGAGCACGAACTCCGCCGGATGCATCGACTCGATCTCCTCGTCGTCGTAGCCGGTCACTGTCGAAAGCCGGTCGTTCCAGCGCAGGAAGTTGACGTTCTCGTCGAACGCGTAGAACACGTCCGGCAGTGCCTCGAAGATGGCCTCTGTCAGGGCCCGCTCCTCGCGGAGTTGCTCGTTCTGTTGCCTGCGCTCGGTCACGTCCCGGGAGTTGATGACGATACCCTCGATGGTCGGGTCGTCGAGATGGTTCGTGCCACGGGATTCGAGCCACCGCCAGTCGCCGTCGGCAGTCCGCAGGCGGTACTCGGCGGTGTGTGTCTCACCGGGTGCCACACGTATCGACTCGAACACCTCCTGGACTCGGTCTCTGTCTGCCGGGTGGACGTACTCGAAGGCGGAGCGGCCGACCATCTCAGCCGAGTCGTGTCCCAGCCGTCGCTCGACAGCCCTGCTGACGAACCGGTATCTCCCGTCACTGTCGAGCACGCTCAGTTGGTCGGGGGAGTGTTCGAGCAGGGCATCGAGCAGTTCGTCGCGCTCGCGGTCGTCGTCCCGGGTCTGGTCAACGATATTATTCACCCGGGTCACGAGCACCGGCGCCCGGCTGTCGACCCTGACAACGTCGACGGCACCGGCGTCGAGTGTCCTCTGGAGATCGTCGGACAGACCGTAGAGCAAAACCGGGGAGTTCGGGGCCGCCGTTGCTATTCGGTCGAGACTGTCACGGCGGTGTCCCGTCGACGGGTCGCCGAGCAACACACAGTCGTACTCACCCCGATCCAGTTCATCGACTGCGACGTCGGTCGTGTGGACCCGCTCGGCTCGGAGATCGACATCACGCAGCTGTCGTGCCGGTCGCTCGTCGGTGTGTACGCAGAGGACCGCGGGGTCGTGACCGGTCATCGCCGCATCCACTCCCCGCGGGCTCCTCTCGGGTCCCGTCTCTCTGTTTCTGTGTCGACCCGCGTCTCACGCAGTGTCTGTCTGCCCACTCGCTGTGCCGGCGAGAGAGCCGCTCGAGTCATACTCTCCGTTGTTGCCTCCCGTACAAAAGGGCAGCGTGAGAGCCGGACAGACGGGCTGACACCCTCCGGGCGCGAGAGCACCTGGCGGTCGGTCGGAGTCGACGGGTACAGGAGCCCCGAGTGGGTAGGGCACGGTATGGACGTGGCTGTCGAGCCGGTCGAGAGCATCGACGGCGAGCACGTACCCGCAGGTGTCGACGCACCGGAGTACGTGCTCTACGGCGGTAAGGGCGGGGTCGGAAAGACGACGATGGCCGCGGCGACGGCGTTCGCGAGCGCCCGCGACGGAACCGCCACACTCGTGGTCTCGACAGACCCCGCACACTCGCTGTCGGACACACTCGACACGCAGGTTCCGGCGGAGCCGGCCCGTATCCGGGAGGAGATACCGCTGTACGCTGCCGAGATAGACCCCGAGGCGGCAGTACAGGAGGGTCGCTTCGAGGATACCTCCGACGAGCTCGCCGACAGTCCGTTCGCCGACATGCTCGGCGGGGAGCCGGCGGAGACCCCGGCCGGCGGGACCGCGATGCCGGGCAGTGACGAGACGGCTGCGATCCGGCTCCTGCTCACCTTCTTCGAGGACCCCCGGTTCGAGCGGGTCGTCGTCGACACCGCGCCGACCGGCCACACCCTCCGACTGCTCGAACTTCCCGAGATGCTCGACTCGATGGTCGGTCAACTCCGCGAGGTGCGCGAGCAGTTTGGCGGTGTCGTGGGCGGGTTCGGCGACGCCGACGGCCGGGGGCTCCAGGAGTTTGCCGACCGCATCGGGCGGCTGCGGGCGGTGCTGCGTGACCCGGACCGAACCGACTTTCGTCTGGTGATGGTGCCGGAGGAGCTGAGTGTCCGGGAGTCGACGCGGCTGCTCGACCGTCTCGAGGCGTTCGACATCCCGGTCGGGACAGTCGTCGTGAACCGGGTCATGCAGGACCCTGGCGAGGTGGCCGACCTCGAGGGTGAGTTTGTCGCGCCGAACCACACCGACTGCGGGTTCTGTGAGCGCCGCTGGCAGATTCAAAAGCGAGCACTCACACAGGCACAGGAGCTGTTCCGTGGGCGTCAGGTCCGGCGGGTGCCGCTACTCGCCGAGGAGGTCCGCGGCGAGCGCCTGCTCCGGGTCGTTGCGGCCTGTCTGGCCGACGGAACCGGCGACTGACAACAGCCGCCGGACGGCACCGACCGAGTAACCGACCCCGCCACCCCGGTCAGCCCTGACGGACCTCGCCGACGAGCTCGACCGCCTCGTCGGCGGCTGCCTCGGAGCACTCGTCGGCGTAGCGGGTTCGCTCGCGGATAGCCGCCAGCCGGTGTGCCTCGGGACAGGCCCCGATGGCGTCGAGATACTGCCGTGTGGTCTCCGCGGAGTCACGCACCCGGTGGCGCTTGCCGAGCACGAGCAGCATCCGGTCGTGGGCCCGTTCGATGTCGGTCTCGGGGTCGTGCCGGCGCTGGAACCGGATGCGGACCTCCCGCTCGAGGAGTGCCGGTAACGGGCTCCGTCTGACCCCGATAGCGAGCCCTGCGAGTGCGAGTGTCGCCAGCAGCGCGTGCTGGTATGCCGGGAGTTCGAGCAGCGCGTCACCCCCACGGCGTGGACTGATGTCACCCGGTGAGACTGCCACCGAGATGCCGTCGTCGGACTCCGACTCGACGCCGGTGTCGGTGTCGCCGGCGTCCTCGAGCTCGCCCGCGACGGCTCGGGTGTCGTTTCCGGACGGCCCTGGGCTGCCCGTGGTGTCGAACCGTCTGTCAGTGTCGATAGGGGCACCCACGCTCCCGACAACACTCTCCCCGGTAGTGGCAGACTCCCCCTCCGGTGTGTCCGGGGTCGAGTCGGCACGGTTGACGTCTGGTGCCTCGCCGCTGCTAGTCCCGGACAGGTCGACACCGGTGTTCGTGGCAGAGCCGCCAAACGCCTGACTCTCTGCGTCGGTGCGGGGGTCGGCCGGTGTGGGGTCGAACTGGACCCAGCCGTGCTCCGGGACGTACACCTCGACCCAGGCGTGTGAGTTCGTGCCACGAACTGCCCAGGTGTCGCTGTCGACCTGTTCGCCGGGCGTGTATCCGACCACGAGTCGGGCTGGGATGTCGACCGACCGGAGCATACTGACCATCGTCGTCGCGTAGTACGTGCAGTAACCCGCCTCCATCTCGAACAGAAAGGCGTCGGCGATGTTGCCGCTCGGTCGGTCGACGTCGAGTGAGTACTCGCGGTTGTTCTCCAGCCACGCCTCGACGACGGCCGCAGTCTCGTACGGTGTCTCAGCGTTCGCGGCGATCGACTGGGTGCGTTGTGTGACCCGGTCGGGGGTGTCTGCGGGGAGCTGTGTGTACCGGTCTACGACGTCCGCGGGGAACTCCCCGTCTGCCAGGGAGAGTTCGACCCCGGACGCGTCGGGTACGGTGCTGGTGACGGTGTACTCCTGTTCGACGGTTCCGCCGGGCGTGGGGGTCCCGTCGGGTGTGACCGACAGGTCGTCGACCCCGTCGAAACTGACAGGCCGCCACGGTGCCGGGAGCGCCCTCACCTCGGTGCGGGGTTCGACGGTGTAGTTTGCGACCCGGTCGGCATCGTCGGGCGGCTCCAACCCGTTGTCCGACTCGCCGGTCCGTATCCAGCCATCACCGGTGTACCGGTCGTAGCTCCCGGTTCGCCAGTAGCGGGGCTGGTCGCCGGAGGCCAGAAACCGGACGTCGGCCGTCTGCTCGATACTGCCGCGTATCTCGAGGCTGGGGCCCGCCTCGACGACGTTCTCCTCCATCGTCACCGCGTCGTTGCCGACGAGGCCGAGCGGCCCGGCCGCCCCGCCGGGAACGACCGAGACGAGAAACGGGGCGACGATCATAACGGCGAGAACGACCACCAGCGACTCGACGGGGAGAATCGAGTCTGCACGCCGCATGACGTCGCCCAGTCCGACGAGCGCCCCTGCCGCGACGACCCCGAGGAGGGTCAGGGTCAGAGTTGCGTCACCGGTCAACGTCAAGAAACAAAGCGCCGCACCGCCGACCCCGGCGGCCCGGACGTATCGGCCGTCGAGTGCGAACAGCCAGGTGAGAAACACCGGTGCCGGCGTGACCAACAGTACCCACAGGTCGACCTGGATGAGCCAGAGGGTGCTACGCCCGGTGAGTAGTTCGACGGCCGTTTTGAGCGCCAGTAACGGCCGGAGTGCGACGGGGATCGCCAGCCCGTAGAGCAACAGGCCGGCGACAAACGCGGCGACACCGACCCGGACTGCCCGGTCTACGTCGACAAACGGCCAGACCACGGTCGCCACAGACCCCGCCCCGAACACGACCAGCACGAGCCCCGTCGGGTCACCGACCGTCGCGGTGATCTCGTAGAGCACGAGTGTAAACGAGGAGATGAGCACCAGCGTGGCGGCCAGTGCACCGGCCCGGAGCAGGTCGGACGGCTGGAGCGCCGCCCACAGCGCCGCGAACCGGGCGCGGAGGTCTGTGCCGCCGGCGACCGAACTCATACGCGTGCCTCCCGGTCTCCCGGTGTCGCCTCACCGTCGGTGTCACCGCCCCCGGAGCCGCCCGACAGTTCCGCGACCGAGTAGGTGTCGTAGGCGGTCCGAACCGTCGGCTCGCGCGAGCCACGGGCGATCAGGGGGTCTCCCGCGTCGACGACGATGTCGGTCTCCTCGTCGATGCTGTCTGTCACGGTGTAGCCCTCGGCCTCGGTGCTCGGTCCGGTGCGGGCGAGCAGTCGGAGCAGTTGTTTGCGGTGTGCCGGACCGTTGTCGGGCGGACAGCGGCCGTCGGGAACGACCACGCCCACGTCGATACCGGCGTCGAGTGCGGCCTCGGCGAGTGTCGCCACGACACTCGTCATCCGGTCGTCGGCACCCCGAGCAGCCACCCCGGCGATGACGAGCGCCTGCTCGCCCGCCCGTTCGGAGAACTCGACAACGTGGATGTCGTCGTGTTTCGCACTCGACTTCCAGTCGATGCGTCGGAGTGGGTCACCGGGTGCGTACTCCCGGATGTGGTCGAACTCCTGGGTGACGACGTCGGGCCGCGTGTGCAGCTCCCCTTTTGCCGCTGTCGGGTGTGTCAGGTCGATTCGCCGCGGGTGAACAACGAGTTCGGTCTCGGGGCGCCGCGTGACCTGCCGTTCGACGAGGCCGAGTGGCCCGTGAATCCGGACGTCCAACGGACCGAGTTCGTAGATACCCCGGGAGAGCGGCCTGATGGTCCACTCGACAGTCGTCGGGAGTGTGCTGGTCGTCTCGGCGTCGGTCGCCCCATCCGCCAGGGAGACCCCCTCGGGTACGTCGAGCGTAACCGTCGCCAACCCCCGTCCCTCGAGTTCGACCACGAGCGTCCGGTCCTCACCAGGAACACACGGTGGCGGGGTCGAGAGTGTCACCGACTCACAGCTCGCCCGCCGGACGCGCACGACCCCGACGACCAGGGCGGCGAGCACGGGCACCGCGACCGTGTTGATCTGTCGGGAGCCGTACTGCCAGCCCAGGAGCACGAGCAAGACCATCAGCCCGGCCAACACCCACCCACGGCGTGTCAGTCGGAACCGCGGCTCGCCGTCACGGGTCGACAGCCCGACCCGGTCGGAGACCAGCTCGCGGAGACGGTCACCGACCGCTGGAAGCCGTCTCATGGAACTGGAACGGAGTCGAGTGCGTCGGCCACGACCCGCTCGCCGTCGCGACCGTCACCGACGATGCGGTGTGAGAGTACTGCGGGGGCCTCGCGCTGGACGTCGTCGGGGATGACGTAGTCACGGCCGTCGAGAATCGCCCGGGGCTGTGCGGCCCGGAGCAGCGTGATGCTCCCCCGGGGGCTGACACCGAGTTCGGCGTGTTCGCGGGTGTAACGTGCCAGTCGGGTTATGTACGTCCGAACCGGTTCCTCGACGGAGATACCGACGCTCGTCTCTCGAGCGCGCCGGAGCGTCTCGAGTCCGACCACCGGCGAGAGTTCGTCTATCGGGTGGCCGTCGACGACACGCCCGAGCAGGTCGGTCTCGTCGTCCGCGCCGAGATAGCCAAGCGAGAGCTGTTTTGCGAAGCGGTCCCGCTCGGCGACCGGCAGGTCGTAGGTTCGGTCTGCCTCGACGGTGTTCTGGGTCGCGATAATCAGGAACGGGTCCGGCAGCGCCCGGGTCTCCCCGTCGACCGTGACCTGGCTCTCCTCCATCGCCTCGAGCAGTGCAGACTGTGTCTTTGGCGGGGCACGGTTTATCTCGTCGGCCAGCATGACGTTCCCGAACACCGGACCGGGCCGGAACTCGAACTCGGCGGTGGCCTCGTTGTAGACGTTGACACCTGTCACGTCCGCCGGCAGCAGGTCGGGGGTGAACTGGATGCGTCTGAAATCGCCGTCGATACTGGCCGCGACCGAGCGTGCGAGCATGGTCTTTCCCACACCCGGGACGTCGTCGAGCAGGACGTGCCCGCCGGCGAGCAGCGTCGTCACGACGTGCTCGACGGGTTCGTGGTTCCCCACGACGACGTGTTCGATGTTGGCAACGATCGCCTCGACGAGGCCGCGTGCGGCCTCGATATCATCTGTCGATGGGTCGTGTAAGCGTTCTTGATCTTTCATCGATAGCTCCGCCGGCGGTGCCGGCGTCCGGTCGTCACTACTGTGTCACCTGTTGTCGTCCCAGCGTACTAAGCGTGCTGTTTCCGGTCGGTCCCCGCACACAACCGCCAGGACGAGCACTCTTGAGACAGGGAGCCACCGAGCAGGACGTCTCGGGGAGAGGCTTCGCCCGGAGAACAGTCACCGACCGGTCGTGACCGGTCGGTTCGGTGTCGCCGGTGTTCGGTCGAGAGCGCAGCAACCGGGTGATGTCGGGTCTACCTGCCACCGACAGCACCCGGGCCGCGAGGGGGTGTCACTCGAGAAGCTGTTTCGTCCGTCGGTGGCGGTAGCGAAACATCGGCTTGAACCCCACAACGGCGAGCGGGCCGGCCGCATCGCCGGCCTGGCCCAGCGGGAACTGGTAGCTGATGCTGTCACGAACGACCGTCTCCTCGCCGTCGGCAAAAAACGAGTGGGTGTGCTCCCAGTGTTCGAACGGCCCATCGGACATCACATCCCGGAAGTACGCGCTCGTGCCATCCTGCTCGCGGGCGACGATCTCGGACACCCAGCTCTGCCTCGGGGCGACACCGAACGGCCGGACCGACACCGACAGCGTCGACCCGGTCTCCAGCACGTCCGGGTCGAGGTCGCCGTCGGGACCGCGAACCGACTCGACCTGGAGGCAGATCCAGTCGGGTGTGAGTTCGACCAACCCCCGCTCGGTGGAGTGAAACTCCCAGACCGCCGCGAGCGGGGCTGCCACACGCGCCGACCGCTCGTAGGTCGCCATACCGGCCTGTCGGTGCGGGCAGAGTGAACTACCCCTGCCTACTCGCCGCCGTTGGCGGCTTCTTGAGGCAGGGGCTTCCTGCTTCCACGACGCGCTTTGCAGACACAACCGCAGTGTCCACAGGGAGCGCAGTCTCCACAGGCGTTTCTTC